>CAIYTT010000020.1 GCA_903929195.1 uncultured Bacteroidota bacterium
CTTTTTTTGTATTTACTTTTATCCCATTTTGCATTATTTCAACAAAATATAATCCGGAAGTTTGCTCTGAAAAATCTATAATTGATTTACCATCAATTATTAATTCAGATTTCACTTCTCTACCTGTAATATCACTTATTTTCATAAATAATATATCTGCATTTTTTGCACCTAATACTTCTATATTTAATGAGATTAATACAGGATTGGGATATATTTTTACATCTATATTGTTTTCATTTAATTGTATAATATTTGTTGGTGCATTATAATAAGATTTCTGCATACACCCATTTTCATATTTTGTTTCTACCCAATACTTGTTTGTAACAGTATTTAATGTGTCTTGCTCACACATTTGAAATACTTGTCCGGAAATTACATAAGGATTTAATGAAGAATAAATGTCATATCCCCACCTATATTGAATAGGTGTATTATCAAGACAAATTAAACTTGGTGAGGAATAAATAACTGATACCGGATTTGGAGAAACAATGTCGGTAACATGAGCAAATATTGAATCATAACTCATACAACCTGTATTAATTTCTTTTGATGTAATTTTTATTATTGCAGTACCCGTATCGTGAAAACTAACAATGCAACTTTGTTTATGAGTTCCGGAAAATACTTCAGCATTAGTAGAAGTCCATGTATATTTAATATCAGATGCTGGCGCAGTATTTGAACCAAAATTTTGGTATAAGGTATTTTTACAAAAAGTAAGACTATTTGGGAAAATATCTATTGGTACTACATTTGGTAATGGATTTACCGTTATTACTCTACTACTGTAAGTGTATCTACATGCATTATCTAAAATATAGAAAATAGTATCTATACCACTTGAAATTCCTGTAATTTGTCCACTAGTATTGATATTAATATTACTATTAGATGTTCCCCAATGACCAGTACCGGTAGATAATGTATCAGACAAATTTATTTTACTTCCAGTACAAATTGTATTTCCACCATTAATAACACCTGCAAAAGGTGTAGGGTTAACAGTAATTATTTTTGTTGCAGTATCAATTCCACATCTATTACTTATTACATACAATAATGTATCTGTTCCGATTGAATCAGGATGTACTACTCCTGGATAATAAATATGAGCTTTATGATTTATAAGATACCATGAACCACCGGTTATTGAAGCAGTAAAAGTATCTAATACTGCAACACAAACTTTTGAATTGCCGCTTATTATTCCTGCATTTGGTAAAGGGTCAATAGTAATTGTTTTATAAACTGTATCATTTAAACATCCATGAGTGCTTAAAAGTACATATCCAATTGTATCAATACCTGCTCCATTTGCATAAATTCTTCCTGTTCCGGGAGAATCAAGGCTAATAAGTGTATTTTTACGAATCCAATAACCTCCTGATGTTGTATCATAGAGATATATATGTGTGTTAACGCATAATCTATCGGAAGCAGAATCATTTATTACTCCTGCATTTGGTATTGCATATATATTAAATACTTTTTTTACAACTATTGTTCCACAGGAGTTTGAAACAGTTAATTTTACTGTATCCGGGTGTGTACTACTTGTACCTGCAATGCCATGTACAATTACACTATCTTGGCTCATTCCACTTAATGATGCAGCAAAGTGATTAAAAATAGTCCATACCCCTGTACCCAAAACGCTATCTCTAAGTACAACACTATCACCTACACAAACTCCATTTGGTCCGGTAATTCTACCATAAGGCAAAGGGTTGATAGTTATTGAAATTTTTGCAGTATCCGGTCTGCATCCGTATGTACTAGTTACAACGTATTTTATTGTATCTACACCAGCAGAAATTCCTGTTACAACACCTGTTGATGAAACACTTGCATTTCCGGTAACTCTATACCAAGAACCACCTGTAGTAGTATCTAAATAAGTAGTATGTGAAGCAACACAAAGTGTTGAAGTAGAATCATAAATATGACTAGCATGGGGTAATGCATGTACATTAATTATTTTGGTTGCACTTAGGCTTCCACAAGAATTCGTTTTAGTATAGCTAATTGTATCCGTACCATTACTTATTCCTGTAACTATGCCGGTAGAACCTACAGTAGCAATAGTAGCATTTCTTGATGACCAAATGCCACCGGTTGCTGTATCAGATAAAGTAATCATTAAACCTACACATACATTTGTTGCACCAGAAATAGTACCGGGAACAACAAGTGGATTTATTGTTATAGATTTTATTGCGGTGTCGTTGCCACAACCATATAGACTGGTAACAACTATTTTTAATGTATCTGTTCCACCTGTTGTTCCGTTTATATAATAATTTGAGCTGGAATGTACAATTGTAGAATGGGAATTTGTATATAAATATGTATTATAATATGCGTCTGTAATTCCGGAATTTATTAGGGTATCTACTGTACTTTGACAAAAAGTAGCAGAACCTGATATTGTTCCTGCAAAAGGTAAATTTCTAACTATAATTGTTTTTGAAGTTACAGCAGTACCGCATGAATTAATTACTGTATATTTAATTGTATCATATCCGGAATTTACACCGGTTAAGCTACCACTAACAATAGTCGCATTACTATTTGTTGCACTCCATGAACCTCCTGGTGCTGCATCGCTTAATAGAACACTTGCATGTAGGCAAACACTTGCTGACCCTAATATTGTTCCCGCATTTGGTAATTGCTTTATTGTTATATATATAGTTACTGTGTCTTGTGCAATTCCGTCTGATACTGCTATTTTAAATGAATCTGTACCGGATGCACCATATGTTGGTGTGTAAAGAAATCCGCTTGGTGTGGTAGTAATACCTGTGGAATAAGTTGAAAAACTACCACCAACAGAACCTAAATGTGCTGATGAAACAACGCTCCACGTTATGTTTTGCATTAAATCAGTATCATTTGCACTTAATAAAGTGTTAATTGTGTTGTAAGTTGTGTTTTGACATACAGTATCGTATTGTGTATGACCATTTACAAAATAAGGGGCATGATTATTAAATATTTTTCTTATTCTATTATTATTGCTATCTGCAATATAAGCAATGCCCCTATTGCTTATGGCAATACCAGTTGGCAAATTCAACTTTGCACTAACTGCTAAACCATTATCACCACTAAATCCTGCAACCCCGGTACCTGCATACGTGCTTATGTTTCCAGTTGAACTTGAAATCATTCTAATTCTATTATTGTCATCATCTGCTATGTATATATTATTACTTGCATCTAATGCAACACTAAACGGACCATGTAGTTTTGCAGCTGTAGCTACACCGCCATCTCCTGAATAACCTGCTATTCCTGTTCCTGCTATTGTACTTATGTTTCCAGAAGATACTGTAATTTTTCTAATGCAATTGTTTCCATAATCTGATATGTAAATATTTCCGCTTGGGTCAACTGCAACACTTGTTGGTTCAAATATTTTTGCTGCTGTAGCTGTAGCACCATCCCCGGAATATCCGGCAATACCTGTTCCTGCAAGCGTACTGATAATACCTGATGTGTTTACTTTGCGTATCCTATTATTATTTTTATCTGCAATATACAAATTGCCTGTAGCATCAACAGCAACACCTGAAGGAAAATATAGACTACCATTTGCAGATGTTGCAGCAGAACCATCTGAAACATATCCGGCAGCACCGTTACCAGCAACTGTACTAATAATACCTGTTGAATTATTAACTTTACGAATTCTATGATTGTAACAATCTGCTATATATATGTTCCCGGCTGCATCAATTGCAATACCAGAGGGAAAATTTATTTTTGCAGCAGTAGCTACACCACCATCACCAGCAAAACCACCAATTCCATTTCCTGCTACTGTTGTAATAATTCCATTACTACTTATTTTACGGATACGGTGATTTACAAAATCTGCAACGTATAAGTTACCACTTGCATCAAGTGTTACATTTGTAGGGCTATTTAATTGCGAAGTTGCTGCAACACCACCATCACCGGCATAACCACTTGTACCATTTCCTGCTAAAGTAATAATTACTTGTGCTTTTATTCCGGTAACATAGCTACAAAATAATAATGTAAAAAATAATTGTGAAATTCTTTTCATGCCCTAAAAGTATTTATTATTAATTAAAATACAAAAAAAAATAACATTTGTCTATTAATGAAATATAATTTTATAATTATC
>CAIYTT010000021.1 GCA_903929195.1 uncultured Bacteroidota bacterium
TCTGAAAAATAAAGATGAATGATTTGTGCGGGTAGCTGTGTGTCAGTTTTTAGGAGTTATTTTTATAATTACTTATCTTTGTGGAATGCAACATTATCAGTTTACTGCACAAATAGAACCCCGTTCTTCCGGATTTTCCGCAGGGAATCCGGAAGTAAGAATGAACTCCTTTTACAAAGGCATTTACTTGACATAGATAAATAAAATAGCCTAAAGAAAACATAATAGTCAGAATAATAATTCTTTTGAGGGCAAAAAAGAACGGAAAGTTTACTGTGCATTTGCACAATAACTCTCCGTTCTTTCCCAAGAGGTAGTCCCACCTGACATAATATCCAACCGTTTTAAAGTTTTTTCTAATAGGATATACCCATTGAAAAAAATCCTTGCCGAAAAAAACTTATTGTCAGGTATTGGAGATTAAATTATTTTAAACGCTAAATCCAAGTCACCTCTTACTATAATGAGTAATTGTTAGCCCGATTATTTCACCATCCCGATAACGGTAAAGAATATCATCATCATCTAACTCACTATCGTCAGCAGGGAGGAGCGGCCCAAAATTAACATACATCACATCCGCAGCACTGTCATACTGTATATGTACATTATCGGCTTTGCTATGCTTTATTGCTTTTACAGCCTGCATAATATCGGGAATGATTATTTCTGCCATAAGATATGCCTTTTAAATAGTTTTTCTGTTTTACTTGTAATGTAAGATGTCAGTACAAATCCGTCTATGCTTTGTTCTTTATATATTACTACAAGCCATTTTTTTTCATTAAACCTCATTGCTGCCAACAGTTCATCATCGCTTCCTTTAAAGATATACTCAGGTGCGGCAACAGCCAGCAATACATCTTCAAGATGACCTGCCATTTCAGGATGCCGCTCAACTATGTGAACCCATCGTTCGTCGGGCAATCTTACAACGCCTCCTGAAATGCTACGAGTGGTTAACATGTTCTCAAAGATAAACCTTTTTCGTTACAAGAAAAACTTTCAACCTAAAGAAAAATGAGAGCGAAGCGCAGGCTAACGCTCTACGCCCTCATATTGGGATTTAAAGTCTTAAAAAAAACGGTGCAACCTTTTTTGACAAAGATAAATAAACTTCCCCTCCCTGGTTAAATCGTCCATTCTAAACTGCCCTACCTTTCTCCGAGACTTCAATAACCACGTCCATCCCGACGAGTCGTGACTGAAAATGATTTGCACCCCTAAAATTTCCGTCCTTTGTTGTCTGAAAAATAAAGATGAATGATTTGTGCGGGTAGCTGTGTGTCAGTTTTTAGGAGTTATTTTTATAATTACTTATCTTTGTGGAATGCAACATTATCAGTTTACTGCACAAATAGAACGAGACAAAGAAGCCGGTGTTTATATAGCTTATGTACCTTCTTTGCCCGGCGCTCATACACAAGCAACAAGCCTTGACCAATTAACTATTAATCTTAAAGAGGTGATTGAACTTTGTTTGGAAGAATTAACTAAAGAAGAATTAGAAACCCTTCCTGAATATGTTGGAGTGCAACAAATACACGTAGAAATATGAGCAGGTTATCGCTTACCGATGCTTCCACATTAGAAAAAATCCTTTTAAAATTGGGATTCTATTTTATTAGGCAAAAGGGAAGTCATAGATTTTATAGGCATCCTGATGGCAGATATACTACCATTCCTCACCATGGTAAAATGGATTTAGGTCGCCCATTAATAAATGAAATTTTAAAACAAATTCATCTAACCACAGAGGAATACCAATATTTGTTAAGGGAAGTTTAGGTTCTTCTATTAGAATTTAATTTTCCCACATGATGCAAAGGCTTGCACGTCCTATTTGGTCATTTGCATAACGTGGAATCCCTTTATTGCCTTTAAGAAGACAATAAACTTTCTGATTAGCAGCAAAAGCTTTCTTATAAACTTCGAGATTTTGGTAGGAGAATATCGTCATTTCTATTTAGACAGCCCGTTCTTCCAGATTTTCCGTAGGGAATCCAGAAGTAAGAATAAACTCCTTCTACGAAGGCATTTACTTGACAAAGCTAAATGAAATAGCCTAAAAATAACATAATATTCAGAATGATAATACCTTTGGGGGCAAAAAAAACGGAAAGTTTACTGTGCATTTGCACAATAACTCTCCGTTCTTTCCCAAGAGGTAGTCCCGGCTGGATTCGAACCAGAACAAACAGTACCAAAAACTGTTGTGCTACCGTTACACCACAGGACTATCGGTGTATTTTGGGAGTGCAAAAGTAATTATTGTTTTCTAATCTCCAAAATATTTTTTCAAAATGTTTTCCACATATTGTTGATAATATATTTTATTATCTGTTCCGGTTTTTAGAATTACAATACAAAGATTCACCTTTTTAGCTTAGGTTTGCACTGCATTCCTATATTTTAAGGGAAATACTTATGTCTTCTGCGGCTAATCCGCGTTCTTTTATCATTATATTTATATTTATAGGCGCTGCGTCTATAATATTGGTACGTTTATTCTTTCTTCAGAATTTTGAACCTAAATACAAAATTCTGGCTAATGACATAGCCATTTATAAAAAGGTAGTTTACCCGCCTCGGGGTATTATATTAGACCGTAAAGGAAAAAAAATGCTATCTAATACCTTGGTTTACGATTTAATGGTTACCCCAAAAAATATAATAAAATTAGATACGAATCAGTTTTGCAGTTCTTTAGATATTGATAAACCTACTTTTATTTCTATTATGAAACGGGTAAGCTTACAAAACATAGATGTGCGTCAAAGTCCGTTTATGGAGCAGCTAAGCCAAGAGCAAACGGCAAAATTTCAAGAAAATGCCTATATGTTTTCCGGCTTCGAATTGGTGGAACGTAACATAAGAGAATATCAAAATGAGTGTGCCGGTATTGTATTAGGTTACATAGGTGAGGTATCGCCGGAGATGCTAAAGAAATCACGCTATTCGTCGTATAGGCAAGGCGACTATGCGGGGCTTAGTGGTATGGAGCTGCAATATGAAGAGGTATTGCGTGGGCAACGTGGAGTACACTATTTAGAAAGAGATAAATTTAATCGCCCCCGCGACCCCTATCGGGGAGGCATGCTGGATAGTATGGAAGTATCGGGCAAGTCGTTAGAGTTGTATTTGGATGCCGATTTGCAAGCTTATGCCGAGAAATTGATGCAAAATAAAATTGGCAGTGTTGTTGCAATAGACCCTAAGACCGGTGGCATATTAGCAATGGTAAGCAGCCCTACTTATAATCCTAATTTGTTGCGGGGTAGGGAGCGGGCTAAGAATTATTCGCAGCTATACCGCGATGCAACCCGCCCTTTATTTAACCGTGCCATACAGGCTACCTATCAGCCGGGTTCTACAATTAAACCTATGACGGGTTTGGTGGCATTAAGTGTGGGTGCTATTACACCGTCTTTCGGGTTGGGTTGTGCAGGAGGGTATAATTTTTGTGGCAGGCACATAGCATGCGAGCATAGCGATGCAGGACATGCATCTAATTTCCGTTTAGCCTTGGCTCATTCGTGTAATTCCTATTTTTGTCATATTTTTAGGCTTACAGTCGATTCAAAGAAATTTGATGATGTAAAAGTGGGCTTACAAGCTTGGCACGATTATTTTTACGCATTTGGCTATGGGCATCCTACCGGAGTAGATATTCCATTTGAGGGCAAGGGATTATTGCCCGATTCTGCCTACTATAATGAGCGGTATAATAATGTATGGAATTCTTGTACAGTAGTATTTGTAGGTATGGGGCAGGGCGAGCTTGCACTTACACCATTGCAAATGGCAAACGGTATGTGTATTGTTGCTAATAAAGGTTATTATTATACACCCCATTTTGTAAAGTCTATTGGTGGCAATGCTAACGATGCGATACTGGCAAAATATAAATTAAAGAAAACAGTATTAAATGTGCCTGATTCTACCTTTAATATTGTGCAGCAAGCTATGCAAGATGTGGTAGAAAGTGGCACGGCAGCAGGTGTAAAGTTAGACGGTGTAAGTATATGTGCTAAAACAGGAACAGCAGAAAATAAGGCGGTTGTAAATGGCAATGTTATTAAAATGCAGAATCATTCCATGTTCGTTGCATTTGCACCGCGCGAAAATCCACAAATTGCAATTGCCGTAGTTATTGAAAACGCAGGTTATGGTGCTACATGGGCAGGCCCAATAGCAAGTTTGATGATAGAAAAATATTTAAAAGATTCCATATCTACCAAAAGGCAAGCAATGGAAGAAAAAATGTTTGATGCACATTTGGTAAACAAATATGTTTACACAATTGATTCTGTAAGCAGAATACATGATGCTGAGAATGATAAATTAAGAAGGGAAAGAAGGCGTGTTGCCGATAGTACAGGTAAGGTAATGGATTCTATGAAGATGTATAAATGGGTAGATTATTTAAGACAAGAAAAGAACTAAAATAAGAATATGAGCTTTGTAAAAAAACCTTTATTTTTAAGAATAGACGGCATAATAATATTATTATATGTTATGCTGGTAACTATAGGTTTGCTTGCAGTCTATTCGGTAGAATACCGTTCTACCGACCCTACTTTTTTTATGATGAATAAAAGTTACATGAAGCAATTAATATGGTTCGGCTATGCACTCATAATTGGCATGTTGATATTAATGACTGATAGTAAGTTCTTTTCGTCTTTTGCATTTCTTTTTTATACAGCAGGTTTATTTATATTGCTAATAACCATTTTTGCCGGGGTACAAGTAAAGGGTTCACGGTCGTGGTTAGGTATCGGTTCTTTTCGGTTTCAGCCTGCAGAAGTATGTAAGTTATTTACGGCACTGGCACTTTCAAAATACTTGTCTATGCCCGAAACTAATTTTAAAAAATTAAGAAGTAGACTCATAGCTTTTGTAATAATACAATTACCGGTAATATTTATTTTAGCTCAAAAGGAAACAGGGTTGGCATTGGTCTATTATTGTTTTATATTAGCAATGTATAGAGAAGGATTGCCAAATACCATTTTAGTAATTGTTTTTGCAACGGTACTATTAGTATTAGGTACCTTATTGATAGAAAAAACAACTATATTTTTTATTCTAACAGGGTTGGCATTTTTAATAGGCATTATTATTAGAGACACTCTTAGTAAAAAAATATCTTCGTGGGTAGTATTAGTAGGCTGTTGGTTAATATGTATCGGCTTTTCACAGTTTGCAGTGCCATTTGCATTTAAGCATGTATTGCAGAAACACCATATTCAGCGTATTTATTCTATGATAGGCAAGGAAGTGCCAAATGAATATGATAATACTACTGCAACCGGCGATGACAAAAAAGAAAACAGTTCAGATTATAACGTATTGCAATCTAAGATAGCAATCGGTTCGGGTGGGTTTTATGGTAAAGGCTATTTAAACGGCACATCTACAAAAAATCAATTTGTGCCGGAGCAAAGTACCGATTTTATATTCTGTGCCATAGGGGAGCAATTCGGATTTGTGGGTAGTTTTATTTTGGTATTGTTATATATATCTTTATTAATGCGTATTGTTTTTGTTGCAGAAAGGCAACGCTCCTCTTTTTCAAGAATATTTGCCTATTGTGTAGCATCTATTTTATTTTTTCATTTTGCAGTTAATATATCCATGACAATAGGCTTAGCCCCTGTTATTGGTATTACACTCCCTTTTTTAAGTTATGGAGGTTCTTCGTTAGTATCTTTTAGCATACTTATATTTATTTTAATAAGGCTTGATGCCGACAGACAAGTATTGATTAGATAAGAAAAAATACATGGCAAAAATATATCCGTTATCCGAGGGACAATTTACAGTAGGACATGATAAACAATTTATAAGATTTAATGCAGAAAAGGAAGAACTGACTGCCAGAAGTATTGGTTCGCTTCATGTAGATGTGCAACCATTTGTAGTAATTACGGATAGGGATATTTTATTGTTTGATACCGGTTTAGGGTTTGCGAATGATGATAAGTTATTGCAAATACATCAAAATTTATTTGATATAGGTATTGCACCCGAAACGGTAACAAAAGTATTATTGTCTCATTTACATAAAGACCATGCAGGTGGTATTGTTTTTAAAGATGAAGATGGAATAATAAAGCCCTCTTTTTGTAATGCAGATTATTATATTTATCGCAAAGAAGCAGATTATGCATTGAAGACAGGATTGCCTTCTTATGTACCTGAAGAAATAGAAGCATTATTGTTATCTAACCAAGTAAAATGCTTAGATGCTGAAGAAGGGTTTATAGATAACTATATACATTATAGTCATTCAGGTGCTCATTGCCCCGAACATATTGTTTTTTTAATTAATGATGGAGTAGATAAAGTGTTTTATGGAGGCGATGAGGCTCCTCAATTAAAACAAATGCTTATAAGATATATTGCAAAATACGATTTTGACGGTAAAAAAGCAATGCAATTAAGAGAACAATATGCAGAACGTGGAAAAAAAGAAGCTTGGCAATTTTTATTTTATCATGATTACAAAACGCCTATTTCTAAAATAAATTAAATTTGGCAAAATAGTATGTATATAGAGTAATTTTGATGTTTATAAAATTCAATGAAGTAATAAAATGCAATAATGACCTAAATTATGCGTTTAATTTTTATTTTTGACACCATAAGAAAATATGAAGTTTAAAAAACAAGTTTTTTTTGTACTATTTTTATTTAATATAATTGCAAACCCAATTATTGCCGTTGAAAAACCCATAGGTTATTGGACATCTCTCTTGCCCTACAATACTGCATTAGGAGTTGCTACCGATGGAAATTCATTATATACAATATGCGATCAAGCTTTTTTTATTTATTATACCGGCGCACAAAATAATCACATGGAAACCTTTAGTAAGGTGGAGGGGATGTCTGACATTGGGATGAAATGTATTGCTTATGATATTGGTACTTCTACTATTGTATTAGTATATGCAAATGGTAATATTGATTTATATAAAGATAATACATTCTATAATATACCTGATTTTAAATTGAAATCGATAACAGGTATAAAGCAAGTAAATCAAGTTTTTATAGATAATGGTATTGCCTATATTAGTACATCTGTTGGTATATTGGTAGTAGATTTAAATTCCCATTTAATTACAGAAACCTACCAATTTTCAGCTAATAATCAGCTACAACAGGTAGCAGGATTTTCTATGGCAGGCAATTATTTTTATACTATTACTTCAAATGGTCTTTTTAAGGCAGATAAGTCAAGTACACAATTACAAAATTTTCAAATTTGGCAAAATCTGGATACATCAGGGTTTTATAATAGTATTCTGAGCTATAATAGTAATGTCTATGTGTCTGACGTACACCATATATATAAATTAATAAATGATACTTTGCGTAGTGTGTTTTTTACTCCACAAAATATAAGACATTTGGATAGTGGTAAAAACGGAATATTTATTAGCCTGAATGATACTCTTGTTGGAGATGTAAAAATTCTAAATGACAGTTTGAACGTAATTGATTCTTTTGGATGCCAGAGTAGGTCTAATCAAGTAGTACAATTATTAAATGGTACAATATATGTGGCAGATACCAATTTTGGTTTATGTCAAAAGATAGATAAAAATATTACACCTTTTGTTCCTTTCGGTCCCGGTAATTCAAGTTCATTTGATATATATGCAAATAATAAAAATCTTTGGATAGCACACGGAGGCTATTCAGATGCTTTCAGACCCAATAATGATGGTTCGGATTTAAGTAATTATAGAAATGATATTTGGGATAATCATTATCAACTCTGGATATATCCTCCTTTCTATGATTCAATAAATGACATTGTAAGTATTCTTATAGACGAAAGTGATAGTACAATTTATGCCGGCTCTTTTGGTGGTTATGGTGTTGGTGGTGTTGCTGAAATAAAAACGAATGGTATTTGTAAAATATACAAACAAAACACATTTGATGTGAGTAGTATTACCGGAGGTTATACTGTTGCAGGTATGGCATTAGATAATGATAATAATTTATGGGTTTCTCTTTTTGGTTCTCCACACGAACTCTGTGTAAAAGAAAAAAGTACACAAAATTGGTATAAATACAGTGTAAATTTTCCTAGAGCATTGCCCTTTAGTGGCGGACAAATAACGGTAGATGATTATGCACAAGCTTGGTATATAGCATCTAACGGTGGCGGAGTAATAGGTTATAGTACAAATGGTACTTTAAGTGATATAAGTGATGATTTAAGTTACCATTTAACTACAGGTGTTGGTTACGGTAATTTGCCAAGCAACAATGCAATCTGCATTACAAAAGATAAATCGGGAGATATTTGGATAGGTACAGATAATGGTATCGGTATTTTATATGGCTCGTCCAATTGTATTTCGAACCATTGTGATGTAGTAATACCAATTGTACAATATGACCAATTTGCAGGTTATTTATTCTCAGGGGAAAATGTACGAACTATTGCCGTTGATGGTGCTAATCGCAAATGGGTTGGTACAGATAATGGTGTATGGCTTTTATCTTCAGATGCAGGTAAAATTATTTATAGGTTTACAAAAGACAACAGTCCATTACCGTCTAACCATATACAAAAAATAACAGTAGATAAAATTACCGGTGATGTGTATATGGGTACTGAATCGGGTTTAATTTGTTATCGCAGTACAGCAACAGAGGGTGGGGTAGATAGCCAAAACGAACTCATTTTTCCAAATCCAGTTCCGGTAGGGTATTCAGGTACAATTGCTATAAAAGGCTTGGTTGCAAATGCAGATGTAAGAATTACAGATATAAATGGACAATTGGTATATAAAACAATTGCATTAGGTGGGCAAGCAGTTTGGAACGGTATAGACTATAAAGGACACAGACCACAAAGCGGAGTCTATTTAGTATTTACAGCAAGTAGCGATGGACAAAAAACATATATTGGTAAAATAGTTTTTGTTCAATGATGTTTTTGAAAATAGATAATGTGCGGTTCGTTTTTTATAATACATATAGGAAATCAGCTTCTTAATTGCATGGTTAGTTTAGTGTATAAAATCAATTAATGTTATCGAAAACAAAAGGAATAGTTCTTAAAACAATTAAATATGGTGAAAGCAGTATCATAACAACTATATTTACGAGTGAGTTAGGCAAGCTAAGTTTTATAATACAAGGTATTAGAAGTACAAAAGCAAAAAATAAGCGTTCCGGTTTATTTCAACCGGGTACGTTGTTAGATTTGGTAATATATAATCATCCCAATAAAAATTTACAAAGGATAAATGAATTTCATGCAGACTATTTTTATAAATCACTTGATGAAAATGTAATAAAAAATAGTATTTGTTTATTTACAATCGAATTATTGCTTCGATTACTTCCCGAACAAGCACCAAATAGTTTACTTTTTGAATTTTCTAAAAATTATCTCATTGCTTTAGACGTTGCTGATAGTACAGAAATTGCCAATTACCCCTTATTTTACATAATTAATATAAGCAATATTTTAGGGTTTGAAATGATAGGTACACATTCTGATAAATTGAGTGTTTTAGGATTAAGACCTAATGAAACTAAAGAAAATATGCCAAATGAAATTTCGGTAATTTATCAGGAAGACTTTAATGCATTACAAGATTTATTAAATAAAAATGAAATAGAAAAAATAAGCCAAATAAAAATGAATTCATTCATGCGATTTAGATTATTGGAGTGGTATATTTCATTTTTGAATGAACATTTGCAACCGATAGGTCAAATAAAATCTTTACCTGTTTTAAAGGCAGTACTTCATGGGTAAATATATATTAACTAAACAAATATTCAGCTTGAGAAATGCTTTCCGGTTTGCCTACATCTATTAATATATTACCTGTATGGTCGTATCCAAATAGGTTGTGTGTTTTTGCAAGATGCAGATAAACATCAATGAGTGAAAATTTACCTTCAAAAGGGATATTATTAAGCACAGTACTTGTTAAAATCTGTATGCCTGAAAAACCGAAAGGAATTAATGGTTGCTCGTTTCTTGACATTTTTTCTTCGTCTGTTTTATTATTTCTCCAACCGCATAAAAGCATTTCATTATTAAATAATAATTGTCTCGATGAATTTCGATTCATGACAGCTAAAGTGGCGATATTTTCTGATTTTTCATGAGCAGTAATCATTTTAGTAATGTCTAAGTTGGTGAGTATATCAACATTCATAACTAAAAAATTTTTCTCATTTATAAAGTAATTGGTAGCTTTTTTAAGCCCACCTCCTGTTTCTAATAATTCATCTCGTTCGTCAGAAATGGTAATGTTGCTACCAAAAGAGTCATTTTCAAAAAGGGTATCTGTTATCATATTAGCAAAATGGTGTACATTTATAATAACATCATAAATACCAAATTTTTGCAAATACCTAATATTATGTTCTAAAAGAGTCTTATTATTTACCATAATAAGAGCTTTAGGACAGTTTTCTGTTAATTTTTTTAATCTAGAGCCTAAACCTGCGGCAAAAATCATTGCTTTCATTATAAAAATAACATTTTTAAGTTAATAAATTATTTTTTTTTGAGAAAATAATTTAATTTTGAGATTCTATGAGCAATGGTGTAAAGGTATTCAAGATTGTTGACCCAATTGTACAGAGTTTATTATTTATTTGTTTTGCCTATAGCTTCGACCGTGGTAATACTTTTAGAATAATATTATTAATTATATTAGTATGGCAATTATTTAGTGCTATAGCGCATTTTTTTTTACATATACATCGCAAATTAAAAGGTGAAAGACTTATATACTTTTTTATTTCATTAATTTATTTTGGCTTTTATAATTATTTTTATTTTTATTATGCAAATATTTCTAAAGAAAAATATTTTGATATAAATGATGGTGATATGCCCTTATCTATTCCAGTACATGAATTTTCTATTATAGTACCCGGAATACTCATTTCTTTTTGGTATTATCTTATTTGTTTTAGAGAGTTAAATAAGATATTAAAAAAGAATCCTAATGGATAATTGCAAAGTAATGCTAATGTTAATTCTTGTATTATCAATACAAATTTAACTTGGTGTATTTTATTAGAGTTTTTCAATTACAAAATATACATTTGCTAAAAAACTGAAAATATGTCTTTATTAATAGTTGGCACCATGGCATTCGATGCATTGGAAACGCCATTTGGTAAGGTTGACCGAATTATTGGCGGTTCAGCAACTTATGCAGCTTATTCGGCTTCTAATTTTACAAAACCTGTTAAACAAGTTTCTATAATTGGTGGTGATTTTCCTATAGAAGAAATTACTTTATTAGAAGAAAGAGGTGTGGAATTTGAAGGTGTAGAAGTTGTACCTGACGGTAAGAGTTTCTTTTGGAGTGGTCGTTATCACATGGATATGAATACTCGTGATTCCCTTATTACAGATTTAAATGTACTTGCACAATTTAACCCAACAATTCCGGAGAGTTATCAAGACTGCGATTTTGTAATGTTAGGTAATCTTGCTCCTGAAGTGCAAATGAGTGTAATAAGACAATTGCACAAAAAGCCAAAATTAATCATAATGGATACTATGAATTTTTGGATGAGTATTGCATTAGATGATTTAAAAAAAGCTATTGGTATGGTAGATTTACTACTTGTAAACGATAGCGAAGCTCGCGAACTTACCGGTGAGTATTCATTGGTTAAGGCAGCAAAAAAGATTCAAGCTATGGGGCCTAAATACCTTATTATAAAGAAAGGTGAACATGGTGCTTTATTATTTTATGAAGATAAAATATTTTCGGCACCGGCACTACCGTTAGAAGATGTATTTGACCCAACAGGTGCAGGTGATACTTTTGCCGGCGGCTTTATCGGCTATCTTGCACGTACGAATAATGTATCTTTCGAGAATATGAAAGCAGCTGTAATAATGGGTTCTGCTTTAGCTTCGTTTTGTGTTGAAAAATTTGGACCGGATAGGTTAAAAGAGATTACACCTGTTGATATTGAAAATAGAGTAAATGAATTTATTGAGTTAATTAGTTTTAATATCGCTTAGTTGTAAATATGAATATGTTTTAAAAAAGTGCAGTATTGTAACTGCACTTTTTTTTTCATACTTAATATATAAGAACACACATACGCATTATTGTTTTGAAGTTTTTAAAAACGAGCTTGATTTTTCGGATTCTCTCGAAAATACTGAAAGAAAAGACTTTATGAAGGGTATTTTCAGGTGAAAACACCAGCAAAGGCAAAAAAATTTCAATTGATTACCAAATCGTATAGAATAGATTCACGATTGGCAATTGAATTTAAATATAAAAACAATTTTACTGAAAGATTTTGTTGGTCTCAAACTAAAAGAATTGAAAAAGATGGAATAGTTTATACCTACAACAAAAAAAATGAAAAGTTTTTATTGCAGAATCATTTAATTTTGAGATTCGAACATTGAAAATTTACTATATTCATCCTCACTTTTCTTTGTAAACGAGGACTAGTGGAGTCATATAAATTTGCAGATATCCATAGGGGGTGGAAATTGTTAAAAGATGTGGATACACAGTAGGTTACAAACGAGGACGAGTTGAGATATAATACTAAATAAACTATGATGGCTTTTAAAAATAATAATATCATATTTTTAAGTAAATATATTTTTTTGTCAATTTCTGTATTCTTGATATATTCCATCACTATTTCTGAAATATCTTTTGCACAAAAAACAATTTTTAATGCAGACACTGTTATATTTTCAAAAATAAAAACGGATTATGGGGATGATATAAAAGACCCTAAGATAGGTTGCCATAGAAAACGAGGGTACAGAAATAGAGAATTAGTTTTGTGTTGTGATACAATAAATATCTCACAATTTGTTAAAGTTACAAATAATAAAAAAGTATATTGGTTTGAAAATATCAAGCAATGGGAAGATTACGAACAGCGACCACTTGTACCCACTTCTAGAGGGATATATGAAGAAACAATTCTAAAAAAAATATAAAAATAAAAATATATTTTTGAGTAAATGGCCAATATTCCGCCCATTTATTAGAAATGATTCAATAATTTACAAGATAGATTCAAAAACAAAATCTGATTATAGCGTTGATAAACATTTAAAAAGTATACGTATAAAAAAAAGTTTAGAATTTCAAGGTGTATTAATTAAAAACAAAAGTTATATTATTCAACATCTCCCCTTCAATATATATTGTATGGTAATAAATTCAGATAATGATTCTTTTTATTATCACCCCAATAAACAAGACTCTACATGTATAATATTTACTGGAGATACAACATATAATTATAAAGAAAATGAAATTGAGTGCTATCAATTTAAATGTATTAATTACAAATTTAACAGTTCAAATAGGAGTTATGAAAACAACAATAAATTCATTACTGGATTTATATATATAGAAGAATATGTTTTTTTTATCGAAAAAAAATCGCTATTGCCAATATTCGTAAATTATAAATATTGGCACGAATACAAAGAAAGGGACTCCACTTTTCATGAAATCCTAAACATTAATTATAATAGCGAGATAAGAATAAAAATGCTAAATGAACTAAACTATGAAACAGATTTTGAATTGATTAAAGAATATACTATATTCCCGTATAGCGAGAGTATATAGCATTGCTAAGTGCGTAGCAAACTCGTGTCTGGAAAATCTGCCGGTTTGCAACTCCGTTCTTCCGGATTTTCCGCAGGGAATCCGGAAGAACGAATGTACTCCTTTTCCAAAGGCATTTACTTGACAAAGCTAAATGAAATGTTTCGTTGCACTTTTTTTCTACATTTTTAATGCCATAAATGCACAATAGGCCATCATACCAACACCTGTTTTTAATGCATTCTCATCAATATCAAAATGAGCTGTGTGTACAGCATTTAAGAACTGTTTATCCTCTTTGTTAGTACCTATTCTAAAAAAGCAACCCGGTACTTGTAGTGTATAAAAGCTAAAATCTTCGGCTGCCATACGCATATCTAATTCATGTACATTTGTTTCGCCAACAAAATCTTTAGCCCAGTTTTTGGCTTTATCGGTAAGTGCTATATCGTTATATAAACAAGGGTATCCTACCGGTATTTCTACAATAGCAGTAGCCCCATAAGCAGCACAAGTTTGTTCAGTAATATCTTTTACTAATTGATGTGCTTCGTATCTCCACTTTTCGTTCATGGTACGGAAAGTACCCATCAATTCAACTTTATCGGGTATTACATTGGTTGTAAATCCGCCTTGTATTTTACCAAAAGTAAGAACGGAAGGTATTAATGGATTGCCCCTGCGAGAAATAATTTGCTGCAAACCCGTAATTACATACGCTGCAATTACAATTGGGTCTATGGTTTGATGGGGTAGAGCAGCATGACCACCTTTACCTTTAATAGTTATATATATCTCGTCGGCACTTGCCATATACTGCCCGCCTCTAAAACCGGTAGTACCCGATGGGAGATGAGGGTAAACATGTAATGCATATATTGCAGCGGGTTTCGGGTTTTCTAAAACACCTTCTTTTATCATAATACTTGCCCCTCCGGGATGTCTTTCTTCGCCGGGTTGAAATATTAGTTTTATGGTTCCTTCAAATTCATTGCGAATTTCATTTAAAATTTTTGCTGCACCTAATAAACAACTGCTATGCACATCATGTCCGCAAGCATGCATAATACCCTCGTTTACAGACCGGTAACTTACCTCATTTTCTTCTTTTATAGGTAAGGCATCCATATCAGCTCTTAGAGCAATGCATTTTTTTTCAGGGTTTTTACCTTCTATAAGAGCCACAATGCCCGTTCCGGCTATTATTTTTAGGTTCGTAATACCCCAAGAATTTAATTGATTTACTATAAAAGCGGAAGTATTATGTTCTTGAAAAGATAATTCGGGATAGGTGTGTATATGATGTCGTATTGCCTGTACTTCAGGAAAATATTGTATTGCTTTTTGTTTTATGATATTTATCATAGAATTATTTTTATTTTTTTGGGTAATATATTTCACCCAAAGACTATTTTTATTTAGCACTAATTTTATCAGGTACAATCATACATGGGCTATACATTCCCTTAGCTTCTCTATACATACCCTCAGCCTCGGCACGGAAACGATAATTACCTACTTTTACCTTATAATTGGGGGTAACAAAAGAAATATAGGCTTTAATACCCGGGAAATTTTTAATGAAATCTGCTTTTACCAAAGTAGCTTTATTTCTATCAGGTCCATTGTAAATTTGAACTCTAAAACCTCTATTAGACGGTTGTTTTGCAAATTCTTGCAATTGTTTATTTTTTCCGGTAGTTTGTTTTGCAGTCGGGTTTGTATTGCCGGATAGTGTTTCTTTATGGCTTTTTTTAATTAATACTGCCAATCTGGGGTCGGTATGCACAGAAATACTTTCTTTTTTTTGTGCAAAAAGAGAAATTGAATAAAAAATAAAAAATACTACCGAATGTATGATTTTTCTTTTCATGTTAGTTATTACATTCTACTTTCCTTCATTATCTGCATACTTGCAGAACAACCTATTCTGGTAGCTCCGGCATTAATTAATTCCATAGCAAACTTATAGGTTCTTATACCACCAGAAGCTTTTATTCCAATGGTAGATGGTAGATTTGCTTTCATAATTTTTACTGCATGTACAGTAGCACCAACTTCAGCATAACCGGTTGATGTTTTCATGAAATCAATTTCATATTTGCTATAAATTTCGCAACATTTAAGTAGTTCGGAATCAGTAAGTATTCCACTTTCTACTATTATTTTTATTTTTTTGCCTGCACTATGGATGGGTTGTAAGCAAGCAATAATTTCATTTTCAAGTTGTTTCCAATCACCGTTTTTTAAAGCACATAAATCTTGAACCATGTCCAACTCATCGGCACCGGCTTTAATAGCATCATGGATTTCTTGCAACTTATTTTCGGTGCCAATATAACCAAATGGGAAACCTATAACAGTAGCCACTTTTACACCTGAGTTATCTAATAATTTTTTTGCATTTGTAACATAGCGAGGCGGTATGCAAACAGCGGCAAAGTTTTCGTGTGCAGCGTCTAAGCAAACCCTGTCTATGTCTGCCAAGGTAGCACCGGGCTTCAGAAGTGTATGGTCGATATAGGATGCAATATTTTTGGACATAGTAGCTTGTTTTATAAGAACACAAATTTACGGTTTTATTTTTTCAAACAAAAAACAAAATATAGTTAATATTAATTTGTGAAATAAAAAGCACTATATAGCTATCAAATTTTTAAATTTTGAAATTTGCAAGTTTTACAACTAACTTTGGGTATAAAAACAAATTAATGTTATGATACACACACTTCCGGCTCTTGGCTATAATTTTGATGCACTTGAACCACATATTGATGCACAAACAATGCAAATACACCATGGTAAGCATCACCAAGCTTATGTTGACAACCTAAATAAAGCACTTGCAGGTACAGAAGGAGAACACCATTCCCTTGAGGATATTATTGTACATATTTCTAAATATCCGGCTGCTGTACGCAATAATGGTGGTGGGCATTATAACCATTCTTTATTCTGGACTTTACTATGTAACGATAATTGCCAACCGTCTGCAAATTTATTAAATGCTATTAATTCTACATTCGGTTCTCTTGATGCACTAAAAGAAAAAATGAACACAGCAGGTGCTACTCGTTTTGGTAGTGGCTGGGCTTGGTTAATAGTAAAAGACGGTAAATTAGAAGTTTGTTCAACTCCTAATCAAGATAATCCGTTAATGGATGTTGCGGAAGTAAAAGGAACACCAATTATTGGTATAGATGTTTGGGAACATGCTTATTATTTAAAATACCAAAATAAACGTCCGGATTATTTAAAAGCTATTTGGAATGTAATGAATTGGGATGAAGTAAGCAGACTGTATGAGGCAGCTATGTAATTGTTTTTAATCAAAAAAGTTCCATTTATAATTTTCTAAATGGAACTTTTTTATCTATTAACTTATTTTACCCCAATGTTTTTCTTTTCCTTGTTCTATAAGTGCTTGTTTTAAAAGTTGGTGTTGTGGCAATTGTAATTTGGGGTCTTTTTCAAGAAGTTGTTGGGCTGCTTTTCTAGTTTCTTCTAAAATAGCACTGTCTTTTACTATATCTGCCAGTTTAAATTTTAAAATACCGCTTTGTTGTGTTCCATACATATCACCGGGACCTCGCATTGCCAAATCTTGTTCTGCAATGGTAAATCCGTTAGTAGTAGATACTATAATATTTATTCTCTTATAACATTCATCCGATACTTTATTAGCCGTCATTAAAATACAATACGATTGTTCGGCACCTCTACCAACCCTACCTCTTAATTGATGCATTTGCGATAAGCCAAAACGTTCGGCACTTTCTATAAGCATTACAGATGCATTGGGTACATTTACCCCTACTTCTATTACAGTTGTTGCAACTAATACATGTGCATGTCCGCTTATAAAACGTTGCATATTACGTTCTTTTTCATCAGGGTCTTGCTTGCCATGTACCATAGCAATATTATATTTATTAGGATTAAACCATATTTTTACTTGTTCGTAGCCGGCTGTAAGACTTTCATAATCCAATTTTTCTGATTCTTCTATTAATGGATAAACAATATATACTTGTCTGCCTTTGTCCACCTCACTAATTAAAAATTTCATTACTCCGGGTCGGTACATTTCTTTTCGGTGTACGGTTTTTATTTCTTGTCTTCCGGGTGGTAGTTCATCAATAACAGAAACATCAAGGTCGCCATATAAAGTCATTGCCAAAGTACGAGGAATAGGGGTAGCCGTCATTACAAGTATATGAGGCGGCATTTCGTTTTTCTTCCAGAGCCTTGCTCTTTGGCCAACTCCAAATCTATGTTGTTCATCAATTACTGCAAGCCCTAAATTTTTAAATTGTACACTATCTTCAATAAGTGCATGTGTACCTACTACTATTTGTAATGTTCCGTCTGCCAATCTTATTAAAACAGACTTTCTCTCTTTTCCTTTTACATTTCCCGTAAGCAATTTTACCGTAATGCCCATTGGCGATAAAAGACTATGAAGACTAAAAAAATGCTGTTGTGCAAGTACTTCCGTAGGTGCCATTATACAAGCCTGAAAACCATTGTCTATAGCCAAAAGCATAGCCATAAGTGCTACAATAGTTTTACCACTGCCAACATCGCCTTGTAGTAATCTGTTCATTTGTTTCCCGGTAGCAGTATCAAGTCTAATTTCCTTTAAAACTCGTTTTTGAGCATTTGTAAGCTGAAAAGGAAGGTGGTCTTTATAGAAATTATTAAATATATCTCCTACTTTTTCAAATTTCCAACCTGCTTGTGCAGTATGTTGCAACCGCAAACGTGCAATCATCATTTGAGAAATGAATAGTTCTTCCCATTTCATTCTATGATTGGCAATAGTTGCTTGGTTCTCGTTTTCCGGAAAATGCAGTTTACTTATTGCATAATAGCGATTACATAGGTTATATTGTTTAGTTATTTCAAGAGGTAAAATTTCAGGTATATCATAAGGTTTAATTTTTTCAAATAGTGCCGAAGTAAGCTTTGCAAAAGACCTATTCGTAATGCCCTTTATTATTAGTTTTTGTGTTGATGAGTAAACAGGTTGCAAGCCGGGAACAGCATTTTCTTGGTTCCATACCTCTATTTCGGGGTGTGCAATATTATAGAAACCATTAAACGAATTTAATTTACCATAAACTATATATTTACCATTTTCTTTAAGTGCTTTTTTCATCCATTGTGCACCCTGAAACCAAAGAAGTTGTATGCTACCGGTATCATCGTATAAGGTAGCTATTAATCGCTTTTTTCTACCATCTCCTTCTTCACCAATATTTACCAACGTGCCTGCAATTTGGGCGTACTCGGTATCTTCTTTTATGGAATTGATTTTATTAAATTGTGTGCGGTCGGAATAGCGATAGGGATAATGATAAAGTAACTCATCAAATGTGCCTATTCCTAATTCAGTACGTAACAATTCGCCTCTTTGAGGCCCTACACCTTTTAAAAACTCTATTGGCGTTTCTAATATGGATACCTGATTATTGATAGTGTAAATTTAGAGAAAAAGAGGTGTATTATAGTAACTAATTAAAATTTTACTATTAAAAAAAATACCATGGGCGAATTGTAATTCCCATTTGATACAGTGTTTTTTGAATGGGTAATTCTTGGCACATAGGTATATCCTGTTGGGCTGGTAGGGTCTGTAACACGGAATTCGTATTCTACTGTTTGATATTTTGTGCCGCTAACATAATAAAATCCTGTTTCGGTTCCCAAAATTATTCTATCTGTAATATTGTATCTCAACCAACCCATTGGTCCACCACCATATGTATTTTGTGTTGATTTTGAGCTGTTTATAGTAGTGTCGTTATTGCCAGACGTACCATAGCTAATACTGTTATTGGTGCTGTAGTTGTAATTATAAACAAAGTCTATACCGGCACCCGCAGTCCATTTTTTAGATAGTTTATAAGATTTTTCTATACCTGCACGTAATTGCAAATTCGTATTCTCAGAACTACTTTCACCATTGCCATTGTTATTAGACGAATTAGAATTGTTGTAACCGGCACCAATTCTAAAGCCCCATCCTGATTGTTTTAAATTAATGGAATAATTAAATAAATAAGGGTTACCTGTAGAATTTGTTGTAGTAGTAAAAATTTGTCTAATTAGTCCATTTACTTGTACACCAATAAAATTGTCAACTTTACCAGAATTAACAGTTTCATTTTGGGCGATAGTTAGAAATTGGCAAAAACAAAAAAATAAGGTTAGTGTTATTATTTTTTTCATTCAATTGTATTTTAAGTTGTAAATATACAAACATGTTATGTAATAAAATTAATTTTTATAGGTATTTAAAAAAAAATTAAGAGCCATAAGTACATTAATTAATTGTTAGGTACAAAATAATTGGTTTATTTATTTTTGGGTATTATCTTTGATTCTAAATTTTTACAGATTGAAGAAAATAGTATCAATAATTTCAATAGTTTTATTTCTTAATTTCCTGTTTATTTCTTGTAGTAAAAAGAGTAACTCTACAACTGCATCTACAGCTTATTGTACAGCTTTAGTAAATGGTATTACGCCTATTAATTTTCAGGCTGCTACAACTGTAGGTACAAAATCAACAAACTTAATAACAATATTAGCAACTTGTGCCGATTATACTACAATAAAATTTACATTGCCATTAAATGTTTCCTTGAAGAATTATAGTGCTACAGATTCAAATATATCCATTACTTATTACGATATTAATTCCGTATATTCTTATGCTAGCGGACGTATTGCATGTTCAAGTGGCACACTATCCATACAAACTTTAACCGCTAATTATATAAGTGGCACTTTCAGTGGTAAATTGATAGAAAATGCCAATTGCAACAATGCCAATGGGTATTATACCGTTTCTAATGGCAAATTTGCTTGCAGTTTTCAATAGATAAAAATAATATATTTTATTATTCGTAACTGCATTTTATTATTTTACAATAAGCTCCATAGTTCTAACTAATTCATTTTCAAGAGTAATATTTACAAATAGGTATGTAGTCGGGAATAATTCCAGTATTATTTGTGGCCACTCAATTAAACAATAGTTTTTTGTTTTAGTTGCATGTTCTATGCAATCAACAATACCTGCGTTTATAGCTTCTTCAGTATTCTTTAGTCTGTATAAGTCTATATGATAAATTATTTTGTCTAAATTTTCGTTGTTTTTAAAATGATATTCATTAATAAGGGAGAATGTAGGACTGCTCACTTTATCCTGTACATTTAAGAATTTACATAAATGACTAATGTATGTTGTTTTTCCTGCACCCATATCACCCACAAAAGCAATTAATGAAAATTGACTTGCTAATTGCCAAAATGCTTCTAATTTTAAGTCAATTTCATCTAAATTATATGTATAAGTATTTGGCATAAAGGTTAAATTGCGTAATAAATAAATATGTTATTGCTTGGGTAATATAATGTAATTTAACGATTTTGAGAAAATAGTTGTAACTTGCAGTCTTATTTTATTATAAAAAAATAATAAAATAAAATTGTAAAAAATATTAAAAACAAATTAATGAAACAATTTTTCACAAAATTAGCACTTTGTGCCGGATTATTGGGTACAATAAATGTAAGTGCAGCCAATTTATGGCAGAAAACAGATGTAGAGAAGGCACCTGCAAATTTACAGGTAATACATCCTACAAAATTTTTGGTTTACACCGTTGATGAAGCATCATTAAAATTTCAGATGTGGAATTTAAGCACCAATCCTGATGAGGCAATAAGAATAACATTACCCATGCCCGATGGTACAACGAAAGATTTTAGAGTATGGCAAACACCAATGATGCCGGCAGAATTAGCTGCAAAATACCCAAGCATTAAAACATTTACAGGTGCTGCAATTGGTGATGCTAGAATTACTGCAAAATTAGATTTTACTGAATATGGATTTCATGCAATGGTGTTTGATGGAGATAAAACTTCTTTTATAGACCCTTTTGACCATTACAAAGATGGTTTTTATATGGTACATTATAAAAACGATGAACAAAGAGCATATAATGAGCGAATGAAATGCGTGTTAGCTGCAGACCACGAACAAATAAATACGGAAGCAACAACTGAAATCGGAAATAAAGTAGCATTACCAAGTTTAGATAATTCAGGTAGATTGGCTGCAAGAACAGTAAACGGTCATAAATTACGTACATATAGATTGGCTTTATGTGCCGATGATTTCTATTGCCAAGCAGCTACAGGGGTAAGTAGCCCTACTATTGCAGCTTGTTTAAGTTGTATGACAACCTCTATGAATCGTATCAATGGTGTATATGAAAGAGAGTTTTCTGTTACTATGACATTTGTTACTCACGAAGATACATTGATTTGGCCTACACATACAGGTAGCATAAATGGTACTGACCCGTTTTATTCTATTGATGCGAATGCATCATCTTGCCTAACAACAAATCAAGCTAAATGTGATGCCCGTATCGGGAGTGCCAATTATGATATTGGGCATGTGTTTACAACAGGGGGTGGTGGTTTATCTAGTTTAGGTTGTGTATGCAATGCTACATATAAAGCACAAAGTGTAACAGGTAGCCCGACACCTGTTGGTGATGGTTACGATATAGATTATGTTGCCCATGAAATGGGTCATGAATTTGGCTCCGAGCATACATTTAATAATAATATGGATGGTAGTTGCGGAACAAATGCTGTTTCTGCTGATGCTTATGAACCGGGCAGTGGCGTTACAATTATGGCGTATGGTGGTATTTGCAGTCCCGATGATTTATGGTGGCATAGTATTCCTATTTTCTGTGCATCCAGTTTAGTGCAAATTATTACATACTTAAATGGTGCAGGTAATGTATGTGCTGTTAGTACTACTACCGGTAATTTGTATGTTTCTTTGCCAACTTTTTCTGCAAATTATACAATACCCTATAAAACACCATTTGAATTAGCAGGACCGACCGCAGTAGATTCAGTTGCGGATACAGCCAATTTATATAGTTGGGAGCAAAATAACTTAGGAGATTTTGGTAAAGAATTTAGACAAACATTTAAGAAAGGTCCAATTTTCAGAGATTGGAATCGTACTTATGCACCAACACGTATTTTCCCTAAAGATTCTATGGTAGTGGCAGGTGTTTTAAGTAATGCCGGTACAGAAGGTTGGCAAGGAGAAAAAGCACCTGATACAGCACGATATTTAACATTTAAACTTACCGTGCAAGACATCTATAATGGTACCGGTTGCATTACATATCCTGATGATACTATGCATATTAACGCAGTTAGTACCGGTGCTACTTATGCCTATCAGGGCTTTAAAGTTACAAGTCCTTCAACAGCAGTTAGTTGGGCGGCTGCATCTGCACAAACCATTACTTGGAATGTAGTTGGTACTAATGCTGCCCCAGTAAGCTGTGATAGCGTTGATGTATATGTATCTGTTGACGGTGGCTATTCTTGGCCCTATTATGTAGGCAGGTTTATAAATAATGGCAGTGCAAGTATTACAGTTCCGGGTGTTTCTGCTACTACTAACTTAGCCAGAATTAAAGTTAAAGGTAAAAACAATGTATTTTTTAATATTAACGGTTCTAACTTTACCATTACTTATGTGCATACTACCAATGTTGTTTCAGCACAATGGGCTGATGGTTTGAAAGTATATCCGGTACCTACTTCTAATTTATTACATATTGCAGATGCTAATAATAATGATTTGCAAATAGTAATAACAAATGAAATAGGACAAGTAATTCTTAAAACACAAATGAATAAAGAAATTATAATTCCTGTAGGTAATTTTGCAAAAGGTATTTATTATGTTCAGTTTATAAATATTGCAGATGGACAACGAAGTGTAAAAACATTTGTAGTTAACTAAATTGTTTTCTTATATTTGAATGGTACAAAAACGGGGCTGTCTCAAAAGGGCAGCCTTTTTTTTATTCAAACTAAATTTAGGGTTAGGTTATTGACAATATAGCTGTATAAATATTATACGGCTGAAAGTCAATACAGTTGGAGGCTTATGTAAAACTACCCGTTTACGCCTAAAAGTTTAAAGTTTAAATGGGCAGTTTGTTTTTCGTAATTTATTGATAATGAAGCACTTGTAAAAATAAAATTGCTCAAAAATTGCCCGTTTCGTACTCATAGTGGGCAGTTTG
This sequence comes from uncultured Bacteroidota bacterium, assembly GCA_903929195.1. Classification (GTDB taxonomy): domain Bacteria; phylum Bacteroidota; class Bacteroidia; order Chitinophagales; family Chitinophagaceae; genus CAIYTT01. Next base: position 23,768 of record CAIYTT010000021.1, read on the forward strand.
TTTTTTGTTGATTCATTGGTTTTGGGTGTAAGGTATTTTATTTTAGAATAGTGTTTTATGGATAAATTGCACCTATTATTGTTGGTTTTTTGGTTTTTCTGTTGTTGGGTAAGGGTTTGAGGGTGGACAATTTTTGTGTGATTTTAATTTACTCTCCATTTTTTTACTCAAATACTACGCCCAACTTTGGCATAATAGGAGGTTAAACAGCAATGGATGCTGCAAGATTTTAGTTTAAAGATAGAACCTTCGACCATTTGGAGATGACATAACGAAATGTAAACAAGATTTTACTAATTTAGCAGTAGCAACTTGAATTCCGGTTGCAAACCGGCAGATTTTCTATACACGAGTTTGCCACGCACTTAGCCCTGCGACATACTCGTGCCAGATGGTCCGCTTCGCAGAACATCTGGAAGAACGGGGGCTTGTCTTTGCTGAAAATACATATTAACTATTTGCAGGTGAAAACACCTGCAAAGGCAAAAAAGATTATATACTAAAAATTATATATAAAATGAAATATATTTTATTTTTATTGCTTTTATTGCTTTATTTTCTTGTATTTTAAATACTTGGGATAATAGGTTAACAGCTGTAAATAATTCAGACAAAAAAATACTATATTATTGGGAGATAAAAAAATGTCACGATACTATGATAGGTCCGCAAGATTGCCATTATAAGGCTCTTTATGATATTCCACCAAAAATAAAAGCACAACATATAATTACACAAAATAAATGGGAATTTGCTTTAAAAGATTCTTTTGTATTAATGTTTCATGTTTTTGATCCAGATACCGCTAAAAAATATGGAATATGTAAGATGTTTAAAGAAAGAAAATATTTAAAACAATATATATTAACCTATAAAGATTTGGATAAAATAAATTGGAAAATTGAATATGATAGTAAATAACTTATTTCCTTCTTCCTGCTTAACATTAGAAAGAGTGCCAGCTACCAAGGTACATATCAGTAACCCCCCTATGGTAGTTCCACTTTCAACAAAAAGACTAATTTTATTGAAAATGTAATTATTACAAATATTAAGAAGTAAACACTATTTGTTTGTGAAAACACAAATAAAGGCAAGAAATCTATCAATAATTTTATTTTCCATTAATAATTTTCAAAGCTTCTTCCATCAGTTCATCTCTGCCTTCTTTAATGCCTTTTTGGGTAGGTTTTACTATTTTATCTATTTTTACACCCACTCTTTGTGTTTCTGTACCATCCATATACATTATTCCAATACCGGATATTGCTCCATAAAATTTCCCTGGAAATTCATTAATAGAAACATAGCCATTTGCACCTGCTGTTTGGCTACCAATTGTTACTGCTCCCGGGATAGTTTGAAATGCCATTGTACTAAATTCGCCAAGGCTCTGAGTATTTTCGTTAACCAATAGTACTATTTTACCTTTATAATGTTCGCCGGTTTCGCTGCCACTTACCATTGTATCCCTTAACTCAAAAAAGCCGGGTATATCGGGATTAATTACATAAGATTGCATAAATGGAGTTATTTTATCTTTAAACCAAGTACAATAGGTGTAAGGGAACGAATTATCGTAAGGGTAATATCTTAGGTCTATAATGATCCCTTTAGTATTTTTTAATGTTTGTTTTACGGTATCAAAATTGGTTAAAGTCAAATTCATAGGGTTAATATAACCTATGTTATTTTCAAGTATTTTATAACTTTGAATTGCGGCATCCCGCTTAATAAAAAAAGGAATCAAATTACCAAGTATATCTAAACAAAAAACATTCAGTGTACGATTTATATTTTCGTGTGTAATATTTAATGTTAAATAAACATTATTTGTTCTTAATAATAATAAAGCTGCCTGCCTTAATTTCACACTTTCATTTGAGGCCGGCACAGTTAATGCAGCTTGTTTTTCCAACTCACTCACTGTTTTACCGTCAATTGTATTTATTTCATCACCTATTTTTATTAAATCTTTAATTCCTAATGTATCTTTTTTGTATTTATATACATATAAATGGTTGTCAATAAATTCTGTGAAAAAATCTGCTTCATTTTTGCCATGTAAATGTTGAAGCAAAGGGTTAAAAGGCATATCCTTATGTTGTATGTAGTATGCATGGCTGTCATTTATCCTGGTTATTAGTTTTAAACAGGTATTATGGTAATTAGTATCGTTTTTAGCCTTACAAAATTCAGGTATAAACTCTGCCAAAACTTTATTCCAGTCTTCACCAATTAAGTGCCGGTAGGGGAAATAATATTGTATTTGATTCCAATATCTGTAAAGGGCTAATAAGCGGATGCCGGCATCAGGATAGTCTGTTTGCGAATAAGAATATTCATTAGTGAAAATTGGGTTGCCTTGTATTTCAATTGTATCTACATAGTAATGCTTAATGTTAATGCTTCGGTTTAATTTAATATATTCTAATTTCTTTTGTAAAGTAGTAGGAAAATTATCTTTTGCAAACAAGTAACCATAATCGGGCATTTGCACTGTGTAGGGTGTTTTAACAATTGGGGCACAATCAGGGCATGGTGTAGGCACGCCAAAATTATCTACCCATTGTTCCATTATTATATTTGCGTCTGCTTTAGTTTTTGCTTTTAGCATTTTAGGTAAAACCCTAAATAATTGGGCATCCATATTATATTTACCCATGCATACATCTGCATGGTAATATTTTATAAAGCCCCATAACATGCCCAAATTGGTTAGATTTGTAATTGTTGTTTTGTTAAGTTCTATTTTTTTTATACCCGAACCATTGTTAAAAATAGTATCTAATTTTGCGGCAGGGGTTTGGGCAATACAAATATTGTAGTTGATAACTATAGCAAAAAAAAGAAGTAAATTTTTAATTTTCATACAATTTTTAATTAAGAATAAAACAATATAAAATTTTTTCTCAAATGTACTAATTAATTAGGAATTGATACATCAAAATTTGTTGTATCAATTCCTGAAATATTTAAAATCTATGTACCAGCATAACCAGGAGTACTTTGACCACCACCTGCTGTTTGTCCAATTGTCCTTGCTTCAATATCAAGATACCCACCTTTTATTTACCAGTATAACCAGGAGTACTTACACCCCCACCTGCAGTTTGTCCGATGGTGCGGTAAGCCATATGAGGTGGTGTCCATCCGTAAGCTGTATCTAATACTGCTGTTAAACTGCCTGAATTTTGAATGCCGGTATTATTTATAGATTTAACAATTCTCGGTGTCCAATTAAAAATTAGTTTACCTGCTGTAATTGTTAATGCACCAATTAGAGCAGAAATCAAATTGGTACTTATCATAGCAGTTGTTGGTTCTATTAAACCAGTAAGAGTTGCCCCATAAGCAGCTAAATTGCCATTCATTGCCCCAACACTCCATTGTAAAGTATTGTTGTAGTTTTGCCCTGCATTTGCAGAAAAAAAACGAAGCCAAGCTGATAATGGATTCGCTAATTCTGTTTTCCAATAATCATTTGCTTTTGCTCCAACTGTAGTTGCTAAAAACAAAGGCATTTGTTCTAAAACTAATAAATTGGAAATACCAATATTGTCCTCAATTTCAGCAACTCTGTCAGCAAAACTATCCGGCTGCATGTTGTTAGTCATATCAGAGCCTATCAACATATCAATAAATGGTGCTTGTGCAGCATTGTAATAAGCGCCACCAGACAACACTAAATTATTTCTATAAGAATTAATAGCATTGTAAATCACTGATGAAATTTCAATTTGTACTTGCAATGTAGGCAAGGGGTAAAACTGAGCTTGTACATAGCTGTAAACAGCAGATGCTAAGTTATCAATTGTTGGTGTGAGTGGCAATGGTACAATAATTGCATCTAACCCCGGCTTAATTAAGTCTCCTATGGGTTTGTACGGATTTTGTGTTGGTGCTTGTGGCATAATTGTGTTATTTGTTTTAAGTGAGATTCAAATATAAATAACATTTCAATTGCTTGTATCCCCCCCCCCCTATTATATGTATTTTAACTTTATTTTAACTTAAATAATGTAAGTATAATACTCTTGGTTTGCAATTTCTCTTGTTTCAAATATAAGGTTTCTTCTTTTTCGCCTTTGCAGGTGTTTTCACCTGCAAATACTCTACATTGCTTATTCTTCCGGATTTTCCGCACGGAATTTTGAAGCGAGAGTAAACTCCTATGAAGGTTTTGTAAAGTAAATGCTATCTCAGATGGAGTTTTATTTTGAATTCAAGATTCTTCCAGAACATCTGGAAAAATAAACTTTCTCTTTTCAAAATCTCTACGGGATTCATTTTTTGGGAGTATGTATTGTTACTGTTTTTCGGATTCTGAAAAATAAAATTCATAATTATTTAATTATTTTTTTAAAACTTAGCATGATTTTTGCTGTGATTTGATTAAGTGATGAAAAAAATCGGAAATAGTATTTTTACAATATGGCTCGGTATATTACTGTTGTTAAGCAGTACTTCTACCGAATATATACATTCTTTTTTTCATCATGAAGATAGTATAGAAAAAGAAACAAAAGGTTTCGTTATAGAAAAACAACATCATCATTGTTCTTTTTTAGGTTTTACCTTTTTTCCTTTTTCAGATACGAATGAAGTACCGGTACTTTTATTTTCTATTAGTACTAAAGAAGAAAAAGAATCAGGAATAAAAGAGAAGAAGTATAAGTATTTTTTAGATTATAAACAATTAAGAGGACCACCAATAATATAAATAATATTTTATTTGTATTTATTTTATAGGTTAATAAATTCCATAATTCATTAAAGATGAAAAAAGATGCGTTTAAATATTTATCGCATATATCAAGTTTACTATTATCATTAGTTCTGTTTAGTTTTTTTTCTGTTACACTATTTGGTCAGGCAGCTAATAATACGTTGCACGGTATTATAAAAGATAATACAGGGCAGCCTTTAACAGGTATTGTTGTGCAGATACCGAAACTAAATGCAGGAACTGTTACAGACTCTAATGGTAAATACAATATAACCAATTTGCCGGCAGGTAAGTATGCAGTACAGGTAAGTGCTTTAAGTTTTAAGCCGGAAACTGCGAATATTGTAATTAGTGGAATTACGGAATATAATTTTACATTAATAGAAAATGTATTAGATAAAGTAACAGTAAAAGCATCTAAGTTAATGGAGATACATACTGTATCGCATACTGAAATTTCCGGTTTAGAGTTATTGCAGACAAGAGGCGAGTCGCTTGGGGAATCTTTAAAAGAACTACCCGGACTTAATTCTGTACAAACAGGTCCCACATTATCTAAACCGGTAATACACGGGCTGTCTAATAATAGGGTATTGATTATGAATGATGGTATAAGGCAAGAAGGGCAGCAGTGGGGTAGTGAGCATGCACCAGAAATAGACCCGTTTGTTGCAAACAAAATTTCGGTTGTTAAAGGTGCTGCAAGTGTAAGATACGGGTCTGATGCAATTGGTGGTGTTGTTATGTTAAGTCCCGATGCTTTACCAACCACAAAAGGTATTAGTGGAGATGTTTATTTAGTTGGTGCTACAAATGGACAGATGGGTGCATTTTCTACTGCTTTACAAGGTGGTTTTGATAAGAAACTGAGTGGCTTAGCTTGGCGCATACAAGGTACATTAAAGGATGCAGGAAATTTCAGTACTCCTCGCTATTATCTTACAAATACCGGCTTACACGAAGGTGATTTTTCTGCCAGTGTTTGTTATAAATGGAAAAAATTCGATTTTGATGCCTATTATAGTCAGTACTATACGGAAGTAGGTATTTGCTTGGCAGCACAAAGTAATAGTTTGGCTGAATTGCAAAGGAAAAGTCAGATGTTAACACCCGGTATTCCGTCTTATTTTACTTACGATATTGCACGACCCTACCAAACAGTTGACCATTCCCTTTTTAAGACTACTGCTGCCTATAGCTTTGATAATAAAAGCAAGATTGAATTGACTTTCGGCTGGCAAAATGATATTAGGCAAGAATTTGATGATATCTCTGTTGCTAAAAATACAGCAGCATATAGTACACCGCAATTACGGTTTCAATTAATTACTCATAGCATTGATTTAATATATACGCAACAAGCAAAGAATGGTTTTACAGGTAGTTTTGGATTATGTGGAAAAACATCGGGTAATATTTTTGAAGGTGTAAGGTCTTTGATTCCTAATTTTAGGGATTACAATATAGGTGCTTTTGCGATTGAAAGGTATAGTTTAGGTAAATTTACCTTTGAAGCCGGTTTAAGACAGGATTATAGATGGTTGCAAGTATATGAGCGGCAATTAAATACGTTAGGATTATATGATGTTACTTATCAATATACAAATGCAACAGGTACAGTAGGTGCTACCTACCGTTATAATAATCATTTGTCTGCAAGCTTCAATATCGGTAGTGGTTGGCGAGCCCCAAGTATAAATGAAATGTATATTAATGGTGAGCATTTTAGCGATGCGAGCTATCAGGTAGGTGATTCTACACTTAAATCGGAAAGGTCGTTAAACACAGGTTTATCTGTAAATTATACCTCAAATAAATTAAGAGCAAGTATTGATGTGTATTATAATCAAATAAATAATTACATCTATGAAAAACCGTCATTAACCTTAAGACATTTGGCGAGCGGCACATTTCCTGAATTCGACTATACACAAGCAAACGTAAATATAAGAGGTATAGATGGGGTTGTTCAATATGATATTCATCCATTAGTAACCTTACAATCAAAAACAACAATTGTAAGAGGGTTTAATGAATCTATTAATAATTGGCTTATATACATGCCATGCGACCGTTTTGAGAATGGGCTTGTTTTTCATTTGGGAAGTATCGGCAAGTTGAAGGAACCTTATTTTTCAGTAGAAAATGTGAGTGTAAGTAAGCAAATAAGAGTACCACCTAATAGTGATTTTGTAGCACCACCCTTAGCATATTCTATTTTTAATGCAAATGCCGGTTTTACAATACCTATACACAAAAATACATTAAATGTAAGTTTTACTGTAAACAACATCACTAATTTAGCATATAGAGATTACTTAGACCATTTCAGATATTATGTAGATGAATTGGGTATAAATTACATTTTAAGAATAAAATATTCATTTTAAATCATTTATTATATAACATTTTAAAAAACAATAATGAAAAAAAATCTTTTTATTTCAATCTTTTTAGGAGCAGCATTGATTATTTCGTGGGTATCGTGCCAAAAAGTAGCAACCACACAAGTTGCTTTGCCCGGTAATGAACCATTGACAACAATGCTTATTAAAGCAGTTAATGTAAATGATGCGACCGATACTCCATCAGCAAAATGGATACAATTAGACCCTACGGGTGCTTTGCTGCCAGATACCAGCCATTCAACATTGGTATTGCGAGATAGTGCAAGGTACAATGTTACCGTACAGTTTTTAGACACTTTATCGGATATTACATCTGAAATTAAAGCTAGAGAAAATTACCATATTATTTGCTTTGACCCATCTAATAGTAATTTAACCGTTAATCGTATGGACCATGATACGAATCCGAAACAATATGAAGTGGGATTAGTGGATTTATTTACAACTACCGGTATAAGTTCGGGTAAATTAGAGATTACATTACATCATCAACCAAATGTAAAAGATGGTACATGTACACCGGGTTCAACAGATATGGATGCTACTTTTAATGTTAACATTATTAAACCTTAAAAAAATATATTATGAAACATTGTATAAGCATATTTTTATTGCTTTTTTTATTTAACAGATTAGAGGCACAAGAAACAACCCAATTAAATAAAAAAGAAACAGATTTTAATAACTTTTCAATCGGTATAAGTGCAGGTGTAAGTTTGCCAATCGGCAATTTTGCAAAAAATGATTATAAAGATAATTCATCCGGTTTTGCAGGTACCGGGTATAACGTAGGCTTTACAGGAACAAAGTTTTTAAATAAAAACTGGGGAATATCTTTTTTGTTTTCATATACAAAATTTGGCAGTTATGATGGTATGCAAAGCTTAGCTTATGGATTTCAAAAGGATTTTGAGGTGGATAGTGCATCTGCAACAGTAAAGAATAGTAGCCACTTAATTAATTTTCTAATTGGACCCACCTATTCATTACCAATTCGTAAAAAAATATTTTTAGAAACACGAGCCTTAGTAGGTTTTACAAGTGCTGAATTAGCAGGCTGGGATGTTGTATTGACAGATTCTAAAATTACTCACCCCGCTTTTTCTCAAAACTCTTCAACAGCAACTTGTTTTGGGCTATTAGCCGGCTTAGGACTTAGATATAATTTGAGTACTAATTGGGCTATTTTATTAAATGGAGATTATCAATATTGTAAACCAAATTTTAGCATCACCAATTCAAACAGAAATGCTAACACAGGCAGAGAACTTAATAAATATAATGAAAATATTAGTTCGATAGCCATGAATTTGACCTTCGTTCGCTTTTTTGGAAAATAATTTTTTTTAATTTTTTGCACAACAGTATTTAGAAATAATTCTCTAAATACTGTTGTTTTTATTTAATAAATAAAAATACATAAAGTACCCAAGATTCTACATACATTTATCGTCTTTTATTAAGTACATTTATCAAATTTTTTAAATCAATTTTAATGAAAAAAATTATTTTATTATTGTTAGTTTTCGCTTTCACAGGCAGCATAAGCAATGCACAATTGAAATGTTATACCGATGAGGTGCATAGACAAAAGTTATTAATACATCCTGAATGGGCTGCAATTGAGGCATCAATGAATAAACAATTGGAAGAAGGAATTAAAAAAATTGATATGACAAAAGCATTAAGAACTTCTGATGCCGGTCATCCTGATTCTTTTTGGTATGATATTCCTATTGTAGTACATATAGTGCATGATTATAATAATGTTTCTGATTGGTTAACTGATGACCAAATATTTAATGATGTAATGGGCTGGAATATCGTATATGCCGGTAATAACCCGGATACAACAGACATTATAGCCCCCTTTAAAAAATGGAAAGGAAATGCTCATTTACGTTTGCATTTAGCAACAATAGACCCTCATGGTAATCCTACAAAAGGTATTACAAGATATAGGTCGTATTTAACCTATATTGCCGGTGAGCAGGCTAAGTATAATGCATGGCCTGATAATTCATATGTAAATATATGGTCGGTAAATGTAATACCTACATTTGCAAGTGGTTTTACTGCCGCTGCTTATGCTACACCGCCTGCAAGTGCAGCAACAGACCCATCGCATGATGGAATACTTTGCGATTTTAGTTATATGTCTAATTTTACAGGTGGTTATACCATAAATCATGAAATGGGACATATTTTTAATTTAATACATACCTGGGGTGAAGGCTCATGTGCTACTCCGGGTTGCCCTCCCGGTGATGATTTGGTAGATGATACCCCACCTACAATAGGTCATTTGGATTGTAGCTTTCATTCTTTGTACGATTCTTCTTGTGCTACTAATTACTATAAATTATATCCATCTGCTTCTACCGGTTTCGACTCATTAGTTGATTATCCCGATACAGCAAATACTCAAAATATAATGGATTATTCTTATTGCGATAAAATGTTTACCAAAGGGCAAGTAAATAGAATGCACATTTGCTTGAATACAACGATTGCAGGTAGAAACAATTTATGGGATAGTACGAACCTAGTTGTTACAGGTGCATTAGCACCAATGCCCGACCTAGCACCAATTCCGGAGTTTTCGGCAGTTCCTGCATCGGTTGGATTTACAGACCCTTATAAAGTAAATTATTTTACAGGATACGGTCAACCGATTAAATTTATTAATGAATCTTGGAATGATACAATTTATACTGTAGAATGGAAGTTTTCTAATCATAATACAGGTGCTGTTGTTTTTGATACGGTAACAAATGTTGCCGCATCAACTTATATGTCAAAAGGCTTTACACAATCCGGTTGGTTAGATTTAACAATGACTGCAAAAGGTACAAAAGGACACGGTGCAAGTTTAGATACAAATGCAGGTACAGCAACTTTTTCGCAAGCAATATTTGTTGCATCTGGAACAGCCGTAAATGGAGACGGTATTTTTGAAGAATTTAATCCTTCAATTGATGGCAATAACTGGCCAACTTTTAACTATTATAATAATAATTTAAAATGGGAAGCATGTACAAATGCAGGTTACTATGATAATTTTTGTATGAAATATCATGGATATGATGATAGGTTTAACCCTTCTATGGGAAGCTATCCGGGTACTGGAACTCCACAAGGAGATTATGATGATTTATTCAGTATTCCTGTAAATCTATCTACATTTAGTAATACAGACCCTTGTTTCCTAAATTTTATGTACTCAGGTGCTTCTCGTAGCAGCAACGGATTAAATATTAATGATAGAATGGAAATTGATTGTTCTACCGATAATGCAAAATCATGGCATAAAATTACGAGTATTGGTAGAGATTCTTTAGATAATAAAGGTTCTTTATCTATTCCTTATGCACCATTATATCAAGGAGATTGGGCACCAATGGCAATTACTGTACCACCAATATACAGACAAGCAAATACGATATTCCGTTTTCGTTATTTCCCTGGTGTTGCAGCCGATGGTTCTATAGCAGGATATAGTAGCGGTAATAATTTTTATATGGATAGAGTTAACTTTAGCCATATACCTGCTGCAATATCAAATATTAAAACAGATAATGCCGATGTTGTTATAGCACCAAACCCAACACAAGGTAATGCCTATGTAATTATTAATGATAATGTGAATACAAAAGCGGATATTATTGTAAGTGATATTACCGGTAAAGTTGTTTATACAACCAGCCAATTATTAGTAAATAAAGAAGAAAGAATTGAAATTCCACAAAGTTCTTTAACTATAAAAGGAATTTACTTAGTACAAACAATTACAGGAACACAGTCAAATACACAGAAATTGATAGTTTATTAATTTTTGTATTCTGAATTTAAAAAAAAGACTGTCATATTTTGGCAGTCTTTTTTTGTAATATTAATTGTATCTGTTACTATTTTAGAATGGTTGTAACTATTTTTGGGTAAACCTTTAAATTTAATTTGGTGTGTTAGTTTTATTTACAATTATCTTTGTTACAAATATTTATAAATGAATCCAAATAGTATAGTTTATCTGCATCAAGTTAATATATATCAAGGTGCAAATATGGTGCTTAGCAATGTAAATCTGGAAGTAGATAAGGGAGAATTTGTATATTTAATTGGTAAAACAGGTACAGGCAAGTCTAGTTTGTTGAAAACATTATATGGAGACCTTTATTTAAAAGAGGGAGAAGGGCATGTTGCCGGGTTTAATTTAAAAGAAATGACGTGGCAGAAGATACCAGCTTTAAGACGTAATTTAGGTATTGTTTTTCAGGATTTTAGATTACTTACTGATAGAGATGTTAATAATAATCTTGAGTTTGTACTTAAAGCTACCGGATGGAAAGATAAAGCATTAATGAAAGAGAAAATTGAAAATGTACTTTCAAAAGTTGGTTTAAAAAATCAAGGAACAAAAATGCCTTATGAAATGAGTGGGGGAGAGCAACAAAGAGTTGACATAGCGAGAGCTTTGCTTAATAATCCCAAACTAATATTGGCAGATGAACCTACAGGTAATCTTGACCCAGATACTACCAACGAAATAATGGATTTATTGTTTAATATATGCAGGGATTATCAAACTGCATTTATTATGGCTACACATGATTATACAATTATACAAAAAAATCCGGCAAGAGTAGTAAAAATTGAACACGGACAAGTTAAAGAAATAAGTGCAGCAATAATGTAACGTGAATTTGATTATTTTGTATTTATATCAGATAGCAAACTCATTATTTTGTCAGCACTTATAGTATTAAAATAGTTAAATAATTCTCTTTCTCTAAAAAGAATATCATTATTTAAGAAGGGTTTATTAAATAATTTATCTATTGTATTTATTACATTATCTGGTGTGTTTGCTATATTACATATATTATGTAATGTTGTGCCATAAAGCATATTTTCGTTTACTATAATATGCCTGCCTGCAAAAAGTGCATTCAGTAATTTTAATTTCATTCCGCTTTTTTGAAAAGTCGGCAGTATATTAATTTGTGCATTTAGAATTAAATCATTCATGGTTTCGGCATCCGGGTTGGCAATTAGTTTACAATTTGGTAGGTTTGCACATACCTTTTTAAGTTCATTGTCCGGGTTTTTGCCTGCAATAAATATAGGAGTGTTTATTTTATTAAATATATTCTGAAGCAAAAAAAGTGCTGCTTCTTTATTTTCAGGGTGCGATAAGTTGCCATGATAGAGGCAATAGGTGCCGGTACCGGGAGTTATAGTAATTTGAAAATTATTATGAAAGGGAGGTATAAAAGTATGCTGTGCTACCGGATAAAATCTTTTAAAATATTCATGGTCTTTTAAAGATAATGCCCAAAAAGCATTTGCTTTGTATAAATTATGTTCTGCTTTTTTTAAAACAATGGATTCTCTTTTGAAAAATAGCTTTTCTATTAATTTATTCGTTTTATAATAAAGTTGCTTATAGTAATCATATTCTAAGTTATGTATTCTTATAATTTTAAAACGGTTTCTTAATTCAGGGTGGTTTAAATAGAAAGTTGAATGTACACCCTCAAATAGAATTGGGCAATCAATACTTAATAATCTTTGTAGTAATAAGTTGTTTTTTCTGCTTGAAACAATATAGGGTTGTCCTATTTTGAAGCCTTTAAAACCGGTAATACGAGGATAATACCACACTTCTTTACAATATTTATTTAGTTCTAAAGATTCTTCTCTACCATATTGGAAGCAGTGTAAATAGATTTCGCAGCCGGCAATTGCGAGGCTTTGTATTTTATAAAAAATATCAATTACTCCTCCATAATCCGGCGGAAATGGGACATCAAAAGCAATTATATGTAGTTTAATTAATTTCAATTGATTCGTAAACTTTTAGTAATGTTTTGGTTTCTTCTTGCCAACAATATTTTTCTCTTGCTTTTAAACAATTTTGTTGCAATAAATGATAATAATCCATATCGTTTAATAATCTATTTATAGATTGAGCAATCATTTCCGGTGTAGGATTATCTACTAATGTTGCTATTTCATATTGTTCATTTATTCGTTCGTATTCCGGGTATTTAATACATAATTGGGGTACAGCGTAATGCATATAATCAAAAAAACGATTGGCAAGAGATAAACGATTACTCAAGCTGGTGTCTTCAAATAAAGTAATACCAACCCATGCATTTAAAGTATAATCGCTTAATTGTGCAGGAGGTACATAACCCATAAAATTAATTTTTTGCTCTAAATTTAATTTTTTTGTAAGTTCTACTGCTTCGTCAAAAAAATTTCCTTCTCCGCAAATTATAAGCCGAGTATCAATGTATTGCATAGCTGGTATTAACTGTTCAAAGCATCTGCCCACGTTTACCGCACCTTGATATAAAATATATTTTTCCTTTTTTTCGGGTAAATGTAGCGGTTTCAAGATGGTCGCATTGCGAACAATGCCGTAATCGACGCCATATTTTTTTTTAAAATCGGCTGCATAACTTTCACCTATGGTATATCCTATTGGGAAGTGAGGTACCGTTTTGTTTCCAATCCAATTCCACATTTTGTAGATAACCGGTCTGGAAATAACCTCTTTTAATTCAGTAAATATTTCGTGTGCATCATAGACTCTTTTTTTATTACGAAGAATAGAAATAATATATACGGGTAAGATTGTATCTAAATCAATTGCACAAATTATATCTACTTTCCTAAATAAGAGAAAGAAGAATAAATTAAACCAATAATGAGCATACATTATTTTACCTTTTTCGGCAATAATTGGCAGCCTTATCTGTTTAAATGGTCTTTCAAGAAGTGGTTTGCTTTTTTTTCGTTTAAAACCTACTAAAGTTACATCGTACCCTGCACTTGATAATGTACTGCAAATACGAATCATTCGTTGGTCATAATTCAAATCATTGGTAACAGTGCAAACAATTTTTTTTACTTTTTTCATCTTCAAATTAAAAAAATTACTTTGTGTTGCTTTTTATAAATACTAAATTGGTGAAAATACAAGAAAAGAGATGAAGAATAAGTAAAAAACTCAAAA
>CAIYTT010000022.1 GCA_903929195.1 uncultured Bacteroidota bacterium
ATGGATGCGAAGATTATAAAGGATTGCTAGACTATATCCTAAAAATAACGGATGAAAAAGACACGCAAAACACGAAAGAAATTTTCTTAATTGAAGACTTACATCGCTACTTTGATCAAGTTGAAACTTTTACTCGGCTTCGTAAACTAGCTGAGAAACTTCGTTTTTATGACAAACATATTATTCTAACAGGTCCTTTTATCAAGATTCCAGATGAATTAGAAAAATTTGTAACAGTAGTGAATATACCGCTACCTGACAGAAAAGATTTAGAGAAAAACTTAAACTACATCGCAAGAGATGAAGTTATCGATGATGATTTGAAAAAGCATTTCATCGATTCTGCCTTAGGGATGACGGATATGGAAGCTTTTTTGGCATTTCAATTAGCAAAGCAAAAGGTCGGATTGCAAACCAAAGAAGCCGCTCAAATTATCTCAATGGAAAAAGAACAGATAATTAAAAAGAGTGGAATATTGGATTATTATCAGGTTAATCAAAACCTAGAAAGCAGCCTGGGTGGGTTAGATAATTTGAAAGATTGGTTACGTAAAAGAGAGAAATCATTTCAAAGGAAAGCAAAAGACTTTGGTTTACAAGAACCTAAAGGCATTCTACTGGTTGGTGTTCCGGGTTGCGGGAAAAGTTTAACTGCAAAATGCGTTGCTGCAGAGTGGAAGCAGCCATTATTAAAATTAGATATTGGCAAAGTTTTTCAGGCAGAAGTCGGTGCCAGTGAGAATAACATTAGACAAGCTATTGAAACCGCAGAGGCGGTTGCTCCTTGTGTGCTATGGATCGACGAAATTGAAAAGGGGTTGAGTACCGGCGGTGGTGAAAAAGATGGGGGTACAAACTCAAGGGTGTTTTCTACGATCCTAACGTGGATGCAGGAAAAAACAAAACCAGTATTTGTTGTAGCTACTGCAAATAATATTCAGGCTTTGCCTCCCGAATTACTTCGTAAAGGTAGGTTCGATGAAATATTTTTCGTTGACCTTCCAACAAAGGACGAACGGAAGAATATTTTCAAAATTCACTTAACGAGATATGGACAAAATGCAATAATAAATTTTGAAGAATTGGTTGAGAAATCCAAATATTTTAATGGGGCAGAAATTGAAGAATGTGTAAAAGAAGCCATGTTTATTGCTTACGATGAAAATCCAGACGTAAAAGAAATCACTTTAAAAAATTTACTTAGTGCCATTGAACCTATAATTCCGCTCGCGATGACAATGAAACCTCAAATTAATTTTCTGAGGCAATTTGGCAAATCGAAAAGAGCAAGACCTGCAAGTAAAGAGTTCAATAATGAAGCCATATCAGATGAAGAAAGTAACAACGTGGTTAAAACTAAAACAGAAAAGGATTTCGACATTTACAACACATAATATCAGTGTCAAAAATCTCTGATAGCACTCAAATCTTGAGCCAAAAAGTTCGAAAGTTGTCCCTTACAGCCCGCCTTCATGACAAAAGCCGCTGTAGTAGCGGCTATTGTCATTCGAAGAGTCCCCTTGGGTTTAAAGTCCAGTACCCATTAATGTCTATATATTAAAGTTTGTTCACGCTTACGTTCTAAAGTTCTAACTTGCGCTCGGACTATTTATGA
Source organism: uncultured Bacteroidota bacterium (assembly GCA_903929195.1). GTDB lineage: Bacteria > Bacteroidota > Bacteroidia > Chitinophagales > Chitinophagaceae > CAIYTT01. Next base: position 1,616 of record CAIYTT010000022.1, read on the forward strand.
AAACGCCTCAGCAACCTAAAAGACATCATTTCGTTCCCGAGTGCTACCTGAAAAGTTTCATGAGAGAAGATGGGCTGTACACTCTTGATATTAGAAAAGTTCAGAAAGGATACAAGGAATATCCTAGAAAAAAAACACCAGCTCAGATTTGCTATGACAATGACTATTACAAAATTCAGCATGCTTTTACAGAAGGCCATTTTGGATTAGATGACCATGATGATTTATTTATTGAATCGGATGTATTACGTGAAATTGAGAATAAATATTGTGATTTGTTTCGAAACATAACAACCTCAGAAATGATCGGTATTGCTGATGCAATTGATTGGAGTGATTTTATTATTCAAATGAAATTCCGTAATCCTTTCGAGGAAAAGATAATCAGCCTAAATAAAGACAACTGGATTGATTCAAATTTAGATACCATTTACACTGACTTTTTAAACAACCCCAAATTTGCTCACATCACTGAGGAAGTTCAAAAACTTGCTAATATCTACATTAGAGAAAAATATAAAAAAGATTCTGATTTAGTCAAGAAACTACAGCTATCAACTCTGGTTAGGAGACATTTCAATGAAGCTGGTGGAAATAAAATATATAGAGAATCGCTGGTTAATTGCAGATGGTACCTAATGATAGCACCAAGCAACGGCCCCCATTTTGTTACTTCTGACAATCCTGGGTTTGCGGTTATGTCAAATGACGACGTAACGTATAACACGAAATTTATCGATAATTTTTCTTTTTATTTTCCTTTATCTCCTGACTATTGTTTGCTTATTAATGATTTTGAAAAAGACAATTGTTATACCGACAATTTAAAAGGAAAAGCTATTTTATCACAGGTTATTACGCCTGATTTTATTATATGGATAAATAACAAAACTATTCAACGTATCAATTCGCTCTTGATAGCTTCAGATACTTGGTATTTATCCCAAATCGCAGAAAAAAATAAGCCTAAAAACATTTGAATTGTCCATAGATCGAGTAATAGTAAGGCCTTCAATAACTTTCAATAGCCTTAATATCCCCCCAAAGAAACTCTAAACTTGACAATATCTCCCGCTGAAATTTAAAACCCGCGCTCAGCAAGGGTTTTAATCTTTATATGTCATAAAGTAAATAATGCGAAATGGCACAAAACTATTGGGTGGAATTATTTAAAATACTTACAATGTCTTTTGCATAAAAATTGCTCTCGAATAGAGTTTGATTAGCTCTTGAAATTATTGCTCTCTTGGTCTTTGGAATTAACGACAGTTTATCTTTCTCTATTGGGTAAGTATCAGTGTAAGTGTTATAAATTGGATAAGCGACAAGAAGATAATTTCCATCTTCTGGATTAGTCAATCTGAGTTTGTCAAAAACATAAAATCCGCGGCTAGCTAATGCTTCAAAATCTCGAAAATAAAAATCAAGATTTTCGCTTGTAAGTCCTTCAATTTGATTTGTGACATTTTCGTTCCGTGCCACTTTAAATCTGATAGGAAGTTCAAGAACGAGTTTATGAAATAGTTCATTGTTCTCGTCATTCTCAACAATTCGTGTTGGCAATACTCCCCCGCCGGAAGCAGCAACGATTAGCCTATTAAAACGATCGGCAAAGTACCAATTAATGTCAAGCGAATATTGATCTAAGATATTATACGCCATTATCCAAATACAGTTTGACAATTCATACAACGTCTAATTATTTGATTCGTTCGCGGCCTTATTGCATCAGTAAATTGAATGTTCTTAAGTGGAGCAGCACGATTTAGTAATATTTGATTAGAAGCTCTGACTTCACAGCAGCACCCAACAAAGTTGTCAATTCCCTTGGCCCCAATGGGGGCGATTTCCAATAACGCATATTCAAAACTACTCGCAATTGGTCTTGGAGCACGTCCGCTACAATCTACTTTTTTCATGCCCGCGTATTCCGCGCCAATGATAGTTGCTGGTAGCTTATTTGTGCGCCCGTGTGTAGCGATTAGATCGTTTACATACTTTATAACTTTTCTTCTTAAATGTTGGGTGGGCATTTGAGCTTGTTATTCTTTCAACAAATTTAATAAAACTCCAACAAGTAACTTCGTAATCTTTTGATTATTCCATCATTAATGATCGAATGTCATAATTGCCCTCAAATCCTCCATTAAAAAGTTCGAAACCTGTCCCTCTCTCCCCGCAAGAAAAGCCTCGCAAAATTGCGAGGCTTTTCTTTATATGTACAGTATTTTATAATTTCAAATATGGGATATATTTTATTAAAGATACTCGTAGCTATGTGTGCTATTATTCAATTATTTTTTCTTGTAATAAATCCACTATATTATATTCAATGTTAGAAGGGTGATTTTTAAGCAATTCAACGAATCTGACTGCACTAGAAGACTTAATTCTGATAGTTTTAGAAGAGACAGTTATTTTATGCAGCCATACGGATGCCTGTAACATATTAGCAGTACCAATACAAATGATTTTACCGCTACCTAATGATTTTTGATAAAAACTTAAATAAACAGGCTCGGGCTGTATCCAACTTATAGCTGGAATAGAAATTTTTAAGCTATATTTTTTGGTATCAATATTTTTTATATTTAATAGTGTTTTAGTCCTGTATTGTTTGGCGATTTCAGTTACATTATTGATGGCTGAGCAATCAATTCCATCTCTTAACCCGATTTTTGTGAGGCCATCTAAATATAAACCAATAACCATCTGCTCCTTAGAGACTTCGTCAGCTTGTTTATATCGGTTAATATCAAATTCAACAGCAATTCTAGTTGAAAAATCGGTGAATATATTAGATTGTGGCAAAAAATTCAGAGCACCGATATCTATATAAATATACTCGTATCCGGAAAACTTAAAACCACACATTTCATTGAGCAGGTTTTTGTAAATAAGTCCATAGATTAATTCGTACGGGTATAAATCAATTACATTGAAGCCGTGTGAATCAAGCCAAATTTCTTTCAGTTTTTTGTCCATATTAAAGGGTTAAATCTAAAGTTACGTCGTTTGTGTCTATATTTTTCTCATTTACTTTTATTCAAATTTCTACCCAATTTCATTATATGTATTCGGGACTAGACACACTTCAATAATTCTGAAAAATACAGAATATACTTCACATCCTCCATAAAAAGCTCGAAAGTTGTCCCTTTCTCTCCGCAGAACGACAAAACCCGCGCTTCGCGCGGGTTTTGTCGTTCGAACAGTCCCGTTAGGTTGGGTGTTTAGTGTTTTATAGTTTTTGAGTTAATTGTTTAATCGTAATAACTTTGAATGGCTTCGACTTTACTATTTCAGATTCAAACTGTTTTTCAGATATTAATTTCATATTCCATCCCGCTGTCCAAGATGGATGAAACAGATAGCCACTACCATCGTAATTATTTGCTGAATATTCCATTTGTACATCAATTTTCCCAGCAATTTCATAAAGGCTAGAATACTTCTTGTAAAATAAGTCTGGCATATACCAAATAGCATGCACTCTATCTTGCCATTGCCCAAAATTGCATATGAGGACTTCGGCATTTTCAAAGTCATTTAGAGTCGGTTTTGTGATCTTGTTTAGTCGCGTTGTAACTACTAAATTGCAAGCGGTTTCGGGACGAAGGTCGGTAGCTAAAACAATCGCCCCTCCGTAATTGCCATTGTTCATTTTAAATACTAGACAATCTCCAATCGAGAATATTGGCATTTTTTGTTTTGCTCGTTTTCTCGGTTTTACTTTTGGTCGGCTTGATTTTATCTTTTCTAAGAAATTAGTGAGAACAGTTTCCCGTTTCTTGATATCTTGTTCGCTTGCTCCTGTCTGATACCAAAGTGCCAAATCTGCCCCTGAAGTAATAATTTGCTCAACTCGCGACAAAACACTTTGATCCAGTGTTTTCGTTTCCCATTGAGCTAAAGCAAGTGCAAACCATAAACTATGCTTTTCCTCATCTATCTCAAGGATTTCCCAATTATCTTCAATAATTTTTTTTGAAATGATCTCAGGTTGTCCGCCTTTATTGTAGAGGTCAAAAAACTCACTATAGACATCTAAAAACGCATCATTGTCTTTTATCGCTGTACTCCAGGTTCCCATATTTTCGATTGTGTTTATTACGATGTTTCCAAGCAAAAATAAACAATAAAGTTTGTTATATACCCTCAATGATCACTATCACAACCTAGCGCCGATTAGCTTTGAGTAAAGAGTCAAAATTTTACGATTCTCATAAAATCCTTCACAAAAAAGTTCGAAAGTTGCCCCTTACAGCCCGCAGAAAACAGAATTCCCCTTTAGAATCAATACTCTTCAGTGGCATTTTGTTTCATGGTACAGTTTAGGTACAAAATTTCAAAAATAGATTTCTTTTTCATGTGATTTTGAGATTATAGAGTGGTAATATTTTGTAAGATAATACTGGCTGAGGGTGGCATATATAAATTCAGATTCGTAAAGAACGCGGATAGTTACAGTGTAAAAATCTCAGTAGCCAAAACGGATGTTGATAAGGCAAAAAAAAATTGGCTGAATATCAAAAGGAGAACCCTGACTGATACCATAACGATGTGGGGCTACCCCTTAGTTTATAAGGTAGAAATGAGGCGCTTTTATAGCGTCTTTTTTATGTTATTTGGGTTAAGCCTGGTGAGTTGGTTGAGTCTAAATAATTATTTGCCCATTAAATGACAATCGGAATATAACTCTATTTTGAGATGCAAATAAGACCTGCGAACCTTGACGATATTGACGCTATTATTTGTTCAAATAAAAAGTATCTTAGCTGTAATTTAAACAACACCGATAAAAAGACAGGATTTATTCGTATTGAATACAATATAGAAGAATTATATCTCATTATCATAAATAAGGATTGTGTCGTTTCGGAAAATGAAAATGGTGTAATAGGTTACTTTGATAGCGTTTCGTCCCATTATTCCCGTTCTTATTAAGGATCGGCTAATTTTTTCAGTAAATATGCTATCTTTGAGATTCAATAAAATGCATGGCAATTTAAAATCGCTTTATGAAAAAAGTATATTCTATTTTGATGTTGATTATGCTGGTAGTTTCCAGTGTTTCTGGTCAGGAATCCAAGGTGCTGACGTTTAAAGATGACACTTACTCATATGAAAAGGTATTTGATATGCCGGGGAAGAGTAAGGACGTGATCTATGAATCAATAAAATCGTGGGTTATTAAGAATATCAAGACTGGAGCCAGTTCTAATTATTTTGACGATAAAGACAAAAGCATTATTACAACTTTGCCAGCTATTACAGTGAGCGGAAACAGCGTAGTCGAGTTTAAAGTAACTATCGAAATAAAAGAGGGGAAATACAGACTGTCCGCCGAAACTTTCACTTTTCATAGTTTGGATGGTATAGCAAAGAAACTTGGAGATTATTCCGGACTTAATGCGGGCAAGAGAGCTAAGCAAAAGGTACTTGACGATGTTGACGATTTTATAACAAGTATGATTGGTTCTATACAAAGTTCCATAGGCGCTAAAAAAGCAGATTGGTAAGATTGTAATTTTTTGTAGCGTGGTAGCCGGCTACTATATATCTTGCACTAAAGCATCTGTGCAGAAATTCAGCAGATGCCTTCAAATCCTCCATAAAAAAGTTCGAAAGTAGTCCCCATTCTTTTAAATAATTCAAGGGATACATAATAGAAAAAGTGCAATAGTCTATAAATTGTAAAAATTATCTTATACTTGAAGGTAAATAGCATACTGCAAAGGTTGATTGGTTTGAAACAGAAATAGAAGACTTTTTTTTGAATGGGATAGCATTAAAGTTGAATCAAACATCATTAATTATAAAGTAACATTTGAAGTAGCATCTACCAAAGAAAAGCAACAATATAAAAAATAAGGTGAATCCGGAAATGTTGACCGAGTATGATTTCAGTAAAGGAACCCGGGGAAATATGCAAAAAAATATGTATCAGGAACAAATATTGGAAAAGCAAAGATAGGTTAGTTTGAGGAAATTAATTACCTTTTTAACCGAGCTAAATTATTTGAGCCATGATAAATAATGATTTGCAAGAGATTGTATTTGGAAAATTAGGTAAAACCTATACTAGCTTGACAGGTAAGAATAAGGATGATTTTGGATGTGGTAAACCCTAATATTTTATCTATTGGGGAAATAATAATTTGTATTGTTCTAATAAAAGAAGTGAGCAAACAATTTATGTCTGCTCACTTCTTTTATTATTAATAATAAATATAAATACTTAGCTTACTGTTTCAGATTGTTTAATAAATTTTTTAACCCATTCTGTTGTTATAGATTTTGGTCTTTCTATTGGGAAACCAAGAACCCTATCCCAACATAAACTTGCTAAAACACCCAATGCACGAGAAACACCAAACATTACCGTATAGAAATCTTCTTCTACTAAACCGTAATTTTTTAATAATGCCCCTGAATGAGCATCTACATTTGGCCAAGGATTTTTAATTTTTCCTGTATTTTCTAAAATCGGAGGGGCTACTTCATAAATATTCCACACTGTTTTTATCATAGCATTTTCAGGACAATGACGTTTTGCGAATTCCATTTGTGCAATAAAACGAGGGTCTGTTTTGCGTAATACAGCATGACCATAACCGGGAACAACTTTACCTTCTTTTAAAGTTTTATTTATATATTCAGCAATTTGCTCTTTACTTGGTTCGTCTGAATTTAGTTCTTTACACATTTCTTCTATCCAGCGAATTACTTCTTGATTAGCTAAGCCGTGTAAAGGACCTGCTAAACCGGTCATACCGGCAGCAAAAGACAAATATGGGTCGCTTAATGCCGAACCTACTAAGTGTGTTGCATGTGCCGATACATTACCACCTTCGTGGTCGGCATGTATTGTTAAATAAAGTCTCATTAATTCTTTGAAACTTTCATCTTCAAAACCAAGCATGTGGGCAAAATTACTTGCCCAATCAAGCATACCATCCGGTTGAATATGTTCTCCGTTTTTATATTTACGTCTATATATGTATGCTGCAACTCTTGGTAAGCGAGCAATAAGTGTCATTGTATCTTCATATACATAAGCCCAATGTTCTTTTTTATTGATACCTTCATTGTATGCTTTTGCAAATTTAGATTCTGTTTGTAATGCTAAAATTGCAGCTGTAAACTGCGTCATTGGGTGTGCAGAAACCGGGAACGATTCAATAACATCAAATACATAATTAGGCACATGCGAACGGCGAGCCCATGTTGCCGAAATGTGGTCAACATCTTCGGCAGAGGGTATTTCGCCTATTAACATCAGATAAAATAAGCCCTCAGGTAATGGCTCGTTTCCGTCGTGCGCTTTAGACAAGCGTTCTCTTAATTCCGGTATAGAGTAACCTCTAAAACGAATACCCTCATTAGAATCAAGCAAAGATGTCTCGGTAACCAAACCGGTTATGCCACGCATACCCTGATAAACCTGCGAAAGTGTTACTTCTTCTATCTTTTTATTGCCATGTTGTTCTATTATGGCTTTAATCTCTTTAGCCTGTAAATCGGCTTTTTCTTTGAAAAGATCTTTTAAATAACCCATATAATTTTTTTTATTGAAATTTTGTGTAGAATATAGTAAAATCAGGAACAAAGGTAGTAAAAGACCTATTATGTAGTATTATTTATCTGTAAAATATCAAGAATAAGCATACCTAAATGAACACAACACTTTAAAAAAAATAAATTTTATTATCTTAATTTACATTACTATTTTTTGTTTTTTTTTCTAAAATAAGAAATTATTATTAGCTAATTCATTGTTTATATTTGTTTTATGTAATTCCCTTTATGTAATTTCTTCAAAAAATAATATGGGTATGTAAAAAGTTATTGGGTATTATACTAACTTGCATCCGAAGTTTTGGGGGGATGAAAAACAAGTTATACAATAAAATATATTTAAACATGATTAAACCATTGATTGATTTTTCAATCGCATTGGTACTAATCAGTATCACTTTACCTATATCTTTATTATTGATAATTATATTAACCGTTTCAAATGCAGGAAAACCATTTTTTTTTCAGCTAAGACCCGGTAAAAATGAAAAAATATTTAAAGTTGTAAAATTCAAAACAATGAACGACCGGAAAGATAGAAATGGAAATTTATTACCGGACGCCGACCGACTAACTTCGTTTGGTAAATTTGTAAGAAAAACTTCATTAGATGAATTACCACAGTTTTTTAATGTACTTATTGGTAATATGAGTTTAATTGGGCCTCGACCATTATTAGTAGAATATTTACCATTATATAATAACGAACAAAGAAAACGACACTTAGTAAAGCCGGGCATAACAGGTTGGGCACAAATTAACGGAAGAAATTCAATATCTTGGCAACAAAAATTTGATTTTGATGTATGGTATGTAAATAATGTTAGTTTTGCACTTGACATGAAAATATTATTTTTAACACTAAAAAAAGTTGTAAAGTCTGACGGTATAAATTCTCAAACTTCTGCAACTATGGAAAAATTTACTGGAAATTTTAATTGATTGTATGATACTTTATGGTGCTAGCGGACATGGGAAAGTGATAATTGAAATATTGGAAAATATGAATGAATCAAGTATTACTGTTTGGGATGATGATGTAAATAAAGAATATCTTTTAAATTACAAAATAATTAGACCCTTAAAGAACCTTATAGAAATTAAGGATAAAATAATTGTGAGCATTGGAGTAAATGAAATCAGAAAAAAAATTGTAACTTTCTTAAATGATTATGTATCTTTCGGAAACGCAATTCATCCTGATTCATTTATTTCGAAACGTGCCAAAATAGAAGAAGGTACTGTTATTATGGCAGGTGCTGTTGTAAATGTAGATTGTACTATTGGAAAACATTGTATTATCAATACGAGTGCTTCGATAGACCACGATTGCATGCTTGGTGATTTTGTGCATATTTCGCCAAATGCAACATTAAGTGGAGATGTAAGGGTGGGCGAAGGTACACATATTGGCTCAGGAGCAACTTCTATACAAGGTATTAGAATTGGCAAATGGTGTACAATTGGTGCTGGAGCAGTTATTATAAAAGATATTCCGGACTATTCCACTGCTGTGGGTAATCCGGCAAAAATTATTAAGGTTAAAAACTTTTGAATGGGTTCAAAAATATGGTTATCACCGCCGCACATGGGTGGAGCTGAAGAGCGATATGTGAAAGAAGCATTTGATACAAATTGGATTGCACCTCTGGGTCCGAATGTAAACGGATTTGAAAATGATATATCTACCTATCTAGGTAATAATAATTATGTTGCGGCTTTAATATCAGGTACTGCGGCTTTACATATAGGCTTAGTATTATTGGGCATAAAACCGGGTGATGAAGTTTTATGCCAAACAATGACTTTTTCAGCAACAGCAAATGCAATTTCTTATGTTGGGGCTATTCCTGTGTTTGTAGGTAGTGATGCCGAAACTTGGAACATGGACCCACAAAAATTAGAAGATACTATAAAAATTAGAATTGCATTAGGTAAAAAACCTAAAGCAATCTTACCGGTACATTTATATGGTATGCCGGCAAAAATGAATGAAATTATTGAAATATCACAACGATATGATATTCCAATTTTAGAAGATGCTGCAGAATCTCTTGGTTCATCTATTAATAAGAGAAAATGTGGTGATTTTGGCGATATTTCTGTTCTTTCTTTTAACGGAAATAAAATAATAACAACTTCAGGGGGAGGTGCATTAGTTTCTAAAAATGAAGAATTAGTAAAACATGCTCGCTTTCTTTCTTCCCAGGCAAGAGATGAGGCTCCCCATTATCAACATACTCATATTGGCTATAATTATAGGCTTAGCAATCTTTGTGCCGGTGTTGGTAGGGGGCAAATGGAGGTTTTAGAGAAAAGAATTGAACAACGCAGATATAACTACGATTTTTATAAGAAAAATCTTCAAGAAATTGATGGTATTTTATTCCTTGACGAGCCTAATGGTTACTTCTCTAATCGTTGGCTAACTACTATATTAATTGACTCTAAAAGAACAGGATTTTCAAGAGAGGATTTAAGATTAGAATTTGAAAAGGATAATATTGAATCTCGCCCGCTTTGGAAACCTATGCATTTACAACCTATTTTTAAATCGCATCCTTTTTATGGCTGCGATTTATCTGAATTCGTATTTGAAAACGGTCTTTGCTTACCGTCAGGCTCCAATTTAACAGATGAAGATTTATTAAGAATATGTAATTTGGTGAAATTACTTTCAATAAAAAGCAAATAGGATTTGTGTTTCAATTAGTGGTGTAAACCAAATGAAAATCCCAAGCCGACTATAAATCCACCCGGTGCACGATTTTTTATAAAACTTATTGTTTTTGCAGAAAGTGGGTCTCCATTTAACTCTTTAAAAACAGGTTGTTTTATTGGTACATCGCCCCCAAAAAAACAAATGAATCTACTGCTTCTTTTTCTACCAAACCTCCAGTGTCTATATGCACAAAAAAAAGCAGATTGTACAGGATGAAAATTGAGTGTAACATCTTCATTTCCATTTATTGTTTCCATCTTAGCCTGAAAATTATCAACACCCGAATTTAAGGCTATACCTGTTCCAAATGCCCAACCAATTTGGTTAGGCTTTAAATAATATTTGCATTCTGCGTGTATTTTATTCCCCCATGTACTAAACCCTAAACCTGTATTTATACAAACATATTTTCCTACTGGTATTTCAAAATCAAAGCCTATAACACCACCCGGATTATTTAAACCAGTAGTAAAACCAATATAGCTAAAAGGTGTAGTAACTGTTTTTGATTTCCTAATATTTGTTGAATCAGGAGTAATAATATCCTTGCCAAATATAGGAATAGCCTTGATTTGCATCATGCATATAGAAAAAATAAAGAATAAAGAATAAAATTTCATATAACTATTATTAATAAAAAATTGCAAATTAATCTGCAAAATTATAATTAATATCAGATAAAAATAATTTATAAGAAAATTAAATTTTTTCAAGCATTAATTTAGCTCTTAAATTATCCGGATGTTTTTTAATTAGGTGTTTCAAACATTTTGCAGCATTTTCTTTTTGTCCTTTACTATGATACCAAACAGCCCTATTTATTAAATTTTGCTCATAATCAGGGTCTATGTCATTTGCCTTGTTAATATACAAAATGGCTTTATCTAAATCACCGCTTTGCATATAGTAATTACCCATATTCGTATTGGCACTTACATTATCCGGATTTTGAGAAAGTATAAATGTTAATATTTTAAATGCCTCATCTACTTTATTATTTGCAAATAAACAAATTGCATATTTATTTTCAAAATCTAATGAATATTTCCATATTTCTGTAGCTCTTTTATAATAGGGTAATGCTACATCCGCCTTTTGCAATTTATAAAATGCATCCCCTACCCTATATGCTGTCCATGCATCCATAATATCTTCAGGTTTTAGTTGTGCACCATATTCGGCAACTTTACTGAAATTATTTAAAAGATAATAGGCTCTTATATAATCTTTATTTTGTTTTTTTATGCTTTCTAACTCTTTTTCTTTGTCCAGATATATTAATGCAGAATCTAATAATGAATTTGATTGTGTATATCTTTCAAAAAATTCCATATAGGCACGTGCTTTTGTTATTGCATCCGGTTTGTTGTTATTAATGCAAGACATACCTAAAAAAGCAGTTATTTTATTCTGTAATGTATCTGTATAGGGCTGTTTGCGTATATAATGGTCAGTAACCGCAACATGTGGTATATCTATACTGCTATTGCTACGCATGTGACATACAATACAGTCATTTTTAAAAGTAGTTCTTTCATGGTCCCTTTCTGTACAATTTTTTTGTGTTTTTGTATTGCTATGGCAACTATTACATGCATTTATATACTGTTTATGTTCGGTATATTTAACACTTATATGAGGATTGTGGCAAGTAATACAACTCATCTTTTTTGATTCCAAATAGCATTTACTTTTTTTCATTCTCTCCACATGGCTTGCCATTATCATCTTATCTTTTGCACCTTCATATTGGGGCATAAACACATTCATTACTTCCGACAACTTCATGCCCGGGCGAAAATCAAAAAAGGTTTTGCCATCATTTAAAGTAGCAATACCTTGTAAATGGCAACGTTGGCAAACATTATTTTGCAGTTCAGTATTCAGTCTTCTTGGGTTTACAATTGAATAGTCGGGTGTTTTTGAAGTATCTATTACCTTACCTGCCATTTTCTCTTTTACATGTAAGCTACCCGGCCCATGACAGCGTTCGCAGTCTATACCTGTTTTTACACTTGTAAATTTATTTTCACTATTATCTACAAAATCAGAATACCCGTTATGGCAGCTCATACATTCTAATTCTATCATGCGTTTAAAACGACTATTTGCACCTTTCTCAAATCCGGGTGCTAAGTCCCACTTGTGTTTTTGAGTATAAAAAGTAATGGGTGCTTGATAAAAATACCCATTTATACAAAAGATATGAGAATTCGTATGTTGACCTGAGCCAACAATATAATCTATTTTTTGTATGCGTTTGTGGATTGTGTCATTACCTTCAATTCTGTATTCTTTAATATACAATGTATCTTGCAGCCAATAAGGTTTATAATAAAAATCAAGCAAGGTATCATATACCAAAGCATTTTCCGGTGAAAAATCGGCTGCTGATTTTTCTCGCTTTGCATAATCAAAAGATTGTCCCATGCCGGTTTTTATATACGTTTCATAAACAGCATAGTGGCATGTTCGGCATGTTTGCATCCCTACATAATGTACACTTGTATCATATACATTCCTCCATAAAGATTCTGATTCCATTTCTTTTGTTGTAGTTTGGCAACCATAAAATACAGAAAATATAACTGCAACAAAAGCGATGAAAAATAGTGTATTGCGTATATATGTTTGAATTTGCATTTTGAAACAAAAACTGATTCGTACCCTAAAATGTATTATTTTATCTAATTATAATATACTATTTTTATCTACTTAGCTATACTTATTCTAACTTTTTGATTTTTAATTTTTTCATTGTGAATTAGTTTCATTGTATTGTCTAATTTAGATTTACGAATTGCAACAAAAGAAAAGAAATCTTTCACTTCAATCAGCCCAATATCATCTTTTTTTAATTGTCCTTTATTTGCTAAAAAGCCAACAATATCAATTTTATTTACTTTGTCTTTTTTGCCTGCTGCAATAAATAAGGTTGTCCATTTTGGTTTATCAGGTAATTCTATTGTTTGTGGTAATTCAATTTGCTCTGTTTCAGTTAAAACATATTCCGGCAACTTTTCTTCGGCAGATAATACAATAATTGCTGTGCCCCCTGCATCAGCACGGGCTGTTCTTCCATTTCTATGTATATATGCGTCTTGTGTTAGTGGCAAATGGTAATGAATAATATATTTTACAAATGGAATATCTAAACCTCTTGAGGCTAAATCAGTTGAAATTAAAATATCTGCAGTACCATTTCTAAACTTACATAATGCAGCATCACGTTCTTGCTGTTCTAATGCACCATGATAAAATACATTTGTTATCCCTTTTTCTGTCAACAATTTACTGCATCTTTCTACTGCTTCCCGATGGTTTAAAAATATGATTGCAGATTTTCCACCTAAAAAACAAATAAGTTTAAATAAAGTATCGGTTTTATCTTTTTCATCAGCTAAAAGTGTTTTTATAGTAAGCTTATCAGATGGTGAATTATCCGGATTTAAAAAATTTAAAGTTGCAGTATCTACTAATTTAATAAAATCAGGTATTTCTTCAGTCATTGTTGCCGAAGTAAGTATTTTTTTATTTATATTTGGTAAAGCATTAATAATAAAACCCATTTCTTCTTCAAAACCTAATTCTAAAGATTTATCAAATTCATCTAAAATAAGCATTTGTATTCCTTCGGTAGCAATATTGCCTCTTCTTATATGGTCTGCAAGTCTGCCGGGTGTTCCTATTAAAACAACGGGTGGTTCTATTAAATTATTTTCTTCTGTAAGTCGTAAATGCCCACCATAGCAACAAGTTACTTTTAGCCCAGTAGCCATTGTTTTAAAAACCAATTCAATTTGTTGTGCCAGTTCTCTTGTAGGCACAATTATTATTGCTTGTGTAAGTTTATTAGTAAAATCTATTTGCTGCAACATGGGCAGCAGGAATGCTACTGTTTTACCTGAACCGGTTGATGATAATAAAATAATTTCTTTATGCTTTTCAATTGCAGCGATAGCAGCATGCTGCATTTCATTAAGCGATTCAATTTTTAAATTTTCAAGTATCTTTTCTATCGAATAATATTTCTTTTGCATTGTTACAAAGATAGGTAAGGCAATAGAAATAATATTAATTATTTATGTTGCAGAAATTGCACTATAAGACATCGGAAAAATACAATAAAAAATAGTTATTTGAATACAATCTTTAAATTCAAATAACTATTTTTTATTGTAAATAATGGCAAATGTTTTTCTTACAATGGTATATTGCCATGCTTACGTTTAGGCATTTTTGCTACCTTGTTTTCTAACATTTTAAAACCCTTAAGTAATTTAATACGGGTATCTTCAGGCATGATAACCTCATCAATAAAGCCTCTTGCTGCTGCATTATATGGATTAGCAAACTTATCTATGTATTCAGTTTCTTTTTCTTTTATTTTAGCATCATGGTCATCTGCTTCCGATATTTCTTTTTTAAAGATAATTTCAGTAGCACCTTTTGCCCCCATAACTGCAATTTCAGCTGTTGGCCAGGCATAATTTAAATCGGCACCTATGTGTTTACTATTCATCACATCATAAGCACCTCCATAAGCCTTACGGGTAATAACCGTTATTTTGGGAACCGTAGCTTCGCATAAAGCATATAATAATTTTGCACCATTTACAATGATTCCATGCCACTCTTGGTCTGTACCGGGTAAAAAACCGGGAACATCTACCAATACTAATAATGGAATATTAAAGGCATCGCAAAAACGAACAAAACGAGCTCCTTTTTTGCTTGAATTTATATCTAATACACCTGCTAAAAAAGCAGGTTGATTGGCAACAATCCCTATGCTCCTGCCACCTAATAATGCAAAACCGACCACAATATTTTCAGCATAATCTTTATGAACTTCCAAGAAGGTATTTTCGTCTGTAATTTCTGCAATTACCTCTTTTATATCATAGGGTTGAAAGGCATTATCGGGTATTAAATTATTAAGAACCGGTCTTGTTTCTTTACCAATAGTATAATTATATATTGGTGCATCGTCCTCACAATTTTGAGGCATAAAACTTAAAAGTTTTTTTATGTTGTCTATACATTCCAATTCATTGGCACAAGCAAAATGAGTAACACCACTTTTTGTGGCGTGGGTATTAGCACCACCTAATTCTTCACTGGTTACATTTTCGTGTGTAACTGTTTTTACCACATTTGGCCCGGTAACAAACATGTAAGATGTATGTTCTACCATTAATATAAAATCGGTTATTGCGGGCGAATATACCGCACCTCCCGCACAAGGACCCATTACTGCCGAAATTTGAGGTATGACACCGGAAGCCTTCACATTGCGATAGAAAATATCTGCATATCCTCCAAGCGAAACCACACCTTCTTGAATTCTTGCACCACCACTATCGTTTAAACCTATTAATGGAGCTCCGTTTTGCATGGCTAAATCCATTATTTTTACTATTTTTTCGGCATGAGTTTCAGATAAACTACCTCCAAAAACAGTAAAATCTTGCGAAAAAACATAAACCAATCTTCCATTTATTGTTCCATATCCTGTAATAACCCCATCACCTAATATCAATTCCCTTTCCATGCCGAAATCACGACTACGATGGGTTACAAACATTCCTATTTCTTCAAAAGTACCTTCGTCAAGCAATAATTGTACTCTTTCTCTAGCAGTAAGTTTTCCTTTGCTATGTTGTGAGTCAATTCTTTTCTGTCCTCCGCCTAATTGCGATTCCTTTATTTTTTGTTGTAATATAGCTATTTTGTCCATAAATAAGCTTTGAAAATTTAGTACAAACGTACTGTAAAAACGGCAATTGTTTTATTATTGTATGATAGTTAGTTCATTTATTAATATTGGGTTTATAAATTAAAGTGCCTTACAATTTGCATTAAAATAATACTTATACGCCTGTAGTATTTTATAAATTTATTGCTAAATATATTATATTTGTATTAAAATATAATTATGCAAGAATTTTCTGAAATTCAGACTTATGGATGGATATTTAATGTAATTTCTTCTATAATTATTATTGTCATTGTTTTATTTTTATGGAATTATTTAGAAAAAAAAGTATATATTCTATTTATTTTACCTATACTTTTATTGGTTTTCTATTTTATGTTAGAGAAATTAGAAACCAATATTGATTATACCGGAATTCATTATAGAATGTTGCCTTTTCAAAAATCAGAAAAAGTAATTGAATGGATTGAAATAGAAAATATTCAAGTTAGAGAATATATTATATATCCCGGAAAAACGGCTACTATTAGTAGGTTTGAGGTTTATGCAATATTTGACGATTTTGGCTTGTATGTTTTTCTTAAAGATGGCAGAAGATTCATATTCGGCACTAATAGACCTGATGAAATTAAGGAACTATTAAAACAAATACATAAATTTTAATTGTATTGTTTAATACATTTCAAATATTACTAATTACCTTAGTTTATTTTCAGGAAGGCATAATATTAAATAAATATTACTTGCCATTTAAATTAAAATAGACCGGAACTATAATATCGTCAATAGAAATGTTTCTGATGGATATATTTGATTTCGCTTTTAATGCAGCGGCATTCATTACAAAATCGGGTGCTGTTACAACCTTTGGTCCAAAGGCGTCTATAACGTCTTGTATTATTTTTTGCCCTTGCGAATTTTTTGTAACAATATTATTAATTACTGCACTATCAATTGGTTTATTAGATAATAAAAATAAAAAATTATTATCAACAAGTCTAAAATGTTTGTATTCACCTGCATCGGTAACAGGTAGCTTTATTTCATCATTTAACATTGGTAAGGGATTATTTTTTAAGACTTCCCACTCCAATTTAGTATTATTATATTCAAAAACAGCTATATATGCATACCCTTTTAGCTTAATGTTATATTCAAATCTATAATTATAAGCATCATTATACGTATTTTGATTACAGAAATAGGGGTATATAGACTTTCCCGCACCTCGTTTTAATGGCATTGTTTGGTTATCGTCTCTTACAAAAGATATGGTTGCATCCACAAATCTAAAATTTACCTGTTCAAAATCAATCGGGTTTATTACTCGCAGATTATAGTCATCGGGCATTTTCCCACTTGGCTTGGCAATAACTATACTATCCCAATACGGAAATTTTAAACTTGCATGCAATTTTGCTTTAATACCGGGTACTGCTAAATCTAATAGTTCACCTTTTAATTCATTGTTTTCTACTACATGTGCCACGGCACCAGCCATTGCCGGAGCTATCTTATTTAACGACATGGTAAATAAATTCTTTGAATTAGGAGTAAACTTATCATATTCATTTTTAAAGTGATTGTTGTAAATACTATCTGCACAAAGTAATTCTATTTTATACCTATAAGCTACCACATTGTAATATTCCCGCAACGAATCACTTATTTGCTTATAAGAATTAAATGAACATATATCTCTTCCTATTTCTTCGGTAAAAAAATCAAAAATAGAATACATCTCATAGTATGCTTTTTTTAAGGCATAATATTGCTCGGCAGACAATACACCTACTTTTGTAAATTGGTTTATGGTTACCAGTTCGTCGGCAATTACTTCTTTTTGATTAAAAAACTTGCCTACACCCTCTGTTTTTAGAAATGTATTTACAGTATTATCTACTATTTTAGAGACTTTATATTCTTTAGTATTATTTATTTGTGCATTACAAAGTACAGAACTCAATAATACGACTATAATTATGTAAAACTTATTTGTCATTTATGCTTAAATTAACCTGCCGTAACAATAAAAATATATTTTGACAAAATTAAACATTTAGCAACGGCAAAAAAAAAGAAGCTGTAAATTTTAGATTTCCTTTTTTATTGCTACCATTTTATGTTCGCTTGCCTCATAACATCTCTTATAGCCTCATACGATTTGTTTAATAGCGGTGCCAATTCGCTACTACTTACCCAGCGCGCTTCAATAATATTTTCTTCTTTTTGTGGTTTTAATTTTTCTTCCGATGAAGATTTCATCTTAAACCAAGTAGTATGCTTTATAATTTGTTGATTATTTTGGGCATACAAATGATAGGAATCGCCAAATTTATCGAGCAACGTAATATTTTGTAGTCCCGTTTCTTCGCTTACTTCTCTTAATGCACATTGGTCTATTTGTTCACCCTCATCACATTTGCCCTTAGGTAAATCCCATTTACCCCGCCTGAAAATGAGTAACAATTCTTCTTTTTCATTCATTACAATGCCACCACCTGCATCAATATTTTGATATAAATCGTAAAGACAATTTTTTAGATTTATTTCTGATATATCTTCAATGATTGCCCCCTTAGTACCCGGAATTTCCAAATGTTGTACTGCCTGATTAAAGTTGCGTATAGTGGCTACCGAAAATAAAGTATATAATTCAGCAACCGGGTTTTCATTTATAAATGCTTCACTATCAGTAGTAAGTATCAGTGGTTTGTCGTTATAATATATTTTCTGAATAAAATTCATCCGGCTATTTTTTGTTGGTTTACGTATTTGACGTAGGTTTGAGTAGTTTATGACTACAGCAAAACATTTCGCCGAAAAATTAATGCAAATTAATGCATTAAAAGTGAATATACAAGCACCTTATACTTGGGCTTCCGGTTGGTTATCTCCTGTTTATTGCGATAACCGCAAAGTTTTATCTTTTCCTTATGTTCGCGATTTCGTAAAAAGCGAATTAGCTAACATGGTTTTAGACCATTACCCCGATGCAGACGTAATAGCGGGAGTGGCTACTGCAGGAATAGCACATGGTGTTATGGCGGCAGATTTATTAAAACTGCCCTTTATTTATGTACGTTCTAAACCCAAAGAACATGGTATGGGCAACCAAATAGAAGGTGTACTGGAAAAAGGACAAAAAGTGGTAGTAATTGAAGACTTGGTTTCTACCGGCAAAAGTAGCTTACAGGTAGTAGATGCTTTGCGAGAAGCCGGAGCAGAAGTTATGGGTATGTGTGCATTATTTACTTATGGCTTCCCTGTTGCAGATGAGGCATTTAAAAATGCCAATGTACCCTTACATACTATAAGTAATTATATGGCTTTAATGGCTGTAGCAGAAGAAAAACAGTTAATAGCTCCGGAACATAAAGAAATTCTTGCTGCTTGGAGACTGAATCCGGGGGACTGGAAAGGGGTGTAAAGTATATTACCAAATTTGACATAAAAAATACTACAAAAAATCGGATAGCTTATTTAAATCCCTATTCTAAGATATTCAGAAAATTTAGTGCTACTCATTATAAAATTTTTATGCTATTTTTTATGTCAAATTTTATTATTATTTGAATGAAGATTGTAATACTATATCGAATTCAATCTTTTAGAGTTAGTTGCCAAAATTTCTAATGTTTGATAATCTGAATTTAATTTTGCCATATCGCCTGTAATGCCAACATGACAATCGTGGTCGTTTATGCAGGGATAACCTCTATCATTCGGAAAATTAGAATTGATTTCATATAATACGCACCGTCTTAATTTATTTTTATGTACCTCTAAACTATAATTAGTAGGGTAACAACTTTTTAATGCTGTTGAATCAGATGGTTCAAAACCAGTTTCCGTTTCTTTTTCACGTGGACTATATGCTTCGGGGTGTATTGTTTTATCTGGTCTAATATAAGACTGTTTTACATGCGGAAGTAGTAATTCATTTTTCATCCTGTAATTCACAAATTGATATATCTGTTAATTTGACTTTGTTCCAGAGCACCTTTGTATTTTAATTGAGAAAAACAATAGGAATATTTACTTATCTGTAATAACCAATTTTTCTTTAAATTGTACTGTTCCCGATTGAACAGACACTAAATATACTCCCTGTGCTAATGTTGGTTGTATTGTTTTAACACCATTGGCATTCATTGGCTTGAATGTATTGGAATAGACTATCCTGCCGGTAAAATCACTGATTTCAATTGTTGTATTTTCAGAATAAAGATTTTCCCATTCTATACTTACAACATCATTTGCGGGGTTAGGATATATTTTTAGATGTGGGGTGTTCGGGTTTGTTTCCGGAATGCCATTTATGCAATGTTTTGTATAAACCAGGAATGATGCATTTACAGGCCCGCAAACATTGCGTCTGGTATAGTTAATTGTGGTAATGCCTGCCGAAACACCTGTAAGTATGCCGGTACTTGCATTAATGCTAACATGGGCATTACTAGCACTCCAAACACCGTCACTATACGACGAGGTTAAATTGATAGAATCGCCTATGCATACAGAGTCAAGCCCGCTGATTGTAGCCGGGTCTAACGGATTGCAAATAAAAATAGGGAATGGAGCAGATATGGCAAGACCGCAAGCGTTCCTAACTCCATAATCTATAGTATCGTAACCATAATACAAGCCCATAACTACGCCGGAAGTAGTTATAGAAATGTCTCCGTTATGTGGGTTCCAAATACCACCGGGTACCGATTCGAATATAGTAATTGTTGAAAACGTGCAAACAGTGTCCGGTCCATAAATATAGCCGGCATCCGGTGCCGGATAGATAGCAATGGTTGTTGTTGCATTAGTAGTGCCACAGAAATTGGTCTCTGTATAGGTAATGGTATCAACACCCTCGGCAAGTCCGGTAACTAAACCGGTTGAGTCAATACTTGCAAACGTATTACTTACCAACCACCTACCCAAGTTGGATGTATCTCTGAAAGTTGTTGTAGAACCGATACATAATGTAGATGAACCGGCAAAAATACCGCCTACAACAGGCAATTGCATAACGTTTATAGTATCAGCCGTTGTGAATAATCCACAAACATTGCTTAACTGATATCTAATAATAGCTGTACCGGTGCTAACACCGGTAGCACTTGCCAATGTAGCAGAAATAGGGCTTAATGTGGCTACCGAAGACGAAGAAATACTCCATGTACCGGCAGCAGATGCACCGCTGACTGTGAAGGTATCGGTTACACCGGCACAAAATAAAGAGGTACCTGTAATAGTACCTGCCGAAAGCAGGCTATCATAAATAACTTTTTTGGGTATAGAAAAGCTGGAATCGCCACTTGCCGTACATTTTATTAAGCAACGATAAAAAGAAGTTGCTGTTTGTGAATAAGAAAAGCTAATTGCTGTTGCCCCACTTATATTTCCCCAAGTAGTGCTGTCGGGAGATGATTGCCATTGAAAAGTCATACCATTAAAAAAACTGCTGCCCGTGAGCCATAAATAGAAGCCGGAATTGGTGCAAACGTGGTCGGGAGCTTTTGTTGAATCAATTCTTGGTGTACCCGTACAGGTATCGTTGGTTAAAATGGTAACATAATAATCTACCACATCACCTGCATAATAAGTAGGTGATGTGCTCAAATATCTATATAAACAGGGGTCAAGATGTGCTGGGGCATGTCCTATCGGGTAATTTTCAAGTACAGACCTGATACGCATTAAATGCCTGCCTAAATTTGCATCTATGGGTATAGAAATATTAAAATAAGTAGGATTAGGTGTTGAGGTAGCATTCCAGCCCGATACAGGAGTAACTTCTTCTGTTGTTTCAAAAAGCTCGTCGTCATTAAAGTCAACCCATACCTGAATATCGTTAGTATAAAGTGGCAGATACCATGTGGCAGATGCTGCATAAACCCCACCTTGTTGCAAATACAAAGTAGGTATTGTTGCAGTACGGTTTAAGTAACCGGAGTCCCAACTTATTAATTCGGTAATGCCAACAATACCGGAATCATTAAGAATAGAACCTGCAAAACCGGGAACGTAAAACCGGTCGATTCCGTATCTTATATTGCCGTCTATTGCACCCCACGAACCTGAATAAGGGTAGCAAATTGCAAATGATTTATTATAGGAAATAAATAAAGTAACTATAAAAAATATAGAGAGCAGAAGTTTCTTTTTCATAAAAAAATAATTGCAACAAAGATATTTTATTTTGACATAAAAAACATCATGACTGTAATATAGTTTGAATTTTATTGAGATTTGGTAAATCGATTATATAAGATACCTGAATTGTCATTACATAAAACATTTCAGGTATCTTATTATTTACCCAAATATTCAAAAGCTAAAGGTGCTGCCTATCTTCATTTTTAATAATATTTTTCAATTTCGTACTTAAAAAGGCAACACCCAAAAAATTAAATTCACTCATTTTGCTTGTATTTTTTTGTAAGTTTAATAATTTTATTCTATTCTATTACTGTTTTTAGTATTTACAAAACAGTTTATACAATCTTCGCTTATTTGTTGCGTTATTTGTATCATTTTTGCATATTAACCTGATTTTATTTATACATTTAAAAATATACAAACATGTATATTGAACGAAGACGGCATCTAAAAAATATTATTTGTGTACTTTGTGTATTGCTTAGTTCTGCAAATTCGTATGCGGCTTTTCCTATACAGAAACAGGGCAGTGATACCACTGTTTCTATAATTACAAATACAACGGATACTACAAATAAAACTATAAAAATTAGAGATGCTAAAAAAAGTAAATTTATTAGCCATTCCTTTTTTGTAGCAAGTTGCACCGGAATAATAGCACTATTTCCAATATTAGTATTGCTAATGCATCCTACTTTTTTTTTAGGAATTACATTTACTTCTTTGCTATGGGCTGCATTTGGGCTATATGCATTTTTAGGAATGCTTACATTAGCATTAACATACAAAATGATTAAAAAGAGAATCTACTATTATGAAGAATTCTATTGGCTCCTATTACTTGCATTTTGGCCATTATTTCTTTTTTTCTCTATATGCACTTGGCCCTTTTACCTTATTTATGATTTAATTAGGGTTGAGATATATACAAAAAAGTCAAAGAAAAAATCTTAACATCGGGCAGTTTTCTTTTTTTTACCAATGCCGTTTTTCTTTTCTACCTTTTCAATGTATTCTGTTGCCAATGGTATTTTACAGGCAGTATCACCCATGTCAACTTCTACTTTTCCTATTTTTGCCGCAATTTCTTTCGCAAATTCATTCAATGGTTTTACATAGCTACCTATTGCTATTATAAACACATTCATATTGTATCTTACTCTATTAGGGCTACTATTAATTATTTTTGGTATTTTCCCGAGTAATTCTTTTAGAAATTCAATATCTAATTCACTGTCTTCTTTTATAGAAACTATATCTGCTAAGGTAGCCCAACCGCAGCACGCTATTCCTTCCTCATTTGCTTCTATCCATTTTGTTGCCAACTGCATACCAAAATTACTTTCTGCAGTAACTGCAGCAACAGTAGAACCGCATAATATAGGTGCATTCGCTTTTTCAACCCAATCTTGAAGTTCATTAATGGACATTTTTTCCGGTTCGGCAATAATTCCGGCTAAATACATAGCATCATAAATGCCACTGTTATATAGTTGTAACGAAAGGGAGTGGTTATATTTTACCACTTTAAAAATCTTCTTTAAATCCTCAACTTTAACACCAAAAAGCGGCTCTTTTATGCCATGCCTCATAAGGGTTTTCTTAATAGATGCTTGCCCTAATACCTCTAATTGTTTAATAATTTCTTCGTAGGTCATAAAAAAATTATAAAATATTTAAACTATTTTCTATGTTTATTGATGAAGTATTTATATACTAATAAGAATAACTATATAAAACAATTATTCTTATTAGTAAATAGCATTATTTTTACCATAAAAAAAGCGGAACTAACCAAATAGGAGAAATATAGAAAGGGTCGTAGTAAGGCTGGTAATATTCTACTGTTTCATATTCTTCTACTACAGTTTCTTCTGTGTATTCGCCTTGTGTATTATTTTGTAAATTTTGAGTAGCTTCTTCTTTTCTTTGATTTACCTCTTCTTTCAATAAATTCATCATAAGGTCTGTTCCTTGCCTTACAATATCTTCAATTACATCGGGCGTGCCAAGTTGTTCCGGTTTTAGTGCAGCGGTACATATAGCTTCTATTTCGTTCCAAACGGCATCGCTCAATAAATCCATTTGCCAACCTGTCAGGCTTGTGTCAAAACGTTTTTCATTAATAAAAGAAAGGAAAACAATTTCGGCAGGGTCCATTTTTTTAAATAAAGCAACGGCAATTCTAAGGTCCTCAAAACGAGGGTCTGATTTGTAATTATCCCATTCAGTATCAGTAGTAAAATCAAAGAAACGTGCAAAAGCAAACTCTCCGGCAGTTAAATCAACAAAAGAGAAAATATCATATAGTTTCAAATACTCATTAAACCTTTTAATGAATATATCAAATGTAGATTTTCCATTTGCTGTTGGGGTATAATACATGCCTGAAGTTGTGAGGTAACCTTTTGCCATCATTTCCACAAACAATGGTTCCAAAAGTTTATCATCATCGTAAGCTACTGTTTTAAATTGTCTATTATAGGTAATCATCTCGTCTAATAAGATGATGGCTTTAAACGTTTTTTTATTTGCGTCTGAAATATACATAACAACAATTTTTGAAAATATTTATATTTTAAAATGATTTATATTACAATCATTATGCTTACAAAGTTTGTAATTAATTATTTTGCCAAAGCTCTTTTTGCTTTTATTGCATCTAATGCACTGCTGGATGTAGTAGAAGCCAATACTTTATTAATTTCTTGTTCGGTTGACATGTTTGATTCTGCAACAGAAGCATGTGCATCTGCAAGAAATTGAGTAGCCGTTGTTTTTGCTTCCATGCGATCTAATGTCGCCATTAATCCATCTGTATCTATATTAGATAACGCTTTATTGATAGCTAAAGAGGCATCTGCTACTTTAGAATTAGATTTAATCATTTCAGTGCGATGCTTTGCCTCTGTGATGGCATCTCTTAGCGATTTTATTTTTATATCCATCTGTGCAATTGCAGCCTCTTGTTTCGTAGCATCTGTTGCATACTTATTAGCGGCATCCAAATGTTCCTGATACGATTTTGCAGATTGTGCAGCTAGTTCATTACCTTTTGCCTCTTCAATCTTTTTTTGTTCAACGGCATCTAATAATTGATTGGTTTTAGATTCCCAATCACTAGCTGCTGTACGTTCTTTTTGCTCATTTGCACGGGTTTGCAGTGCTGTGGCTTTAATTTGCGCTTCAGCGTTAAGTGCTTCCTGCAAGTTTTCGCTAAGTTCGCGAACTATTTGGTCTGCCATTTTTACTTGGTCTTCCATTTTATCTACAATGGCATTGGCATTAGCTGTTCCGATACGGAATAAACGTTGTAATAAACTCATGTGTTTTAAAATTTATTTGATTAAAATTTATTTTTCAATAAAATTATCTTCTTCTACCACCAAAAGAACGTCTTGGTGCCGGTGATGAATGATAAGACGGTGCAGAAGGGCGGGAAGCCGGTTGCGATGATTGCCCTCTGCTGTTACCAAAACCGCCACTACCAACAGGTCTATTGGTATTTCTAACATCAAACTTGCGTTGCGATGATGATGGATTACCAATGCTAGACCTATTATTAGGAGTATTACCACCTCTATTACTTACATAAGGCGATGTTGTAGGTCTGTAGGTAGTTCTTACTACAGTTCTGCGTGTGGTATAGTAAGAAGGGTAATTATGATAGCCATAATAGGGATGGTAATAACTATGCGGACGTAATAAATAACTCAAAAATAGAAGTTCGCCAAAAGATATAGAAGGCTGGTAATACGTATTATACGAGCCACAATACTGTGGCGTGCCTTGTATTTGCATACTGGCAGTTTTAGAATCATTATTGGGTGTTATTGTTAAATTAGCTACTACAACCGCAGGGTCAACATTAGCGTCTTTTATTACCAATACATTTTGCCCCTCTTCGGTTACTGTTAAATAATCAACTTTACCGTCTTTATCTAAATCTAAATTATTAATATTATTTGCAGGGTCATTTATTTTTTCTTCTAATACTTTAGGCTCCGTGCAAGTGCGTACAATAGAAGACAATGCATTTACATCGAAAGCTGCATTGTCTTTGTCTGCTTGTATAGAAACATTGTTAGAAAGTGGAGAAACGGAAACATTGTTTTGTTCTTGGGGATAACGGGAATTGTTGTTGCCACCGCAACTTAAAAGGCTAATTGCAAGAACCGTTAAACCTGAAATCAAAAATTTTTTCATAAAATAATTGTCTGATTTAATTATACACCAAAGTTATAACTTATTCATGTTGTTACTTTCAATATAAATAGTTAAATAGTGTTTTTATAGAAAAAATATTTTTGTGTTTTCAGAATTTATTTTTGTTTTAAATGTATATGAAATAATAATAAAAATTTGTTTCAATTAAGTTCGAATATAAAAATTTAAACAAGCATACTCTTTTTTATAATTTTAATAATACAAAAAAAT
>CAIYTT010000023.1 GCA_903929195.1 uncultured Bacteroidota bacterium
GGGAATGGAAGACAAAGGGACAGTAAGCATACCTGTAAGCACAATGGCAGCAGGTGTTTATATGGTAGAGTTTACGAGTCGCAGCCAGAAAGTGTTGCAGAGAATGATTAAAGAATAGTAAGAAAAATAAGAAAGATTACACAAAGTCCCGGCTTAGAAAAGTCGGGACTTTGTGCTTATAAGAAGAATTCATTTAGCTTTGTTGGGTAAATGCTTTTGGAAAAGGAGTTCAATCTTTCTTCCGGATTTCCTGTGGAAATCTAGAATATCCGGTAGAACGGCTATATGTTTGGTACGATTTGTTTTTGGGGAGGGGGGTAGGGGGAGTAAAGAGAAATTCAAATAAAAAGCATATAGTTGATGTTTTTATTTGGAGTGTTTAAAAAAATGCAAAATTTTATAGAATAGGCACAGATTTGATTGAATAATCAACAATTGTTTTACCTTTGCATCTCTGGCAAGTCTTATACGACCAGCTCCTAATGAATCCCCCAGGACAGGAATGTAGCAAGGGTGTTTGGTTGTAGCGGTGCGATGTGAGTAACTTGCCAGTTTTTTTATGCCTAATTTTTCCTTACCAACATTCAATTGTAATATTTTATTTATATAAAATCTAAATGTGTAAACTTTTTATTTAGTATTTCAGTGGAACTTGTTTGCAACCATTTATCTAAAATTGTTGCATAAGCTTGTTTAAAATCAATTTCATACTTTAGGTCTCCTTCGTCAAGGTCGTTTAAATTAGGAATACTATTATAAATTCCGGGTTTTTTTAAACTACCGCTAATAAAAAATAGATTGCTAGCCGTACCATGGTCTGTGCCTTTACTTGCATTTTGAGAAACACGTCTGCCAAATTCTGAAAAAGTCATTATTAGCACATCTTCAAAACGGTTATTATGTTTCAAGTCGCTTACTAATGCTGATAAAGATTCATCTAAGTCTTGTAGTAATTTATCTTGTCTGGCATTTTGAGCATTATGCGTATCATATCCGCCATGAGATACATAATATATTTTTGTTTCTGTATTTGCCATTATTAAGGAACCAACGGTTTTACATTGTTTTCCTAATTGTGTATTAGGGTAAGTTTGTAAAGTAGTATATATTTTGCTTTGGTCATAAATATAATCGGCAGCAGATTTTATTTCGCCTAATGTTTTATATAAATAGCCTGCTAATTTTTCTTGATGTTCATTAGAATGAGAAGCTAATTTGCGAAAAAAACTTGTTGAAGCAGCATTATGAAATTGATTGATGTCTTTTACTGCAATTGCTTTTTTAAATTCTCCTTTTAAAGCTAAGCTAAGCGTATCATCTGTTTCTAATGCCAATGTATTATGTACATTTAAATCAACATCGGCAATATCTAAATAACGCCCAATCCAACCTGTATTAATAAATTCATTTTCAGCACTACCGGAGTGCCAAATATCCATACTTCTAAAATGAGACCTATTTGGGTGTGGGTAGCCAACACCATTAATTATACTTAAATTACCTGAATCGTATAATTGTTTTAAGCCTTTTAAGGAAGGGTTTAATCCAATTTCATCGTTAAGAGAAATAACTTTATCCTTATTAATTCCTATATCTTGTCTGTTTTTATAATACAAGTCATTACGGTAGGGTATAATTGTATTTAATCCATCATTGCCACCGGAAAGTTGCACTACAATTAAAATTTTATTGTTCTTATTAATGATTTTTTTTTGTTCAAATCCTTTTAAAAATTGAGGTACCATTAATGATGCACTTGCTAAAGCACTTGTTTCTAAAAATTTTCTACGAGAAATTGACATATTGTATATTTTTATTTTAATGTTTATGTTAATTGATACTCAGGTAATTCCATAAATAGAATAGTCAAATTTATAATATAAGATTCTTTATTTTGACTTTCAGCAAAACTGTCTATTTCATTTATTTGTATATCTGTTAATGGTGATGTTATTAAAAATTTTGCTATTTTTTTTGGTAAATCTTTTTTTTCTGTATTTTTAAAAAATGCAAGATAAGTTGACCAATTTGCATTAATATTATCAAATTTTAAAGGTATATCCGGTTTTATATGCTCTGTATTCACATCATTCATAACCATCTCGTCTATATTTTCAGAAACAGATAGCTTTATATCTTTATTTATCAATAGAGCTTCAGGTAATCTCAATCTTAATGTTAAAGAAAAGCTATCAATCCATTTTTTACCACCCTGCCACCCTGCCACATTTGGTGGCATAAATACAAGTTGCCCCATTGTATTTTGCAATGAATAATAAGTGAATGGGTCTTTAAATTCATAAGGAATCAAACGCTGGTAATTAATTAACAATTCTACCGGCGATTTTACTTTTGAACCTATAATATTTTGGGTATAAAACCAATCTGATAAAAAAATAGCTTTAAGTAATTCTGAAATATTATAATTACTGTTGTAAAAATTAATTGCAAGTTGCGAAATAATATTTTCATCTTTAATTTCATCACTTACAAAAAAAGTATAAATTTTATTTGTTATAAAATGTGCTGTTTGTTTTTGTTCTAATATAATATTTATAATATCATCACCATCAAAATTTCCTTTTTTACCTAAAAAAATCTTTTCATCATTATCATGTAAGAGATTTATCAATTCTTGATTGTTACTAATTTTACCATCCCATCCTGTGAAAGCTCTTGCACTTTCTCTAACATCTTTTTCGGAATAATGACCTACACCTAATGTAAATAATTCTAATAATTCTCTGCTGAAATTTTCATTCGGATGGGCTTTATTATTATACATATTGTTTAAATATGCTTTCATTGCATCACTTATGGATACTTTATATAATAATTCTCTGAAACTACCCAAGGCATTGCTTCTAATAATATGTAATAACTCTTGTTCGAAAAAAGCATTTTTTATTGCTGTGGCAAAATGCCCTTGCCAAAACAAAGCCATTTTTTCTAATAAAGGGTTTTTTGTTGTTACAAATTCATCCATCCACTTTTTAAATAACTTTAATCTAAAACTCATGAATTCATAGTGCAGCTTATCTTTTTCTGCTTTATCCATGCCTTCATTTTTTGCTAAATATTTTTGTAATTCATCAAAAGACATTACCGAAATTTTGGTAATCTCTTTTGATGGAAATAAAGACTCAACACATTCTTTTATAGGTTTCGGATTATTAAAATCCTCAAATGAAACCCCAAATCCGGCACGTGCATATAATAATTTGTTCTTTTGTAATATATCCATCGTTTATGTAAGTTGATATTCAGGTAATTCCATTAATAAGATTGTTATACTTTTAATATACTCATCTATAGTGTCATTATCAACATAATTAGATAGTTCTTTTTGAATTGTATCTTCCAGTGGGTATGGCAATAATAAATTTGTAATTTGATATTGTAATTCTTCTTTTTTATATTTTTTCCAAAAGGCAATATATTCATTCCAATCAACGGTTATTTTGCCAACCTTAAATTGGGTTTCTTGCATCATATCACCATGAATAGGTTCCATTATGTCAAAATCCATTTCTTTAGGTTTTATATTTAATTCTTTCGACAAAAAGATGGCTTCCGGTAATCGCATTCTAAATGCCAAAGATGAACTGTCTATCCATTCTTTGCCACCATGCCAGCCGGCAACACTTGGCGGGTTAAAAAGATACTGACCTAATATTTTTTGAAGGTGTATTACTGTTCTGTCGTTATTAAATTGTATTGGTAGTAATCGTTGGTAGCCAACGAGTAATTCTATTGGAGATTTAATTTTAGAGCCGCATATAGTTTCACTGTAAAACCAATCTGATGTAAATATATTTTTTAATAATGTGCCAATATGATAATTACTATCATAAAAATCTTTAGCAAGTTGATTGACTCTCTTATCATCCATTTTTTCATCGCTTACAAAAAAGCGATAAATTTTTTGTGTAATAAAAATGGATGTTTGTTTTTGTTCTAATAAAATATCGATAATGTCATCGCCGGTAAATTTACCGGTTTTACCTAGGAATGTTTTTTCTCCGTCATCATGTTGTCCTTTCCTGAAAATAAATTCCCCATCCCCATCAAAAGCCCAGCCTGTAAACGCACGAGCTGCCTCTTTAATATCATCCTCGGAATAATGCCCTCTACCTAATGTAAAAAGTTCCATTACTTCGCGTGCAAAATTTTCGTTTGGATGCTGTTTTTTATTTTGTTGATTATTTAAAAACTGCAACATTGCAGAACTTTTTGATGTAGCCCGTAATAAGTCGCTGAATTTCCCTAAACCGTTTTTGCGAAAAATATTTAAAAGTTTCTGGTCGTAATACGGGTTGCCGATATGAGTTGCAAAATGACCATGCCAAAACATTGCTGTTTTTTCCATTAAAGGGTAACTTGTATTTACCATTGCTTGTACCCATAGCAAATTTATATCTTTTGTTTTTTGTCTGAACGCTTTTTTGATTTCTTTTTTTTCGCCTTCATCCATTATTTCTTTCATTGCAGAAGGCTTATGTTTTGCCCAATCTTCTGCTGTAATTAGTTCTAAATCACCTGGTAGCGACTTAGGAAAAAGAGAATCTACAGCTTCATTTATTGGTTTGGGGTTCTGAAATTCAGTAATAGAAATTCCAAATCCTGCACGAGAATAAAGTAATTTGTTTTTCTGTAATAAATTCATAATGAAATTTGGACTCTTAATTAAAACTAAAGTTTATTTCCGTATATTAAATCATTCAAAATATTCTTATGCTATTTTTAATGGATATATTATTTGTAAACATACAGGTCATTCTAACCCGGTGCTAAGGTAGCAATTAATGTCAGTTCATTATAGACCTCCTTGCCTGATTTGATGGCTGTATCTATAATTGAGCGGATTATGGCAAAATCATCCGCACCTTCCTTTGATTTGA
>CAIYTT010000024.1 GCA_903929195.1 uncultured Bacteroidota bacterium
AAAAATTATGGTGCTCAAAAAGCATTAGACAATGTTTCTTTTTCTGTAAAAAAAGGAGAAATTGTTGGTTTTCTTGGTCCAAATGGTGCTGGAAAATCGACTTTGATGAAAATTTTGTTTTACCTCTATTATAATATACGTCAATTAACTGCGGATTATATTTTATGCAATCATCAAAATCAACTAATGCGCCAGTAAAATCCTGTAATTTTCCTTTTGAAGTACCACGATTATAATAATATTTAGCTTCCAAAGGGTTACACTCTATTGCAATATTATAATCGGAAATTGAACCGCTATAGTCTTTTTTATCTGCTTTTGAATTACCTATATAGAAGTATGCTTCAGCATATTTTGGATTAATCTGAATACTTTTATTAAAATCTATTATCCCAGAAACTGTGTCATGAAATACATAATAATTTTCAGCCCCACGATGCAAATATCCATCTGCATAGTTAGGGTTTTGTTTAATTGATTCATTGTAATCAGCTAAAGCCCCAATGGCGTCATGCAAACCCTCTTTAGCAACACCTCTACTTATATAAGCAACTGAACTTTGAGGATTTAGCTCAATTGCTTTATTACAATCAATTATAGCTCCTGAATAATCTTTTTGGTCGACCTTTGTTGCGCCTCTATTCTCATAAGCTAAGGTATCATTAGGATTTAATTCAATTGCTTTATCAAAATCACTTATTGCGCCATTAAAATCTTTTAATGCCGCTTTTGCTGTACCCCTAATATAGTAAATGTTTTTATATTTATTATTTAAATCAATAGCTTTATCAAAATCAATAATAGCACCTTTAAAATCATATATATTAGCTTTCGCCTTTCCACTTCGATAATATTCATCAGCTGTATGTTGACATGAAGTAAAAAATAATATAGTAAAAATATTTAAAAATATCAATTTCATAAATTACGTATTTAAATAGTAAATAATTATTGTAGTGTATTGGGTTTAAATTTATATCAAAAAAATAAAAAGATTAATTTTTACTTTCAATTCATAAATGTCCAAAACAAAAAATGTTACAATGTAAATAAAAATCTTTTTCGTCTTTTTGCCTTTATAAGCGTTTTCACATACAAGTATATTGTGTAAATTGTAATTTATTTTGAAATCGCAAAATGCAAAAAAAACATTGTTAACTAAATTGCATTGATTGCGAAAATTATATAACAAGTTCTAATTTGTCACCACTTATTTCAACTGGCGTACCTATTCCATCTTTTGGTTTACATGTATACATATTTTCGGATACTTTATATGAAGGAAAATCAGCATTTACTGTTTCCCCATGATAATGTAAACATAATTGTCAATACCTTTACATCTTACTCTTTGCCTTTCAGTAAATTGTTGCATAAAAATAATTTAATTGTTTAAAACATATCGTTTCTATCCATTAATGTCCAAAACAAAAAAAGGTAACAAGCAAAACTCCAAAATTATTTTTTAAGTTTCTTATCAATCTCAAACATTTTTTCAGCAAGTCTCTCGAAATTGGAATAGTAAGCAGAATCTTTATTTATTTTTCTTATTGCATGAATATAATTAATTACTTCTGTATCAGTATATGCTGCTTCTATATAATGAACATAATTATTATAAACGTCTCGTTGGTTTAAAGTACCAGCATCTAAATAATTTTTTATATTTTCAAAGCTTCCTAAATATTCGTCCATATCATATTCATCTGCCAAACCTCCGTTTCTTTTCAATATAGTTTTGTGGTCATCTATAAGGCGCAAAACCAGAGTATCGGTAGCATTTTGAAAAAAATCATTATTCACAATCCTTGAAAACTCTGATTTACGCTGCATATTGCTCTCGTGAAGTTCGTAAGTAATTAGACCTCCAAATACACTAATGCAAATAATAACTAATAACAACAAAAACTTTATATTTTTTTCACTATTCATACTATCCGTTTTTTGTCAAGGTGTTTGAAATACTTCCTCTTTTACTAAAGTGTTCATAACTATTGTAATTCGATTTGTAATAAAACAAATAGGACACGGTAATTAAAAAAACTAAAGAGGCAGCTATTGGATATGCTATTTGCTTTAATGCAGTGCTAAAAGAAATCTTTTTTTGACGGTTTCCTTTCACATATTCATTACTTATTTGGTTTAATTTTCTTTTAAGTTCAGCACGTCCTTCAAATATTGCTGCTGTTTTTAGCTGTTTATATAACATAACTTCTGATGCAAATTCAGGCACTGCCATATTTGCATTAAAAATTATTTCTTCATTTTGATTTAGTTTGCCAAATAAAAATTTTTCAATCAATAATTCATTATCGTTATTCATAATTAATGTTTTTTAGAAAGGCCCATACATAGTTTTAATTTTTCAATTGC
>CAIYTT010000025.1 GCA_903929195.1 uncultured Bacteroidota bacterium
AATTGTTTGAAAATTATTTAATTATATTGACTTTCTTCATGCTTATTGATGAATTATATAGTGCAATTTATTTTTATTTATAATACGTATAAAAATAGGTTATGGTATATTACAAATAAACATCAAATTAATTTACTGTTCATTTGTAAAACAGGTAATTATATACTATAAAATATATTTTTTTAATAATCTCTTTTTTTTAGTACATCCAAAGCTTCGCCCACAATAAAGAAGCTGCCGGTTATCAATAAAGCATCCTCTTTACTTAGTAAAGGCAGTAGGGATACTAATGCAGATTCTACCGTTTGAAAAAAGGAACCTTTCAAGCCATTTTTTTGTGCTATTTCATAAAGTTCTTGTGCAGGTAATGCTCTGGGTATATTTGCATTGCAAAAATAATAGGTGTTATCTGTGGGGAAATTTGAAAGTGCTAATTCAACGTCTTTATCTTTTACAAACCCTACTAATATATACTTTTTTGCCGCATGAATATTTTCCCACTGTTGCAAAACCTCTTTAAGCCCAGAGGCATTATGTGCCACATCGCAAATAATTGTGGGGTTATTACTTATACAATCCCACCTACCCATTAAGCCGGTAGTCGTTTTTATTGTTTCTAAAGCCTGAATAGATTTTTCAATTTCTAACTTAAAACCTAAATTACCTAAAAGTTCTGAGGAGCTTAATATAGTTTTTAAATTGTGTATTTGATAGTTACCTGCTAAGTCTGTTTTTAGTACATAATTTTTATTTGTATTTAAATTATGTACATTATATATCTGATGATTATCTGTTTTGTCAACTAATTGCATGTCCCAAATTGACTCTGCAAAATAGATAGGACTCTTTTCTTGTAGTGCTTTTGCTAAGAAAACTGTTTCTGTTTCACTATCTCGCTCCCCAATAACAACCGGAATACCGGGTTTTATTATCCCTGCTTTTTCTGTTGCTATTTGTGTAAGTGTATTTCCTAATAAGTCTTGATGGTCGTAGCTGATATTGGTAATAACAGATAATATTGGTGTAATAATATTCGTACTATCTAATCTACCGCCTAAACCGGTTTCTATAATAGCAATATCTACCTTTTGATTGGCAAATTCTAAAAAAGCAATTGCAACGGTAATTTCAAAAAAGGAAGGATTAATTTCTTCAATAAGATATTTATATTTTTCAACAAACTCTATAACTACTTCGCGGGCAACCATTGCACCGTTTATCCTTATTCGCTCTCTAAAATCTATTAAATGGGGCGATGTATATAAACCTGTTTTATAACCTGCATTTTGTAAAATGGCTGCTAATGCGTGGCTCGTACTTCCTTTGCCATTAGTACCTGCAATATGTATAGATTTAAATTTGTTCTGTGGATTGCCTAATGAATTACATAATTTAATAGTGTTTGATAAATCATTTTTAATTGCAGCCTTACCTATTCGTGAAAACATAGGCAGCCTATCGTATAAATAGTTAATTACATTAGTATATTCTTTATGCAAATCCATTCTTTTATTATTATAATGATAAAATGCGAAGTGGTTTGTAAAAATGGTAAATCTATGACCTTGTTTTAAAAACGATAGTAACATCCCCAAACTGTTGTGGTTCAGAGCCCTCACTTTTGCTAAACTTAGTAGTGCTTAATTTTTCTAAAGCAATTTTAGTAAGTTGAGGATTAGATGTACTAACAACCCGCCTATTAACGATAGTTCCATTTCTATCTACCGTAACATGTATTACTACTTTACCGCTTTCACTAAATTCCGCTTCAAATTTGTCTGGTTCTATTTTTCTACCGGTAAGATTATGCCCTATTCCACCGGAACCATTACCGGGTATGCCCGTGTAGTTTTTGGCACCGGGTGTGCCTCCGGGTACACCCATATCACCGGGCTTTGTACCAATACCTTCATTTGTACCTGCTGTATTCTCTTTAGCATCGTTGCCACCTTTACCTGTTTCGCCTCCATAAGCATATCGTGGCTGTTGTTGTTGCACTTTGGGTTCGGTATGCTTGCCGCCGGTATCGTTTGTTTTTGTATTATTTGCAGAATCAATAACAGGGGCTAAAGGGTCGTTTGTAGTTATTTTAGTAATCGGAATACCACTAACTGCTACATGAGTTTTATAAACTACAGCAGCCTGATATTCTGAAGGCTTTTCTTTCTTTTTGGGTTGGTCATTACCCATTCCATTATCGCTATTGCCCAGATTAACCTCTAAACCTTCATTTGTAATTGCAGGTGGATTAGGTGCAATTTTGTATTGGAATAAAATAAATAACAATAGTAAAAGTAAATGCCCCCCCAATGACCAAATTAATGCCCTTATATTTAAAGTAGGTTTTTGAATAGGTTGTATAGCAAGCATTGTGTTATCTTTTTTTTATAAAGTTAAAGACAAAAATAAAATAAGAAAAAAATTAGCTCATAAATTTAACGTTATCGTTTTTTGTAAGTTATTACAAAAAAACTCTTTCTACTTGCCTTCTAACTTTAAAAGTTGTTCAAGCACTAAAAAAGTTGCCGGACAAACGGTTGAATTTTTTAGTGTTAAAGCTACTCTTTTTATCAAAACATCCTCATCGGTATAAGGGTATCGTCTGCAATCGCTTGGTCTTACATCATAAATATTACAGGTATTATCTGTATTTAAAAAAGGACAGGGAGAATGCTTAACAACGTAATCGCCTTCCTTATCTAAAACCAGATTTTGACTAACTAAATCGCCTTCTTTTATTTTTAAGTGCTTGGCTATTCTTTTTATATCAGGCTGTTTAAATCTCGGGGAGTAGTTTCTGCAACAATTGGCACAATCTAAACAATTAATTTTTTCAAATGCTTCTTCATGCAGCACCGGCAATGCTTTAAGCATTTTATTCTTATCGCCTTTTTCTAAAAGTCTTTTATAAACTTTTTGATGCTCTTTTGATTCTTTTTCCCATCCTTCCGGTATCATAATCGTCAATGTTTGTTTTTTAATTACAGTCTTAGCAAGCCAAATTTATATAAGGTATTTATGGGTTTATTATCCCAAAATAATTCAAAATCATTTAGTCCCGCGTCTTCATAGTTATTTTTAACTTCTTGCAATGTAAACACTTTTATATTATGTATAGATAATTTATCTAAAATAGCTATTAACCATAAACCTTGTTCCTGTTCAACCTGAATGGTAGCAGTAGATTGTTTTGTATTAAAGCAAATGCTGCATACTTGCCATTGATTCCCTTTTTTCGATTTTGTTAATATCTCGAAATTAGGTTTATTACCTAACCAAATAATCTTTGCAGTAGAATTAAATACTGGAATTTCATATTCTTTCAGTATAGTACTGATATAATCGGGAGCTATTTTTGTTTTAGGTACTTTAAAATCAAACCATTTCTGTAGCGGAAAATCAAAGCAGGTATCGTGCATGTAATTAAACAACGACTTTTTTAAGCCTTCCGAAAACAATTCATGGTTAGCCCCTGTGGTATCTATATGTTCTAAATCATTATTTGCGAATTGCCCTTGTGATTTAGTAACACGTTTCACTAAATATTTTTCAGGATTCATGCCAACGGGGCTATGAGCTGTCATGGCAAATAAATGCCAAAATGCTGATTGCAGAATTTTTGCTTCAAACATTTGCCGCACCATTTCTAACGAATCTATGGTTTCTTGTGCTGTTTGCGTAGGGAAGCCATACATTAAATAAGCGTGTACCATAATGCCGGCATCGGTAAAGTTTTTATTTACACGCGCCACTTGAGCCACTGTTATACCTTTTTGTATCAGCTCTAATAATCTATCGCTTGCCACTTCCAAACCACCCGAAACGGCTATACATCCGGCTTCGCGTAATAAAATACATAGGTCTCTGGTAAAACTTTTTTCAAACCTTATATTTGTCCACCAATTAATGGTTATTTTTCTTTTTATTATTTCTATTGCTAATGCCCTCATTAATGCAGGCGGGGCTGCTTCGTCAACAAAATGAAACCCTGTTTGTCCTGTTTGTTTTATTATTTCTTCAATTCTATCGCAAAGCAAAAAAGCTGCAATAGGTTCATATAACTTTATGTAATCTAAAGAAATATCGCAGAATGTACATTTGCCCCAATAACAACCATGAGCCATCATTAATTTATTCCATCTACCATCGCTCCAAAGGCTGTGCATAGGGTTTACAACTTCTATTGCAGAAATGTAACTATCCTGCAAAAAATCGCTGTAATCGGGTGTGCCTAATTGTTCTTGTTTATAATCTTGATAGTCGGCATTATTTATATATTTAATAGAACCATCTACAACCATAAAAGTTCTTTTTAAATGCAATTCCGATAGGTCATTATTAATGTATTTAATTATATTTTCAATTGGCAGTTCTCCGTCATCAAGGGTTATAAAATCAAAGAAATCAAATACCCTTATATCATTTAAAGACCGTAATTCGGTATTTGCAAAACCACCACCCATAGCCACTTTTATATCAGGGTAATTCTTTTTTATATATTGACCACAACGAAAAGCAGCAAACAAATTGCCCGGAAAAGGTACTGAAATAGCTACCAGCTTAGGATTATGTGTTTGAACTAATATAGATAGCTTTTCTATTAATAGTGTGTCAATATAAGAATAGGGCTGTTGTAATGCAGTAAATAGGGCATCGAAACTTGCAGCAGTTCTACCTAAACGTTCTGCATATCTCGTAAGTCCAAAATGTGTGTCTACACATTCCTTTATTAAATCGCTTATATCTTCAAGATATAATGTTGCAAGATGTTTTGCTTTATCTTGAATACCCATAGCACCGAATGCATAGTGCAAATCTGCCAATTGTTCGAAGCGACCTGCTTCGGGCAAATAATTTTTTTTAGTGATAAGGTGAGCTAATGTTGAGTTTTTGCCTTGCAGAAAAAGTACTGCATTGTCAATAGTATCAATATAACTATTTTTTATAGTAATAATTCTTATTGCATTTTCAGAATATACAACATCTGGGTTATAAATTGCATTTTGTTCAATAATATCAAATAATTTCTTTAAACCGTTTTTTGAAAACAGTGAAATAGCTACTTCAATACCCAAATCTGCCTGAAAAGAACGGATGTCTTTTTTGTTTAAAAAGCCTTTTAGAAATGCAGTAGCCGGATAGGGTGTGTTTAACTGCGTAAAAGGTGGCGTTAATAGTAAAACGGTTGCAGACAATTTGCTAAAATTAGTTCGATAAAATGATTTTTTGCAATATTAATAATTACAGCAGCTAATGCTAAAATAAATGGAATAGAAATAATAAACAGCTACATTTATGCCGGTATTTGCACCCTACCCCACAACCAACTTTCGTTTAACGGTACTAACCACTTTTCTAATAGTTCTTTTTTATTGGCTATTACATTATTAAACATTAATGTATCTTTATTAATATATCCATTATCAATTGCATATTGCACTTGATTTAAAGGGAGCATTTCTGCTTTGCTTTTTATTAAAAAAGTTATCAATAATCTATTGAAAAAATTCACATCGTATTGACGCTCAAAACTTTTTATTTGTCTCATGGCATCATCAATACTACACCCACCTAATTGCACCTCGCTTTCATCGGCAATAACAACCACAAATTGTTTGAATAATAATTTAGCCCAACCTTTCGCCGGTGCACCATGCGATTTCCATTGAGCATAAAAATGATGCAGTTGCTCATTAATTTCCAATTCTTCTTTTTCAATAAATGCCCTATTGCTTTGGTATATCCACACCCTTGCATTATCGGGGTAGCCGGCAGGTAATAACGAAATTAGTTCTTGTTTCATCATAAAAGCAAAGTTAGGCATTGAACACGATTACCAAGTAATTTATTTCAATATACTTGGTAAAATAGAAAATTTACGTTGCTTATTAGGTTTTTTGTGTGATTTTAATTTTAGGGAGAAAAAAAATAGAGTTAATCCCCTAATTTATATAGAAGTTGAGCCACTCTTTTCTTTGAAGAGTGGCTCAATTTAATGTTACTCTATAACCACTTTACCCACCTGTGTTTTGTAGTTTACGCCTTTGTTGGGTGTTTTCACCAATTGTTTATTCTTCCAATGACGAGTACAATCTATTTTAACTACTATACGTTTTTGTTGATGAAAACACCAATAAAGACATTGTAAAGATAAAAAAACTTAGCTATCTTTAATTATGATGTTGTTTGTTGGTGAAAACACCAACAAAGGCACAAGAGTACGGCTCGGATTTCAAAATGGGAAGCCGGAAAACAATACCCTCATGTGAGGCATTTTATTAAACTGCTTACATTGCTAAATGCAAACCCTGAACTAATCTTTAGTTAGTGATGTGTCATTTATT
The DNA here is from genome assembly GCA_903929195.1 of uncultured Bacteroidota bacterium. Lineage (GTDB taxonomy): Bacteria > Bacteroidota > Bacteroidia > Chitinophagales > Chitinophagaceae > CAIYTT01. Next base: position 6,345 of record CAIYTT010000025.1, read on the forward strand.
TTTCGTGTTTAAGTAGTCTATCCATGATTCATCAATTCCAGTATTGCCAATCATTTCGGTTGCTCCTGTACCTGAACCTAAATCTTGAAGAACAAGTTTATCAACATTCATTTTTAATTCTGTATCTCCCTTTTGTACTTCTTTTGAATAGGTAATTGAAAATACGCTGTTTTTTATTGAAGATATTTTTGTGATGTCCAAATAAAAACCACCACTATTTTGTCTTAAAGAAATAATGAAAAATGCTGGTTTGCCTGTAACTCCATCTGGAGCAGTAAAAGGAAAACCAATAACTTTTTCGTTCTTATCAACAAAAAGCTTTGCAACATATTCTGTAGTAAAAGTATCTGCCCACAGATTTTCAATGAAAAAATTTAAAATTATCACTTCCTCTGGCGTATCAATACCTTGTTTGTTCAAAGTATAGAAACAATTCCAAACTTTTGTGTTACTGTCGAAAGCTAATTCTTTTAAGATGTATTCTTTGTTGTCGTAGAATAATAACTGCTGGTCGGGTTTAATATTTTTTCTAAGTTCCTTTTCAGCAACAGCAATCATATTTAAAATATTCAGTTTGTTTTGATGATTATTACCATTATCAGCAAGGGTCTTTTTGTACAACTCCTCTTGTTCTAAAGATAGTTTATACAGTTCTGGCTTTTTTGAATACATCCAAAGGTCGTATATAAGAAAAGCGGGTACTTTTTTCTTAGTGATAAAAAAGTATAGCCTCACTGCATCCCAAATAACCAATTCTGTATATTCAGGATTGAGTATTGTAATGCCATTAGGGTTTTGGTCAGCATGTTTAAAGAAATTTTTGTGATACCATAGTTTATTGTGAACCTTACCTCTTTCTTCCGGTTTATACATCTCAAGCATTTTTAACCTCTCGCTTTTAATACCTTTCTTTTTTCCGAGAACTTCTAAAATTTCTTGTGAAGCACTTGCCAATGTATGGATTGAAATAGAATCTCGCTCTTTAAAGAAAAGTTCAATTGCAGTCTTTAATTGGCTTTCTGCTGCCTGTAATTTTGAAATATCACTATATTTCATAAGTATATTATATAAAAAACGAGAGTAAAATTATGCCTTATTTATTGAGGTTGCATTTTATAATTTAGCAAAACTATAAAAAAGATTACCATCCTATTTATGGTAAAAGTTCCTTAATAATTTCTGGTTTCCATACTCTACCAATTTCAATATCGTTGCGAATTCTGCCTGAATAAACCCCAAGAAAAAGCGTACGCGGACCACCACTTACCACAAACCCACCCTCTCTGTCTGTGAAATTATTTGCCCTCATAACTACTGGCGAACCAGACATCCCACTTCGTGTAGTAGCATCAATTAGAAATACAGGTAAGCCGTTATAATCCAAATCGGGGTCAGATGCAATATGACCTGTCTTCCAAATAGGAAAAGCACCTGCTGATGAAAGTCCAAATGGAAATCCAATTATAGAAACCGAAGAAGCAGGCACCGCTAACATATTCGTATCAGCCAAATTTAAGTCCAACGGATAAACCGTTACTTTGTCCGGCAATTTCTTTAATGGAATTGCAACTACATCTATCCTATTTGTTTCTGTGTGTTTTGGATGTTCAATCCAAAGGTGTTTCTCACCATCCAAAATTGGTATTTTAAGTTTTACCCATGAACCCAAAGAACATTTTACATGGAATGCAACAACAACTGAATCCGGTAAACCGCCCGTCTTGGACAGGCATTCTCCTGTATCTGTGTTGCGACCAGATACAACATGCCAGTTTGTAATAAGATAAAACTTGTCGTCTTTTTGAACAATAAAGCCAGTACCGCCACCCAAGGATAAGTTATTGACTTGTGCGTCAATTAATAAACTTACACAACTAAGCGGGTCAATGTGGATTGTTTTTTGAGTACCCATGCTGTAAAAATACCACTATTTTCATGGGTCCCAAAAGTCGCAAGTTAATTTACATTTCATTTATCGGGCAAAAACAGTAAAAATATAACGGAAGAAGTTAATATTTTCTAAATATGATTGTTTTGATTGAGTGCAGATGGCATTTTTTAATCATTGCATCAGGTACATTACTTTTTTCGCCTTTGTTGATGTTTTTACCAACAAATTGTTTGTTCTTCCAATGACGAGTACAATCTATTTTAACTACTATACATTTTTGTTGATGAAAACACCAATAAAGACATTGTAAAGATAAAAAAACTTAGCTATCTTTAATTATGAAGTTGTTTGTTGGTGAAAACACCAACAAAGCACAAAAAGTCTAATTAAAGTATATACATTACAAACAAGTAAGAATAGTGCCATAGGCTTTGACACTAATTATAAAATAAACTTGGTAACTTTGTAGTGTGATTTATATTTC
>CAIYTT010000026.1 GCA_903929195.1 uncultured Bacteroidota bacterium
ATTGCCATCACATTGCATACTATCCACTGTACCAATTGTATATGTTGTTGTATCTATACAACTCCAATATTTTGCCAATCTTATTTGGTCAGTTCTATCAGGGCAATATAAAATATTTTCCAAACTCGGATTTTTTACCAAATTAACTTGCCCTGATAAAATACTATGATAATTAATTACTAAGAGCAAAAAAAGATATTTTTTCATAAATATTATTTTATTACGACAAATTTCAATATGAATAATCTGCCTTGCGAATCAATTATTTTAAGTAAGTATAAACCAGAGCTTAAATTACCCATTCCCATATTTGTAATATTGTTAATAAATAATAATTTTCCTGTATAAACATTTTCGCCTGTTTCATTTATTACCTGTACATCAACGGCGTTAATATCAGTCAACTTTTGTGTAATAGCAATATAGCCATCATTAGGATTAGGGAACAAACTATATTGTTGCAGGTTTTCATCAGATGTATTTTGTGGTTTTGCTCCGTGAGCCATTCTATAACTACCACTCCAACAGGCTTTACCCTCACAACCAATGTCGCTGAATAAACGTTGGTCATTAAAAACAATAGAATACAATGTGCGCGCATTATAAATTATTGAAACATTAAAGGGGACACTTTATATCCCCTTTAATATTACACAATAAATTATTTACTATTTATTTTCTTCTTTACGTGGGTTGCGTATTAAAACCTCATCAACCATACCATAGTCTTTTGCTTCTGCGGCTGTCATCCAGTAATCACGGTCACTGTCTGCACTTACTTTTTCAAAAGTTTGTCCTGAATGGTTTGCGATAATGTCGTATAACTCCCGTTTCAATTTTCCAATTTCACGTGCAGTAATTTCAATATCACTTGCTTGCCCTTCTGCACCTCCTAATGGTTGGTGTATCATTATACGGCTATGTTTTAATGCTGTTCGTTTCCCTTTAGTACCTGCACACATTAATACTGCTGCCATAGATGCTGCTATACCTGTACATATTGTAGATACATCGGGCGTAATAATTTGCATGGTGTCATAGATACCTAAACCTGCATATACACTACCACCCGGACTGTTTAAATACATTTGTATATCACGGTTGCGGTCTGTACTTTCTAAAAAAAGTAATTGTGCCGTTACAATATTGGCTACATAATCATTTATAGGCTCACCTAAAAAGATAATTATATCCATCATTAAACGCGAAAACACGTCCATAGATGCTACATTCATAGGGCGTTCTTCTATAATGTAGGGAGTTAAAGCATTAGGAGTCTTTATTAAAGAAGATGAATAATTATCTAATGTAAGACTACTTATTCCATGATGCTTAATAGCATATTTGCGAAATTCATTTTGATTCATATACTTTTGTTTTTTTAGTTTAGTACAATAATTAATCCACTTTTACGGTAATGACATTTCGGCAGAATTACAGGAATGTTTTTGAAAAATACGTCAGAATGCAAGAATATCAGGCTAATTTTTCAATAATTTTATCCGTATCATCTACCTCTCCTATTCTTGGGAAAATGAATTTAAGACTATGTTCATGTGCATCGGCAAACATGTCTGTCATGGCGTCTTTAGCAAATGTAATATTATAGCCTCTTTCACTCGCATGTCTGGCGGTTCCTTCAACACCTATACTTGTTGCTATACCTGTTAAAACGATACCTGTTATGTCTCGTTTTCTTAATTCTGCATCTAAATCGGTTTCAAAAAATGCGCCCCAAGTATGCTTGGTAATAAATATATCTCCGGGTTCAGATTTTATTTCAGGTATTATTTCAGTCCAGTCCGGTGTAAATTGTACATTTCTAACCGGATTAGAATCTTTACGTGCAGTATTCCATTTTGCGGCTGCAGAATTTACATTTACTATTACAATGGGTAATTGGGCTTTACGGAAGGCATCAATCAATTTGCAAACATTTGTAATAATTTCAGTAACGGGCTTTGCCAATGGAAATTGTATAATACCTTTTTGTAAATCTATTATTACTAATGCCGTATTTTTATCAAGAGCGGTTACCATTTTAGTATTTTTAGTGTGAAGATAAAAATAATTACAGATTTACAAAACTATTTGTTGTAGTTGATGCTATACATAATTATTTATACATTTTTATAATGCGACTTTTTAAAAATGCAAAAGAACTTATATTCAGCTAATTTTTTTTGTAACTTTGTTATTAAATATATCAAAAATAAATATTAGTTTCAATGAGAAACAGGAGCATTATATAAAAACACAATTAATGAATGGTGAGTATAAAGATGCTTCCGAAATAGTTCAAGATGCGATACTTCTTCATGAGCAATATAAAAACAGAATTATTGAAGAATTACAGATTGAAATTGCAAAAGGATGGGATGGTGCAACAAGTAAACGAAGCGGAGAGGCTTATTATGATTCTACGGAAGGGGATGTAGACCCTGATGACGTACGAACCCCGGGAGAGGATGGGGCAAT
>CAIYTT010000027.1 GCA_903929195.1 uncultured Bacteroidota bacterium
GGAGATAGCACCTATATAGGTATAGACAGTAATGGCGAGGGTATGCCCTGCTTGTGGTACACACTTGGCGAGCCTACACCCATAGACAGTGGTGGTAGAATAAGGGTACACCCTGCCGGTACTACTACCTACATAGTAGCAATGGATTTATGCGGCACGATAACCTACGATACCGTAGTAGTAACAGTTGCAGATGTAGGAATCAACAAACTAAATGAGCAGTTTTTACATATTTACCCCAACCCTGCAAAAGATAATTTTACCATTGAGGGGGCTTTGGGCTGTGAGGTACGAATTTATAATGTTGTGGGGCAGCTTGTTACAGTGAGCCCCACTTGTCATGGTTCGGCAAGGCTCACCATGACAACAGGGCTCACCATGACAAGTGGGCTCACCATGACAAGTAATAAAGAAATCGTAGATATTAGTGGTTTAAGTAAAGGTGTTTATATTGTTGAGGTTTTAGAGCCGGAAACGGGACAACATGTAAACAAAAAAATTATAAAAGAATAAAAAATCATGAAAATCTTTTTTGTCCATTTAGAAATCATGGTTCAAACAACTGGCATTTATGCCCGTCTGGCGCGAGTATGTCGCGGAGCTAAGTGCGTGGCAAACTTGTGTCTAGAAAATCTGCCGGTTTGCAACCGGAATTCAAGTTGCTACTGCTAAATTAGTAAAATTTTGTTTACATTTAGCTATGTCATCTCCAACTGGTCGAAGGTTCTTAGTAGGCTGATGCTAAATAAAAAGGTATATCGCTAAGAATTTCATTACTTACATTTAGCTTTGTCAAATAATTGCTTTCAGAAGGAGTTTCAATCTCACACCGGATTCCTTTGAAAAAAAATCGGAAGAAAAAAGTTCATTTAGATAAATTTTATAATTTTACAGAAATTGGGTCATATGACAATATTAGAACAATTTAATAACGACATACAAAAACTTTGTGTAAGCCACAAAGTAAAAACACTTTATGCTTTTGGTTCTGTACTAACAGATAAATTTAATTTAGAAAGTGATATTGACTTAATTGTTGATTTTGATAACATAGATGTTTTAAATTATGCTGATAATTACTTTGATTTGAAATTTTCATTACAAGATATTTTAAAAAGACCAATTGATTTATTAGAAGAAAATGCAATTAAAAACCCTTATTTTACACAAATAATCAACCAAAACCGTAAACTTGTTTATGGATATCAACATTAAAATTAGACTTTATGATATTTTAAATGCTATAAAAGAAATTAATAGTTATTTTATAGATACATCTTTAGATTTTACAGTATATCAAAAAGACATAAAGACTAAAAGAGCCGTAGAACGAGATTTAGAAATTATTGGGGAAGCTATGAATTATATTTTGGAAATAGATAATTCGTTCCAAATTTCAAATACAAGAAAAATTGTTGATACAAGAAATAGAATCATACACGGTTACGATAAAGTTTCGGATACTTTAATATGGGGTATTCTTATTAACCATATTCCGTTATTAGAATACATTTCGTTATGTCATCTCCAACTGGTCGAAGGTTCTTAGTAGGCTGATGCTAAATAAAAAGGTATATTGCTAAGAATTTCATTACTTACTTTTAGCTTTGTCAAGTAATTGCTTTCAGAAGGAGTTTCATTCTCACACCGGATTCCCTGTGGAAAATCCGGAAGAACGGGGCTTATAGTTTCAAGTCTTGACTTGGGGAACTTTGCGGTTATTTGTATATATTTTTTAGCGTATGTACTTCCGTACAATACATAATAAAAGTCGCTATGGTAGCGACTTTCATTATGTTAAGAGCATACGTTTTTATTTTTTTTCTTGTGTTTTTGCTAGATAAGCGTCCAACTGATTAAATGTACCGGCAAAACCTCCAGATATATTTTCAGTCATTGAATAAAAGGTTGCTTCTTGTTCCGGCGTTGCATTTAGCGGGTGGCTTTCAAGGGTCAAAGTAGTAATTCCATTTTTTTCGAGAAGTGTAATTCGATTGAAAATTTCCAACGGAAATTCCATTGGAAACGGGGCTTTACAAATGTTGCCTTCTTCATCGGAAAACGAATTAGCAAACTCAATCAATTCAGGGCTCAAAATGCTACCATATTTAAATAGCCCCCACATTGTTAGTCCACCCCCTTCTGTTTTGTAATGGAGTCTGCCTTCTTTCCTGAAGTCAAAGTATTTTATTGTAACCGGCATACCAGCCGGACCCCACCATTCGGCAAATGCCTCTGCTGTTGAAAATGCCTGAAACACCAACTTTCTAGGTGCTTTGAAATCGCGAACTATTATTAGTCCATCTTTTTTTTTAGTTGAATTTTTCATTTTGTTTTTTTGGTTTGTTATGTAATTGAACTTTATTTAGATACTTGTCAAGGGAGTTAAATTTATCATTCCAAAGCTGGCGATATTGGTCAACCCAATTAGAGACTTCGCTCAGTGTGTCGAGCTTTGCCTCGCAGAACCTTTCCCGACCCACTTTTTCAACGACAATCATACCGCATTCAGTTAAAATTTTTATGTGTTGAGATATTGCTGGTCTGCTGATTGCAAAGTTGTCGGCAATTGCGTTTAGCGTCATAGATTTATGAGCTATTAGATTTATGATTTGGCGCCTTGTTGGGTCTGATATTGCTTGAAACACGTCTCTTCTAGCTTCTAATGACATTTATGTAAGTATTTACTTACGCAAATGTATATGTAAGTATTTGATTACGCAAATTTTTTAAAAATAATTTCGGAATTGTACATACTTTGTTGGTTTAGTTTTTTCAAACTAAACCAATTTTTATTTTTTCAATGGGTATATATTATTAGAAAAATTTCTAAAGTGGTTCGATATTATGTAAAGAAGTAGCACTTTTAAGGAAGTCTATTTGCTAAGTGCCAGCAAAAGGTATAAAAGGACAAAAACAGATTATAACTATTCAGACTCAACAAATTTATTTCCGAAGTCCGGTACGGTTATACAAGGATAATAGGCATACTTCCTGATTTTTCACATGGAATCAGGAAGTATAATAAAACCGTACTCACGTATTCAAAAAAATAATACTAAACAAAAAAGTATAACTGCTAAAATTTATCAAGTATATTAGAGCAAAATTATTATATATAACAGCATTCATGCATTATTTATATAATTAAAGTAATAAAAGTTACAATATTTTAAAAAACATATTATTATTCCACTATATTAATTTTAACTTTTCAAAAAGCAGTATATACAAATTATCCACTGTCAATTTATTACATTTGTCGTCCCCAGAACATAACGTATAATGCGGAGTATTTTCTTTAAGGAAATAAATTCTTTTTTCAGTTCCATAATAGGCTATGTAGCCCTATTAGTATTTTTAATAGCTTGTGGCTTATTTTTATGGATAATACCTAATTATAGCATTTTAAGCTACGGGTATGCCGTAATGGACCGTTTTTTTGGTATTGCACCATGGTTACTTCTTTTATTAGTACCGGCAGTAACCATGCGCAGTATTGCCGATGAATTCAGGATGGGAACCATTGAGTGGCTGGCAACAAAACCACTTACTATAATGGATATTATAATTGGGAAATACTTGGCTACATTAGCACTCATTCTTTTTGCACTTATTCCTACTTTTATATATGTATATACAATAAGTAATTTATCGTTTCCGGATGTAGGTTTAGATACCGGTGCTATTATAGGTTCTTACATAGGTTTATTTTTATTGGCAGCTACTTTTGCTGCTGTTGGTGTTTTTTGTTCCTCTTTAACCGGTAATCAGGTAGTCGGTTTTTTAATAGCTCTGCTAGCTTGTTATTTATTATATACCGGTTTTGAACAATTAAGCAAATTACCTAAATTCTCTGATGGTATAGATTACTATTTAAGTATGATAGGTATGGAATTTCATTATAATTCAATAAGTAGAGGTTTTATAGATTCAAGAGATATCATTTACTTTTTATCTGTAATATTCTTTTTTATTGCATTAACCCGATTTTCATTAAATAGCCGAACCAAAGATGTGGCAAGGCAAGGATAAAGAAAATAATTTGATTCAGTTATTTTAAGGCAAAACACATTTTAGGTTTTGAGAAAATAAAAGAACAAATAAGTATTAGGAAACGTATTTATGGCGACAAAAACACCAAACAAAAATCAAAGGCAAAAACATGCCTTATTTATTATAATACTAATTGCAGCAATATTGATATGTATCAATATACTTACTTCCTTTTTTCATGTAGGTGTTGATTTAACGAATGAAAAAAGATTTACATTATCAAATCCAACAAAAAAAATGTTGGCTCATTTACAAGAGGTTGCCGTAATAGATGTTTATCTATCGGGCAAACTGCCTGCACAGTACCAAAGAATGCAAGAAGCAGTAAGAGAGCGTTTACAATCTTTTAAAGAAATTGCGGGTAACAGAGTTGTTTTTAGATTTATTAATCCGCTTGAAGGCAAAACGGATGACGAACAAAAACAAATAGTACATAATTTGGAGCAAAAAGGTATTCGTTTTATCGAAAGGTCATCAAAAGAAGAGACCGAATATAATACTCAAAAAATATTTCCTTTTGCTTTGGTACAATACAATGGTAAAGAAATGCCTATCTATCTTTTAGAGCAAAGACCCGTTCTTTCGCCCGAGCAAGAAGAAGAAATGATTACTTATGCCGAAGCACTTTTAGAATATAAATTTGCAAATGCCATAAATACATTAGGTAAGCCTACAAGACCACGTATAGCTTATATTACAGGTAATGACGAGCTGCTTGATGTGCATACGGAAGATATGCTATCTACACTACCCTATTATTACGATTTAGATACCGTAGATATTACTCATCTGGAGGGACAACATGCACATATTCCGGTTTCTTATGATGCCATAATTATCAACCAACCTGTAAAACCATTTACAGGACCCGAAAAATTGAAAATAGACCAATATATAATGCATGGCGGGCATGTGCTTTGGGTTATTAATAATATTAAGGCGTCCTTAGACAGTTTTATATCTTCGCCGCAGTTTATTGCAATGGATTATGGCTTGGAAATAGATGAACTTTTGTTTAAATATGGAGTTCGTGTAAATAATGACCTTGTTGAAGATAAACAATGTATGCCTTTGGGTAGAACGTATGACGGGCAAATTGATAAAAAAGATTGGATATTTTTCCCACGTATAAATCCTACCAATGAACACCCTATTGTAAGAAACATGGATTTTATTTTAGGTGAGTTTACAAATAGTATTGATACATTGAAAAGTACCGGAATTAAAAAAACGGTCTTATTACAGACATCAAAATATAGTAGAACAGCGTCTGCACCGGCAAGGGTTAGTTTATCGCTAATGAATTACCCCATACCCGAAAAAATGTTTAATAAATCGTATATACCAATTGCAATGTTGTTGGAAGGTAAGTTTCATTCTGCTTTTCAAAACAGGCTTGCACCCGATTATTTAAGATTATTAGATTCTTTACACTTGCCATTTAAAAAATCTTGTGATACCGCAACAAGTATGATTGTTGTTTCTGTTGGTAATATTTTTAGGAATGGATATTCTGCAAAAAATAATCGTGTAATCAATTTAGGATTTTATCAGTATGATAGTTATTTTTATCAGAATATGAATTTCTTACTTAATTGCATGGAATTTCTTACTGATAAATCAGGTATATTAGAATCACGTTCTAAAGAAGCAAAACTAAGACTATTAGATACCGGTAGGATAAAAGAAGAAAAAAATATGTGGCAAACTATAAATGTATCTATACCAATTGCATTAGTATTGGTATTTGCATCTTGTTTTATTTTCTTTAAAAAACGAAAATATGAAACTAAATAAGCATAAAATGTATCTAAAATGAAAAAGACCCTTATCTATTTGTTTGTTTTGCTTTTATTAGGTGGCTGCATCTATTTTTTTATCATAAAAGATAATTCAAACCCATTTACAACCGAAGATTCCGATTTTACAATTAAAGATACTGCAGATATAGGTAAAATATTTATTGCATCGAATGATGGGGAGTTTGTATTGATAGAGCGGACAGATTCTTGCTGGTTGCTTAATAAAAAATATAAAGCATTGCCGGGCATGACTAATTTAATGATGAATACGTTATATCAACAGCAAACCTTATATCCGGTAACAAAAACTGCCAAAGAAAATACTATAAAATTTCTTACCACATATGCCATAAAAGTGGAAGTATATAATAGAAAAGGTATAAAAAAGAAAATATTTTATGTAGGAGGAGAAGCAGCAAATGGAGCCGGTACAAATATGATAATGGAAAATTCTAAAACACCTTATGTAGTACACATTATTAATTTCAATGGTTTTTTAACTGCACGGTATTCCTTTACAGAAAAAGATTGGCGTGATAGAACCGTTTTTAATTTAGAACCTGATGAAATTAAGTCTATTTCCATGCAGTATTTTAATGATACTAAAAAGTCATTTATTTTAACCAGAGAAGAAAATAAATTGATTGTAAAAGGAGACCCTGAAATAGTTAAAAAACCAGAAGATTTAAATGAACATAATGCAAAAGTATATCTTAACTATTTCAAAAATGTAAACTGCGAAGGTTTTCTTAATGGTAGCATCGGTATGGATAGTTTAATTAGAACAGGCACAAAACATTCTGAATTAGATGTAACAGGTATGCATGGGCAACACCAGCATGTGCAAATATATTGGATGCCTATTAATAAAAGAAGTAAAAACCAAATAGTATCGGACAAAGAAGTACCTGACGACTTTGATGCTGACCGATTATTTGCAATAATAAATAATGATAAAGATACGGTTATGATTCAGCAATTTGTATTTAAAAAAATATTTAGAAAAGCGGCTGAATTTTATACAAAAGGGACTACGCCAATACCCATAAAATATTAATATCCTTAATAGACAAAAAACAAACCCTAATTTAAGTTTTGAATTATTAATTTTGCATAAAATTGGAATCAACTAATTTTGTCAAAAATTTTCATATCCGTAAAACACTTAAAAACTGATGCCCTCTTCTTCAAAACGTGGTTTAATATTAATGAATTTAGGTTCACCGGATTCTACGAGTGTAAAAGATGTAAGAAATTATCTTAATGAATTTCTTATGGATGAACGGGTTATTGATATGCCCTATTTATCGAGACTATTATTGGTAAAAGGGATTATTTCACCTTTCAGAGCATCAAAATCAGCAGAGGCTTATCGTTCTGTATGGACAGAAAAAGGCTCTCCACTTGTTTGCTTAACCAAAGATTTAAAAAATGCAGTTGCACTTAAAATAAAAGAGCCGGTAGAAATTTCGATGCGTTATGGCAACCCTACAATGAAAAGTGCTTATGATACACTTGCTGCAAATAACCCGGAATTAGAAGAAGTAATTTTATTACCTCTCTATCCTCACTATGCAATGTCGAGCTATGAAACGGCAGTAATACATGCAAAAAATGTATTTCAGAGTGGAAAATACAAATTCAAAATAAAAACCATAAAGCCATTTTATAATAATCCTGATTATATAAATGCTTTATGTAATAGTATAAAGCCCTATTTTAATGACGATAAATACTTACTATTCAGCTACCACAGCATACCCGAAAGGCATATACATAAAAGTGACATAACAGGCAATCATTGTTTAAAAACGAATGATTGCTGCATGGTAAATTCGCCGGCACATAAATATTGTTATAAACACCAATGCTTAGAAACTACCCGTTTAGTGTGCGAAAAATTAGGTATCCTGAAGGAAAAGTATGGTATTTCATTTCAATCTAAATTAGGAAGAGCAGAATGGTTAAAGCCTTCTACAACAGCTACAATGGAAGAATTACCTGCTAAAGACATTAAAGATATAATGGTAATTTGCCCTGCTTTTATAAGTGATTGTTTAGAAACATTAGAAGAGGTAGCGATTAGAGAAAGAGAAAATTTTATGAATGCAGGTGGTAAAAGTTTCACTTTTATACCCTGTTTAAATATTGAAAAAACTTGGGTTGAAACCATTAAAAAATGGATGGAAGAGCCTAATGAAGAATTATTAGAAATTTTGTAATATACACCACATGTTAGAATATATTAAAGCACTTCATATTATTTTTATTGTTACTTGGTTTAGTGGCATGTTTTATATAGTAAGATTATATATATACAATACCGAAGCTAATGAAAAACAGGAGCCTGAAAAAAGTATTTTACAAAACCAATTTAATATAATGATTCGCCGCCTGTGGTTCGGTATTACTTGGCCATCGGCAATACTTACTTTAATTTTCGGGCCGGTTACATTAATGATGAGCGGTTTAATGCCATTGGCATTTTCAGGCAATTGGCTTACTATTAAATTAGTTTTTGTAACCTTATTATATATATATCATTTTACCTTACATTCAATTTATAAACAAGAATCAAAAGGAATATTTAAATATTCATCAAATAAATTAAGAATTTGGAATGAGGTTGCCACAATTTTATTAGTAGCCATTATTATGTTAGTAGTAGTAAAACAAAGTCTTAGTTTTGTTTGGGGTTTGGTAGGTCTTGTTTTATTTATAATATTATTAATGAGTGCAATAAAAATTTACAAAATAATACGGGGTAAAAAGTAACTCATTGCAGATAATTATACAGTAAACATAAAATGAATACCGAGGGATGATATTATTATAGCAATATAAAATACAAAATGCTACAAACCTAGAATGGGTTATATTATTTGCCCCTGTATTTTAAAATAACATCACCCATTCTGGGTTTTGTGTTATTGAAATTAACATTTTCTATAATAATATCATCCTTTCAGGATTTTGAAAAGAGAATATTTCCCTTTTAGTTTGTTAGACTGATTTGATTCTTATTTTTTGTCAATTACAATAGGTAGTACTAATTTTTTTTGAAGATTTTTTATAGCTATTTTTGTATAAATTTAAAGGAAACACAAATGATATAATTTATTTATACCTTCCTTTAACTCATATATTTTATTTTTACACAAACACAGTAAGGAACATTTAATACTATGGAATATAATTTTGCTGATATTGAGGGAAGAGCAAAAGAAAAGTGGGCAAAAGAAAAGGTTTATAAAGTAAGCAATGAGAGTACTAAAGAAAAGTTTTATATTTTAGATATGTTTCCATATCCAAGTGGTGCAGGCTTACATGTTGGCCACCCATTAGGATATATTGCATCGGATATTTATGCCCGATATAAAAGGTTAAAGGGATATAACGTTTTACACCCAATGGGTTTTGATGCATTTGGGCTACCTGCCGAACAATATGCTTTAGAAACAGGGCAACATCCGGCTGTAACAACCGAAAAAAACATAAAACGTTATAGAGAACAATTAGACAATATAGGTTTTTGTTATGATTGGGATAGACAAGTACAAACATCTGACCCAAAATATTATAAATGGACACAATGGATTTTTCTTCAACTTTTTAATAGTTGGTACGATAGGTCTAAAAATAAAACAAAACCAATAAGTGAATTAATTGAACTATTCACAAAAGAAGGAAACATAAATTATCCTTGCCCTGATAATGACTTACTTCATTTTGATGCTATTGAATGGGTTAATTATACAGAAAAAGAGAAAAGAGCAATTTTAATGCAATATCGCATTGCTTATCAAGGATATGCAGAAGTATGGTGGTGCGAAAATTTAGGAACTGTACTCGCTAATGATGAGGTAGTAAACGGAGTATCGGAAAGAGGAGGCTTCCCGGTAGAGAAAAAAAATATGAGGCAATGGTTTTTAAGAATAACCGAATATGCCGAAAGACTTTTAAATAGTCTTGACAAGTTAGAATGGAGCGATGCAATGAAAGAAATGCAACGCAACTGGATTGGGAAAAGTAATGGAATGGAAATTAAATTTCAGATTGCATTTAATATTGAAACAGAAAATGATGAAAATATTGATTTAGAAAAATTAGATATTAATAAAAAAGCATCTATACATACACCTGAAATTAAAGTTTTTACCACAAGACCTGATACAATAATGGGTGTAGATTTTATGGTTTTAGCACCCGAACACGAACTATTGGCAACAATAACTACCAATGAACATAAAACCGATTTAAATAATTATATTCAATATGTAAAAAGCAGGTCGGAAAGAGAGCGTATTAGTGATGTAAAACAAATTACAGGCTGTTTTACAGGTAATTATGTAATTCATCCTTTAACACATAAAAAAATACCTATTTGGGTTTCAGAATATGTACTTGCCGGATATGGTACAGGTGCTATTATGGGTGTGCCATGTGGTGATGACAGAGACCATGCTTTTGCAAAACATTTTAAAATACCAATTACAAATATTTTCGGCATAAAATATACAGGCGAAAAAGCTTATACCGAAAAAACAGGTACCATAAATAATAGTGGCATTTTAGATGGCATGAGTATTCAGGAAGCCGGTATTGCTGCAATGAAGGCTCTTGCTAAAGTAGGACAAAAAAAGACAAATTTTAAGTTAAGAGATGCCGGTTTCAGTAGGCAGCGCTATTGGGGTGAGCCATTTCCTATTATTTATCGTGATGGCATACCTTATGGAACAGATGAAATTACAGATGTAACATCTCAAAATAAAAATACTGAATCTATTTTTGATTTGCCGGTAGAATTACCAATGGTTAAACAATATAAACCGGGTCCTGACGGGCAAGGACCATTAGCAAATATTATAGACTGGGTAAATACTGATTACGGTACAAGGGAAACAAATACTATGCCCGGCTATGCCGGTAGCAGTTGGTACTTTCTAAGATACATGGACCCCCATAACGACCATGTGTTTGCAGACCGAAAGGCAACGGATTATTGGCAACAAGTTGACTTATATGTTGGCGGTACAGAACATGCAGTAGGACATTTACTCTATTCAAGAATGTGGACAAAAGCACTTTATGATTTAGGGCATATAGGATTTGACGAACCATTTAAAAAATTATTGAACCAAGGCATGATACAAGGAAAATCTTATTTTACAGACTCCTTTTATGCTTTTGAAGAAGAAACTAATGAAAAGGTACTATTTCTAATTTCTCACAATAGAGCAATTAATTTTGAAAAACCTTTTGTATGGAATGAAAAAAAATACAAAAAAAGCCCCGGAAGTAATGAATTTAGATTAAGAAATGCACATTTTTTTGTTGACGCAAAAGGTAGGCTTACAAAAACAAGCTTTAAAGATTTAATATTATTTGAAGGAGCAAAAGAAAGTGAGGTTGATTATCTATTAAATTTAGTTATATGGAATGGCAAAACAGAAGACGATGAATGGTATATATTATGTAATTCAGAAATAGAAAAAATGTCTAAATCGAAGCATAATGTAGTTACTCCAGATGATATTGTAAATGATTTTGGAGCTGATACATTTAGAATGTATGAAATGTTTTTAGGTCCTATTGAAATGAGCAAACCATGGGATACAAAAGGTATTGAAGGCGTGCATAGATTTTTAAAGAAATTTTGGAGGCAATTTTTTGATGAGCAAAAAGGATGGGTAATTAATGATGAAACACCAACCAATGAAGAACTAAGGATTTTACATAAAGCAATAAAAAAAATTGGCGAGGATATGGAACGCTTTTCGTTCAACACATCTGTAAGCCAATTTATGATAACCATAAATGAATTAGCAGCAATAAATTGTCGTAAAAAAGCAATATGGCAACAAATAGTAATACTTATTTGCCCTTATGCACCACATATTGCCGAAGAATTATGGCGTTACTTAGGTAATACCAATAGCGTTATTGATGCAAGTTTTCCTGTATGTGAAGAAAGTTATTTAATAGAATCAACAAAAATTTATCCGGTTGCTGTAAACGGAAAACCGAGAATAGAATTGGAATTTCCGCTTGATGCCGAACAAAGCTATATAGAAGCAACAGTATTAGCAAACGATGTAATACAAAAATGGATGGAAGGCAAGCCGGCAAAAAAAGTAATTTTCGTAAAAGGAAAAATGATTAACATAGTTATATAATATTTATGCAACTATTTTTTTGTTTGTACCCAAAGATTTCTATTGAAAAAGACGTCTATTATACAAGACAATTATGTCTTCTTTAATAGATGTCTTTTATGAATAATCAATTACTTTCTAATCAAAATTCATTCAACTTAAGATATTCACTTCTTTTACTAAGTGTATTGTTTTTTTCTACTAACACAAAAGCACAAATCATAAATACTATAGCAGGGAACGGTATTTCCGGTTATTCCGGTAATGGTGGTGCAGCAACACTATCAAATATTTCAGAACCATTATTGATATGTTTTGATGCTTTGGGTAATCTCTATTTTTCGGAATATGGAAATAATGTAATTAGGAAAATAAATACTTCAGGTATTATAACTACGGTTGCAGGAAAAGATACTGCAGGTTATTCAGGAGATAATGGGCAAGCAACAAATGCAAAATTAAATTCTCCAATTGGTGTAGCTGTTGATGACTCCCAAAATATATATATTGCCGACAAAAGAAATCATGTTATTCGTAAAGTGAATTCAGTTGGTATTATTTCTACAATTGCAGGTACCGGTATTGCCGGCTTTTTAGGCGATGGTGGCAGAGGTGATTCTGCACAACTTAACAATCCCAGCGATTTGGCAATTGATAGACAAGGCAACTTAATCATTGGCGATGAATATAATTCTGCCATTAGAAAATTAAACTTAACCACAGGTATTATTACTACTATTGCAGGTATGCTTGATAGTCCGGGATATACAGGTAATAATGGACCGGCTACAAATGCAAAAATCGGAGATATATTTGGCTTTAGAATAGATAAATTTGGTAATTTATTTATTGCAGAATCCTATCCGCAACATATAATTCGTAAAATAGACACCAATGGAATAATATCATTAATTGCAGGCAATGACAGTTCTACTTTTGTAGGCGATGGTATGCCGGCAACTGCAACGAATATAGCAGGTCCTGGCGATATAGCCATAGACGACTCGGGTAATGTCTATTTTTCAACACAATATGCAAATGTTGTGCGTAAAGTAAATACTGCCGGAATACTAAGTACCTATGCAGGTAATTATTCTTTGGGCTTTTCAGGTGATGGCGGACCGGCAACATCTGCAAAATTAAATTCACCATTAGGCTTGGCAATAGATACAACAGGAAATATGTATCTTGCAGATGCAGGTAATAACAGAATAAGAAAAATTACTACTTTTAACTTGAATATTGCTTCTATAGCAAGAGAAGCTGAGATTAAAATATATCCCAACCCAAGCAGTGGTATTTTTTATATTGAAAATTTCAAATCATCCGATTGGGTAAATATAAAAGTAAACACACTATCCGGTACACCTATATATGATAAACGGATTTTAAATAATTCAGGATTATTATCAGTAAACTTAAGCCATAATATTAAGAATGGAATATACCTATTAACTATTTCAGATTGCTGTAACAGTAAAACTCTTTTTATTACCATAAATAGATAAAGGAACAATGAAATATAAAGATATAAAGGTTATTTGTAGATAAATGAATACTATATATTTCAATTTTTCTTAGTATTAGGGCAATAATTAAATTTGTTTTTAATTACAAAGTGTAAGTATTGAAAATTTACACGAAAACATTTTACCTTTATGCCATTATTGCATAAAGCGGTAATTAACCATACTGTTTTACAACAAACATGTTCGACTTATCCATACTATTATTCATACCTTTGATTACAGCAATCGGGGTATTATTTTGTAAAAATAATTCACAAGTAAAATGGGTTGCACTTTCGGGTTCTACGGTACAACTATTATTTTGTGTAGAACTACTAAAAATATATTGGGAACAACGAACGGCAGGAAATACCATTCAAATGCTTTTCCAGCAACGTATCAGTTGGTTTAAACCATTAAATATAGAATACTATATTGGTGTTGACGGCATTTCTATTGCTATGATATTACTTACTGCTTTTGTTGTATTTGCAGGTATTCTTATTTCCTGGAAGATTGACAAACTAACAAAAGAGTTTTTCTTTTTACTTATCCTTTTAAGTGTTGGTGCTTATGGTTTTTTCATCTCACTTGATTTGTTTACCATGTTCTTTTTCTTAGAAGTTGCGGTAATACCCAAATTCTTATTAATTGGCATTTGGGGAAGCGGCAAAAAAGAAAATAGTGCCATGAAACTTGCATTAATGCTTATGGGCGGCTCGGCATTAGTTTTAATTGGCTTACTTTGTTTATATTTTAATACTCATACAGTTACCGGACAACATACATTCGATTTATTGGCAATTGCAAATATGCATCTGCCAATTGAAGTACAACGTTTTATTTTTCCTTTAATGTTTTTTGGGTTTGGTGTTTTTACTGCAATATTTCCTTTTCATACTTGGGCACCAGATGGGCATTCTTCTGCACCAACAGCGGCATCCATGTTTTTAGCAGGCATTTCTATGAAATTGGGTGGGTATGGTTGTTTGCGTGTTGCTGCCTATTTATTGCCGGAAGCCGCACATGAATATTCGTGGATAATAATTCTTGTTTCTACAATAGCTATCATTTACGGTGCATTTGCTACATTAATGCAAACAGATTTAAAATACATCAATGCCTATTCTTCTGTAAGCCATTGCGGGTTCGTATTGTTTGGAATAGGTATGTTGAACCAAACATCTATAAATGGTGCTGTTATGCAAATGGTTTCTCATGGCGTTATGACAGCCCTATTCTTCGGTGCAATCGGCATGATATACGAGCGTACACATACCCGAATGGTAGCCCAATTAGGTGGCTTATTGAAAGTAATGCCTTTTATTATTACTGTTTTTGTAATTGCCGGCTTATGTTCATTAGGCTTACCCGGTTTCAGTGGTTTTGTTGCCGAAATGACCGTTTTTATGGGTGCTTGGCAAAGACCGGAAACTTACAATAGAATTGCTACCGTGCTTGCATGTGCATCAATTGTAGTTACTGCTGTATATATTTTGCGTGCAGTAGGTGCAACTGGAATGGGACCAATAAAAAATAAAGAATTTCTTACTTTTAAAGATGCAACATGGACAGAAAGATTAGCCTCTATATCCTTAATATCATGTTTATTGCTTATAGGTATTGCACCTTTTTTATTGACTAATTTAATATCGCCTGATACAAAAATAATTATGGATAATATTGCAAGAACTGCAATATTAAAATAAAATATTAGAATATGAATTTTGATGCATTTATTTTAATGAAATCAGAAATGAGTTTAACACTCATTATCTTCTTTTTACTTATTCTTAAAGTTTGGGACGGAATAAAAGACAATACTGCTTTATTACACGTAGTAAATTTTTTACTTTTAATTAATCTTATTACCGGTTTTTTTGGTAATACCGACGGGAGTTTATTTAGCGGTATGTTTCATACAAATAATACCATCTATCTAGAAAAAAACATACTTAAATTAGGTATGTTTATTATTTCACTTCAATCATTCGATTGGCTTAAAAACCATAAACACCTACTTGAGTTTTATATTTTAATGCTGTGTACGCTACTTGGTATGGATTTTATGATATCAAGCAATAATTTTTTAATGTTCTTTTTGGGTCTTGAGCTATCAAGCATACCACTTGCTGCACTTGCAAACTTCGACCTTGAAAAAAGAAAATCATCAGAATCTGCACTTAAAATGATTTTATCATCAGCATTTGCATCTGCAATTATGCTATTTGGTATTAGTATTTTATATGGTGTTACAGGTACACTTGATTTTACAGAAATGGCGCCTTTATTAACAACAAGTCAACTCTCCATTTTAGCATTTTTATTTGTATTTGCCGGTTTTGCTTTCAAACTTTCATCTGTTCCCTTTCATTTATGGACGGCAGATGTATATGAAGGTGCGCCTGTTTCCGTAACATCTTATTTATCAGTAATATCTAAAGGCTCTATCGTTTTTATTTTTATTACTATTTTATTCCAATTATTTAAAAGCTATGACACTATATGGGTTAATGTATTAAATATTTCACTTTTACTATCTATAACAATTGGGAATCTATTTGCAATGCGACAAGAAAACATAAAAAGATTCTTGGCATTTTCTTCTATTGCACAAATGGGATATATTTTACTGGCACTAACGAATGGAACCCAAACAGGCGAAAGTGCTGCAATATTTTTCCTATTGGTATATACTTTCTCTAACTTAGGTGCTTTTGGTGTTGTTGCATTATTATCGGCAGAAACAGGAAAAGAAACGATAAGCGACATGAAAGGATTTTATGTAAATAACAAATTTGCAAGTTGGGTTATGGCAATTTGCTTATTTTCTTTAGCGGGAATACCGCCTACTGCGGGTTTTTTTGCAAAAATGTTTTTAGTTACAGCAGGTGCCGAAAAAGGTAATTATACTGTAATCTCAATTGCTGTCCTTAATATGGTTGTATCACTTTATTATTATTTAAGAATAATAAAAGCAATATTTATAGACAAACCCGATACTCCATTAGCAAAACTAAATGGGAGTATGATGATGAAAATCTCATTCGTAATTTGTATTTCGGGTGCAATTATTATGGGCTTTGCAAGTAACTTATTTGAATATATAAATACAATAACGGGAAAATAATATGGCTCTCAATCCTAATCATACCTTCGAAGACTTAGGAGAAATAAAATGCTCCATTGTTGAAAAAAACTGCTCAAAAGAAAGAGTTGATTTTCTTAAAAAATTACTGGAACATAATAAATTTACAGTAATTGTTGTAAATAGCCCTGCACCAAAAGCAGCAAAGCCGGCATCCAAACCAGTTGCAGTAGCAACAGAAGCTGAAGTTATAATTTCAGAAACACCACCGCCTACCCCACCCGAAACATTTACAGTTGGTGTTACAGACCTAACATTTAGCCCTACAAATGCAGTTTTTAACCGTGAATTACTAACAGTAGATGGCAATGTTGTTACGTCAAATTATTGGAAACAAATTGAGGCTGCCCCCAAAGAAGATGAATGGTATTGGAAAAAATAACTGCGAATAATTATAATTTATAAAGTAGAACACTTTTATTCATTTTGTTTAAATAACTTTGCAATTATTTAAACAAAATGAACTCATTTACCATTTCGCAATTACAGCAATTTTCGGGTATTAAAGCACATACTATTCGTATGTGGGAGCAACGCTACAATGCACTTAATCCCAATAGAACAGACGGAAACACAAGATACTATGATAATAGTCAATTAAAAAGATTATTAAACATTGTAAGCTTAATGAATACTGAATTTAAGGTTTCGGAATTGTGTTGTATGTCAGATGATGAATTGTTTAAACATTTAGATAAACAGTTAAACAATACGATTGTTACTGATGAAAAAACAGAATATTTTGTTTCTCAATTGATAGCATCAGCAGTATATTATGATGAAGTACACTTTGAAAAAATATTTTCAAATGCAATATTAAGATATGGTATTAAAGGAACTTATGAAAAAGTAATCTATCCATTACTTATACGAATTGGATTAATGTGGGCTACGAGCAATATTCCACCGGCACAAGAACATTTTATAAGTAACTTAATAAGGCAAAAACTATTTAGTGCTATAGATTCGCTACCTCCGGCAAAGCAAACAAATGAATTATGGCTTCTTCTGTTACCTGAAAATGAGTTTCATGAAATTAGTTTATTGTTTGCACATTACATGTTAAAATATGCAGGTAAAAAGGTAATTTTTCTAGGTTGTAATGTACCTATTGAAGTAATAAATTCAAGCTTTAATACTGTAAAGCCAACCCATTTACTATTTTTCTTAGTTCACCACAATGATACTGATTTAGCACAAAACTATTTACATGAACTTAGAAAAGCCTTCCCGGATACTAAAATATTCTATTCGGGTAATGAGAAATTAATGGAACAACTAATGCCTGTTATTAATAGTAAATGGGTATCTACGATTCAAAAATTAGAAGAAGAATTATAATAATTACTAAATAGAAGAAAAATTAATGTCAAAAATAGCAGTAATAGGCTCCGGTTTTTCAGGTTTAAGTGCGGCAGCTTACTTAGGGGCTGCCGGAAATGAAGTGCATGTATTTGAAAAAAATGAAAAAGCCGGAGGCAGAGCAAGAAATTTTTCAACACCGGAAGGTTATATCTTTGACATGGGGCCGAGCTGGTATTGGATGCCTGATGTTTTTGAGCAATTTTTTAAAGATTTTGGATATTCCGTCTCCGATTTTTATAATCTAATTCAGTTAAAGCCATCATTTGATATTATATATGGTGAAAATGACACCCTGAATATTCCGGAAAATTTTGAAGACCTACAATACTTATTTGAATCTATTGAACCCGGTAGTGCTGCTAAACTTAACGAATTTATGTTGGAAGCGGAATATAAATATAAAACAGGAATGGAAAATATGGTTCATAAACCGGGATTATACATTTCTGAATTTATTGATAAGGATTTAATAAAAGGGATATTTAGATTACAAGTTTTTTCATCTTTTAGCAAACATGTAAGGAGCTATTTTAGTAATCCTAAATTAATTGCTTTAATGGAATTTCCGGTTTTGTTCTTGGGTGCAATGCCACAAGATACTCCTGCTTTATATAGTTTAATGAATTATGCAGGTTTAAAATTAGGTACTTTTTATCCTATTGGTGGTTTCCAAAAAATAATTGAGGGAATGACTAAAGTTGCAGAAAAAAACAATACTACTTTTCACTATAATACAAATGTAGAAAAAATATATATAGAAAATAATAGAGCAAAAAACATAACTGTAAATAACAAAATATTTTATTGTGATGCAGTAATAGCATCAGCAGATTACCAACATGTGGAAAGTAAACTTTTACCTGCTGCATATAGAAACTACACACAAACTTATTGGGATAAAAAGACATTCGCACCTTCTTGTCTTATATATTATATTGGAATTTCAAAAAAAATAAATAACCTAAATCACCATACATTATTTTTTGACCATGACTTCCAACAACATTCCGAAGAAATATACAAAACACCCAAATGGCCGGCAAAACCATTATTTTATGTTTGCTGCACATCTAAAACAGATGAGAATGTAGCACCTATTGGGCATGAAAATCTTTTTTTATTAATGCCTATTGCTACCGCATTAGAAGATAACGAAGAAATAAGAGAAAAATATTTTCATATAATGATGGAAAGATTAGAAAGAATTACTAAAAACAGCCTTCTGCCCTATATTGATTACAAAAAAAGCTACTGTATAAAAGATTTTATTTTAGATTATAATTCTTTTAAGGGCAATGCTTATGGGCTTGCTAATATATTAAAGCAAACAGCAATTTTAAAGCCTAAAATAAAAAATAAAAAAATAAATAATCTTTTTTATGCCGGACAGTTAACAGTACCCGGACCCGGAGTACCGCCATCCATTATTTCGGGTAAAATTGCAGCCAATCTTTTAATTAAACAATTAAATAAATAATAAATATGAAATTACTATTTGATAATGTGTCTATAAAATGTAGTAGATTAGCTACTAAAGCTTACAGTACGAGTTTTTCTTTAGGTATTTATTTTTTAAATAAAAATATCCGTAATTCTATTTATGCTATTTATGGTTTTGTAAGATTTGCCGATGAAATTGTAGATAGCTTTGATGATTATAATAAAAAATACTTATTAGACAAATTCAAATTAGATACTTATGATGCAATTGAAAATAAAATATCGTTAAATCCTATTTTAAATTCATTTCAACAAACAGTGAATGAATACAATATAAGCTTCGAATTAATAAATACATTTCTTTATAGTATGGAAATGGACTTAGAGAAAAAAGTATATTCAAGAGAAAAATACGAACAATATATCTTAGGTTCGGCAGAGGTTGTAGGATTAATGTGTTTGTGTGTATTTACAAACGGAGATAAAGAATTATATAATCACTTATTACCCTATGCCATGAAGTTGGGTGCTGCTTTTCAAAAAGTAAACTTTTTAAGAGATATAAATGCTGATTATATAAATTTAGGTAGAAGTTACTTTCCGGATATAGACCTATCCAATTTTTCTACCTCTGCTAAAAAAGCAATTGAAAAAGAGATAGCAACCGATTTTAAACAGGCATTAATAGGTATAAAAAAACTCCCACACTCATCAAGAGGGGGTGTATATCTTGCTTATGTTTATTATACTACCTTATTTAATAAAATTAAAAATTTACCAATAGAACGCGTCCTTACGGAAAGAATTAGAATAAACAACGGTATAAAATTCAGTTTAATGATAAAAAGCATTTTTCAATATAAACTAAACTTATTATGAAAATAGCAGTCTTTTTATTTTTACTATTTTATTCAAATAGATTATATGCTGAAATACCAACAGAAAATGTTGTGAGGCATTTGTTTGAAAAGGCTGTAGAAGATGAAAATGCATGCAAAAAATTAATTGTACTTTTAGAACCTTTTAATGAAAATAATAATGCTTTATTTGCCGGTTACAAAGCCTGCGGAACCATGATGATGGCAAAGTTTGTATTCAATCCATTTACCAAACTTACTCATTTTTACACAGGCAAAAACTTATTAGAAAATGCAATTGTATCAGATAAAAATAATATAGAACTTAGGTTTTTACGTTTTACTATTCAAACAAATGCACCTGCATTTTTAAATTATAAAAACTCAATTAAAGAAGATAAATTATTTTTGTTGAATTCTTTTTATAAAATCTCTAATATAGATTTTAAACAACTGATTATACGTTATCTGAAAAATTCTGAATACTTAACTAATCTTGAAAAACAAAAAATTTATAATGAGCGAATATCTGATTCTTGTAGATGAAAATGATGAACAATGGGGCAAACTCGAAAAATTATTAGTACATCAGTTAGGTTTACTTCATAGGGCTTTTTCTGTGTTCCTTTTTAATTCCAAAGGCGAATTGCTTTTGCAACAAAGAGCTTCGGGCAAATATCATTCACCCGGTTTGTGGACAAATACATGCTGCAGTCATCCACAGTTTGGCGAACAACTTACTTATGCTATAGACAGAAGGCTTATGGAAGAAATGGGTATGGTATGCCCTACTCAATTTGCCTTCAGTTTTATTTATGAGGCAAAATTTGATAATGGTTTAACAGAGCATGAATATGACCATGTGTATTTTGGAGTAACCGATGCCTTACCAATACCAAGAAAATCGGAAGTACAAAACTGGAAATATATGAGTTTACAAAATTTGGAAAATGCCGTAAATAAAAATCCGGAACAATACACAGAATGGATGAAAATATGCTTGCCGCAGGTAATGAAACATTATAAGGATTTTACAATTAATTCACATTCAAATATAGTACATGAGTCTATTTAATATAAAATCAGAACAATATTTACCAATAGATATAAATACTGCGTGGAGTTTTTTTTCTTCAGCAAAAAATTTGGCTATTATTACTCCACCTAAAATGGATTTTAAAATACTTACCAACATAACTGAAAAAGAAATTTATGAAGGTATGAAAATAGATTACACATTAAGACCAATATTAAATATTAAAGTGAAATGGCAAACAGAAATTGGAAGAACTGAAAAGAATAATTATTTTATAGATAAACAACTTAAAGGACCTTATAGTATTTGGGAACATAAACACACCTTTGTATCTGTAAATGGAGGAGTTATGATGTATGATGATGTAAAATACAAATTACCGCTTGGTTTTATTGGTATCATTGCTCATACCCTATTTGTAAGAAAACAATTAGAAAAAATATTTAACTATCGCAAACATATTCTTGATAAAATATTTAGTAAAAATGCCAACAGTGTTCATTAATATTTTAATAGTTATTGCCTCTTTTTGTGGCATGGAAGGTGTTGCATGGTTAGCACATAAATATATAATGCATGGTCTTTTATGGGTATTTCATAAAGACCATCATAAGAAAGAATCAGATGGTTTTTTAGAACATAACGACTTCTTCTTTATACTTTTTGCTATTCCGGGCATTGCCGGTTTATTCTTTGGCATGAGAGCAGACTTCTCCTACCCATTTTATATTGGCTTAGGAATAACAATTTATGGCTTTGCTTATTTTTTTATACATGATATATTTATTCATCAACGTTTTAAATTATTCAGAAATACGAATGCTGTTTATTTTAAGGCAATAAGAAGGGCACACAAAATGCACCATAAACATTTAACTAAACAAGACGGTGAATGCTTTGGAATGTTATGGGTTCCTTTTAAATATTTTAGAAACGCAGGTAATTTATAAAAATAATGAAACTACTTTACCTGCTTATCAACTTTTGTACTGTTAGTATTCCATTTATATTCTCATTTCATCCCAAAATACAATTTTATAAACATTTTAAAGCATTCCTTACAGCTAATATAATAGCTGCAATCCTATTTATAATATGGGATATTTTTTTTACTAAACTTTCAATTTGGGGATTTAATCAAAAATATGTAATTGGATTTTATTTATTTAATCTTCCTTTTGAAGAAATATTATTTTTTATTTGCATTCCGTTTTCATGTCTTTTTACATATTATTGCCTAAATAAATTCTATATTATAAAATGTAAAAAATCGGTACAAAATATTTTTATTTTATCTCTGAGTTCTTTATTATTTATATTTGGTATTTATTTTTTTAATCATTTATATACATCCGTAACATTTATAAGTTTAGCTTTTTTTCTATTACTGCTAAATTTTGTTATAAAAGTAGATTGGTTAGCTAAAATAATTATTATATATCCTATATTATTAATTCCATTTTTTATTGTAAATGGCATACTTACAGGTAGTTTAATAGGCGAACCGGTTGTATGGTATAATAACAATCAAAATATGGGCATTCGTATATTTACAATACCTTTTGAAGACCTCTTTTATGGTTTTGAATTAATAATACTCAATCTGTTTTTATATGAAAAATTGAAACCAAAGCTGTTTATTTCACAATAAATTTATTGTAAAATAAACAGCTTTGGTTTCAACAACATCTTGTAAAAAAGGCAGGAAACAATGGAAACACATCTTTTTTGAAAAACATTTCAAAGTAATCCCAAATATCTATTTTTATAATTTAGTCATTTTAGAAGTATAAACTTGGTTTCCTACTGTCATCTTAATAATATACATTCCAGATTGTCTTGGTGTAAATACTACATTGTAATCACCGGCATCTTGCATTTCATTATTAACAGGAATCATTTGTTCTCTGCCTAAGTAATCGGCAATCATTATAGAAACATTTTCAGTAGCATCAAGATGATATGAAATATTAAACATATCATTTGTCGGATTAGGATAAATGGAAATACTATTATTTGTTGTTTCTAAGCCCGAATGAATACCTTTTCTTAAATATGGAGGTGTACACGAAGCTGAAACTACAATATGAGATAATGTTCCGCCCATTGACAAAAAGTCTTTATGGAATGCTTGGTAATAAATATTTGCAGCAGTTGCATCATGAATAATTAATATATTTTCATCATTTTGTACATCTGCAGTTGTACTCCAATTATGAGAACCTGTTTCAACTAATGGGTCAGAGCAGATATTGGATGGATCTACTATCAAATATTTATTATGATATACAGACGCGGCTGCACCTGATGGACTATATACAATAAAACTACTACCTAATCCGGAGGTTAAAGTAGTATATGGAGTATAGGTACTGCTAAATTGGTCTTCTATACCTGCAACATAAACACCTGCACTGTGTCTTGAAACTAATAATGTTGCATCTGAATTATCAGTAAAAGTGTACATACCAAAATACATATCGCTGTTAGATGAATTAATTGCAGTTTGTATATGCGAATTTGTTCCATCAGCAGGGCTAAAATATACCTCTACTGTTTTACCACCAATAACATAAGAATGGTGTCCTAAATCTGTTTTATATGGTCCAAATTTAGATAGTAAAGGATTTGGAGCAATACCGGTATCACCCCACATCATATTAAATTGTGCTAAATAAGCATGAGCAAGTGCAGAATCCTGAACAATAACTGTATTATTATAATCTATTTTAAATTGATCAGATGTCCAATCAATTGAACCTGTCCATATATAAGGATCTGTTGGGGTTGAAGATTTTCCGTCAATAATCATAAATTTATTATGCATAATGCCATAAGCACTACTAGTAGGGCTTGGCAGAGTATGTATTGCAGGATTTAATAATGCCAATCCGGTATTCGTTGCAGCACCATCATATATCCAACGAATTCTAACTCCTCTTGCATAAGCACTATTTATTGCATTGGCAATATTGGCATAACTACCCTGTATATACTCATATTGTGCAATATCAATAGTATATAAGGCGCGATTTATATACGCACATAAAGTATCTGCCATACAGTTATTTAAATAAACAGCAGGTATTCCTGTCCTTACAGATGTATCTACAGGTTGTGTAAAATAATAAGTAAAATAGTTTGTTGTAGCTGAGATAGCAGTTGTATTAAATATAGAAATTATAGAATATCCACTTGTACTTGTTCCACTACAAACGGTTTGTACTTCAAATTCGTAAGTTGTTCCTGCTGTTAAGCCGGTTAGTGTAGTTGAATTGGTTAAAGAGGTTGTAGTTGACCATGTAGTAGTACCCGAAACCCTATATTGAATGTTATAACTAACGGCTCCGGTAACAGCTGTCCAGCTTAATGAAGCAGTTGTAGTTGTTACACTTGGCGTACTTAAACCCATAGGTACACTACATGTGCCTAAAGTGGCAAACATAGATGTTGCAGTTGTAGAAGTAAAACCACTTGTGCCTCCGCTACAAACTACTTGTACCTGAAATTCGTAGGTGGATGCAGATGTTAAACCGGAAATAACCACAGATGTAGTAGTAGAAGTTGTAGTACTCCATGTAGTAGTACCTACAATTCTATATTGAATATTATAACTTGTAGCTCCGGCAACAGCCACCCATGAAAGTGTAGCTGATGAAGTAGTTATGGAACTTGAAGAACAACCGGATGTCATGCCGCAAGAAGTACCTGCTAAAGTAACAAAAGATGATATGTAAGTCCATGCACTTGTGCCACCACCAGTACAGGTTGTTTGCATATCAAATTTGTAGGTTGAATCTGCCATTAATCCAGTTAATGTTACAGAAGTACCTGTTATTACAGTATCGTGCCAAGTAGAACCGCTTGATAATTTATAACCTAAAGTATAACTTACTGCACCTGATACTGCAGTCCACGATATTACTGCAGATGATGATGTTATACCCGAAACAGTAATTCCTGCCGGTTGTAAACATGTTAAAGTTGTAAATGTAGACGATGCTGAATAAGTACTTGTACCTGATGCACAAACTGTTTGTACTTGATATTGATAAGTTGTAGCATAGACTAAACCTGTAATAGTAATACTTGGGGTTGTAGAAGTAAGTGTAGTCCAAGTTGATGAAGTACCACCCGAAATTCTATATTGAATAGTATAGCTGATTGCACCTGTTACAGCAGTCCATGAAACGATAGCGGATGAAGAGGTAATGCTAGTTGCAGATAAACCGGTTGGTACCCCACATGCAGTAGATAAGGTTGTAAAACTGCTTAAAGTTGACCAGGAGCTTGTGCCGCCACCTGTACATGTGGTTTGTATATCATATTGGTAAGTTGTACCGGCAGTTAAACCTGTTAGAGTAACAATACTTGTTGTAACAATAGTATCATGCCAAGTAGAAGTACCCGAAACACGATAACCTAAAGTATAAGAACTTGCTCCGGCAACCGCAGTCCAGCTAACTATTGCAGATGTAGATGTTATACTGCTTGTTGAAATTCCAGTAGGTACTAAACAAGTAAGTGTTGTAAATGTTGATGTTGTTGAATAAGCACTTGTGGTGCCCGAAGCACATACTGCTTGTATTCTATATTGATAAGTAGTACCTGAAGCTAAACCGGCAATTGTTACCGATGATGTTGTTGAAGTAACTGTTGTCCAAGTAGATGAAGTTCCGCTTGTTGACCTGTATTGGATATTATAACTTGATGCACCGGCAATGGCAGACCAGCTTAAAATAGCTGAAGAAGTTGTAATAGATGCAGCACTTAGTAAACTTGGTGCAAGCATAGTAATTGTTGCAGTTGCAGTTGTAGTACATCCATGTGCATCAGTTACTGTACAGGTATAAATACCAACAGGTAAAGCGGTAGCAGTAGCAGTAGTTTGTACAGGTGAGGTATTCCAAGAATAAGAATAGCCCGGTGTACCACCACTTACACTGTCTGTTGCTTGCCCAGTAGCCGAGCAACCACTATTTACCAAACCTGTAATAACTGAAGTTAATGCAGATGCAGGCTGTGTAACAGTAACTGTAGTTACCGTATAACAACCACCGGTTGCAGTAACAGTTGCAGTATAAACACCAGCAGGTATGCCGGTAATATTTGCAGTTGTAGCACCATTGCTCCAAGAATAAAATAATGGACCTGAACCACCGGTAGCTATAAGCGAAACAGCCCCTGTACTTGCACCAAAACAAGCAACATTTGTAACTGTTGTTGCCAAGCTTGGCGTAGTGCAACCGGAATAGGTTACTACAGTACCATTAATAAGTAAATTCATTATTTGTAATGTACCTGTACTTCCTGATGCATTAAATGCATATATTCTAAACTTTAAATGATTAGGAGAAATTACTGAAAAAGATGTTGGAGTCCAAGTTGCTGTAATAACAGAATCGCAGGAAGAGTTGTTGGGGGTTTGATTGATTCCCTGATCAGTCCAAGTAGTTCCACCATCAACACTATAAGCTAATCTTACACTTGCCGGGCCTGTTGTAGATCTTCTTATACCTACACTAAAACCTGTGATATTAAGTGAATAACCGGCATTGGCTGTTACTGATGCTTCTACTCCTTGTAAAGTAGAAATATAGGATGTGGCAGTAGAAAACGAAGTACTTGAAAATCCATGACTACAAGGAGTACCCGGTCTGCTTGCACCATCAACCCTAATTAATGAGGTTCCGGTTGCATTTGTAGCGACTAAAGAATACAAACCACTTGTATCTGATGTGTAAGTATATAATGCACTTGCCCCTGCACTTGTTGTAAATGTACTGATAGAAGAATAAGCACTTGTACCGGAAGTACCGCAAACGGCTTGTACTTGATAATCATAAGAAGTAGAAGGAGTCAATCCGCTTATTGTTACAGATGAAGTTGTAGAGGTTGTTGTAGTCCAAATGGTAGTGCCTGTTTGTCTATATTGAATATTATAATTTGAAGAACCGGAGACAGCAGTCCAGTTTAGTATAGCTGAAGTAGAAGTAATAGAAGTAGCTGATAAGCCAACAGGTGGGGTAACTGTAATTGTTGCTACTGCTGTTGCAGTACAACCATGAGCATCGGTAACTGTAGCGGTATATATGCCTGCTGATAGTGCAGTAGCAGTAGCAGTATATTGTACCGGAGAAGAATTCCAAGAATAAGTATAGGTTGAAGTGCCACCTGAAGCAACTACTGTTGCACTACCTGTTGCAGTACAAGCAGAGCCACTTGTTGTAGATATTACTGCACTAAGTGCCGATGCCGGTTGGGTTACTGTTGCAGTTGTTGTAGCAGTACAGCCACCGGTAGCCGTAACAGTTGCTGTATATGTACCAGCCATTACCCCTGTAATGCCCGGTGTAGTAGCACCGGTACTCCACAAATAGGTAAAAGGTCCTGTACCGCCTGCTGTTGTAATTGCAACAGCACCTGTACTACCCCCATAACAAGCTACGTTTGTAATTACAGTAGATAATGTCGGGGGGGTACAACCACCTGTTGAAGTGCTTACAGATCCATTAATATACAAGTTTTCAATTTGAAAAGTACCGGCAGTACTTGAAGCATTAAACCCGTAAATTCTGAATTTTAATGTATTGGGATAAGCAACCGTAAATGATGTTGCCCAGATTCCTGTACTTAAAGAATCACAACTTCCATTCAAAGGTAAATGGTCAATTCCTTGGTCTATCCATGTAGTGCCTCCATCAATACTGTATGCATATCGTACATTGGCAGGTCCAGTAGGAGACCTCCTTAAACCTGAACTAAAACCGGTAATATTTAATGTATAACCACTATTTGGTGAAGCTGTTACTTCAACCCCTGCTAATGTAGAGGAATAGGTAGTTGCGGTTGAAAAATATCTTGTAGAGTATCCGTTTGTGCAAGGTAAACCGGGAAGCAATGCCCCATTTACCATACTTAAACTCGTACCTGTTGCATTTGTAGCCACACTTGCAGGTGCACCGGTATTGTCTATAGAATAAAAAAGGATTTGTCCGAAACACTTATCTGAAATTGCAGATAAAAGAAATGGTATTATCATTAATAATACTACTCTTGAAATAGATAAACGATAAATCATAATTAATTAGACTAATATTAGATGACAAAAAAATGACAAACAAAATAACTGCAAAAGTATAATTGCAATATGAACAAATTGTTATCTTAAAATTAATTTTTAATCTATATAGTTTAGTACATGAAAAAATACATTATATAAATATTTCAATATTGATATAAAAAAATAAACATTATTTAAATACACATCAATCATTTTCAAAACATATAAATATTCAATAAAATAAAGGATTGAATTTATATAAAGTATTTATAACTATTTCTTTTTTTGTTTTTATTACCTATTTTGTCTTATTTTGTATTTTTACATAGTTTTTATTAAAATTAAACTTTAGTTGTTTATAATTATCTAAGTAAATATTATTATAAGTTACCATAGTTTTATATTTTACAAGAATACGAAGTACTGCATTATGAAAATAAATTGATACAATCATGAATAAACAATATCTAATATTATTTTTTTTATGTTTATGCAATAACATTCCCGTTATTGCACAAAGAAAATGCGGATTTGATGATTACAGAAAAACTCAAATCGCTCTACATCCGGAATTAGCAAATCATTTTGCAAAACAAAAGGCATCTTTGCAAGCTATTGCAGATAATTTTACATTGGAAAAAAATTTATCAAAAGCAAATAAACAAACTTCATCAAGCCCGGCGCCCGTACCTGTAATATTCCATATTATTATTAACGAAACTCAATTTTTAGCTCTTGGTGGCAGTGCGGGAATAAAACAAAGATGCGATTCGCAAATTGCTGTTCTTAATAGAGATTACAATAAACAAAATGCTGATTCCGTAAATATTCCATCTTCTTGGAAGCCATTCTATGGTAATGTAGGTATTCATTTTGCTTTAGCATTGATAGATACTAACGGCAACACAATGACTACCCCCGGTTATGATTTAAAAATTATAACGAATATAGGCTTTAATGGCTCTACCAACTCTTATAGTGATGCAAAGCATTCTATAACAGGTGGCGCTGATGCATGGGATAATACCAAATATATGAATGTATGGTGCATTAATTTTGCAGATGTAAGTGGTTTGTTAGGTATTACAGTAGCAAAATCGTTTACTTTTATTGGAGGTGGTAGCACTGCAAACAACGAACAAGGTATTTGTATTGCTTATAATGCATTAGGAAAACGTGTATTGTCTTCCGATTCCTATCCTCCGGGTTCGGGAGGCATTACTTATGATGAGGGTAAAACATTAACACATGAAGTAGGGCATTTTTTTGAAATATGGCATGTTTGGGGCGATGATAGTGGTCTTTGTCCTTGGAACGGTGGTAGCGATGATGGCTTAAGCGACACTCCGCCACAAGGGGATAATACTTATGGAAATCCCGCATATACAATAACAGGCGGAACACTTTATGACGGTTGCCAATATAATGCAACTGTAAATAAACAACCAATTGGCATTGCCTGCCTTAGCTATATGGATTATACCGACGATGCAGGAATGCTCTTATTTACAACACAACAAGCGGCAGTTATGAAATCTCAAGTTTCGGTTGTTGGTGGGGTTACCGGCGAAAATATTGCTTTGGTGCAGAACCCGGGACTTACTACTATTGTAGAAAAACCAAGTAATCTGAATCTGAGTATTTACCCGAATCCTACAAAAGGCATTCTTAATATAACTTTTGATACGAATGTAAGTAATTTACAAAATATAGAAATTTATAATTTAGTAGGACAGGCCGCCATGAGTATAACAATTGACAGCCCACAAAAAAGCATTTATTATATAGACATATCAAGATTGAATAAGGGTATTTACTTTGTAAATTGTAACTTTGCAAACGGAAAATACATACAGAAAATATTGTTACAATGATAGACCAAAATAATAGTAATGTAACCCAATTAAATAACGTGGAAGCATTGCAAGAAATACTCTTAAATTCTAGAATTGAGAAGCCGTTAAAAGATATTGCTGAAAAAATTATAAATAATAAAAGACTAAGTCAAGAAGAAGGTATTTTATTGTTTGAAAAAGGTGAACTTGGCTATTTAGGTGCTTTGTCAAATTATGTTGCAACTAATTTGCATAATAATAAAGTATATTTTAATCGCAATTTTCATATTGAACCTACCAATGTTTGTATCTTTACTTGCAATTTTTGTTCCTATTCCCGGCAATATAAGCACAAAGACGAAGGTTGGGAATTAAGCATAGAACAAATGCTTGATATTGTAAAAAAATATGATGGTCAAGCAGTTACTGAAGTCCATATAGTTGGTGGAGTACACCCCAAAATGAATTTGGAATTCTTTTGCGAATTAATAGAGAAAATAAAAGCACATCGCCCTGATTTGCATATAAAAGGATTTACTGCTGTAGAATTAGACTATATGTTCCGGAAAGCTAATCTAACCATAGAAGAAGGATTACAAAAAATGAAGAATTCCGGCTTACAATCTTTGCCGGGTGGTGGTGCAGAAATATTTGATACAGAAATTCGCAATATAATATGTGCCGATAAAGTAGATGCTAAAGGCTGGTTACAAATACACGAAACAGCACATAAACTAAATATGCCTACAAATGCTACCATGCTTTATGGACATACAGAAAATTATGCACATCGTATAGACCACATGAACAGGCTAAGGGAATTACAAGATAAAACAAATGGTTTTAATTGTTTTATTCCCTTAAAATTCAGGAATCAGAATAATGACATGTCTTATATAAAAGAAGTTTCTGTTATAGAAGATTTGAAAGTATATGCTATTTCCAGATTGTTTATGGATAACTTTAAAAATATAAAAGCCTATTGGCCAATGTTAGGCAGACAAACAGCACAATTAACATTAGCTTTTGGTGTAAATGATTTAGACGGTACAATAGACGATACAACAAAAATATATTCAATGGCTGGTTCTGAAGAACAAATTCCTTCGATGAGTACGGAAGATTTATGCAATTTAATTGAAAATAGCGGTAAAATACCTGTAGAACGAGACACAATATATAATGAAATAAAAATTTATTCTTCAAAAAACTAAAGTTAAAATACTTAAAATAAATGAGATTTAAGTTTTAGTTCGCTTATTTGAAATATTTACTTACTAAATTGCCATTCAATATTGCTTATCTATAATTAATAAGCATTAAATATAAAATATGAAACAATTATTTACAGTTATTCTATTTGTTTTCTTCTCCTTTAATTCATTTGCACAACGTACTGATTTTACAATTTTACACGTAAATTCTTTTGATGTATTTAATAGTGAACGATTCATAAATAGTAAAAATGAAAGAACTACAGCAATTGGGGATACCTCTGTTTTAAGTAATATTGCATTGCATGACAGTTTAGTTGTATATAAAGTTAAAAGTGCAGATAGTGGTTATTATACAGGTAATAATATTTGGGGCGATATGGGATTTGCCGAACGTTACGACTTCAATAATTTAGATAGTTCTGTAAAAATAATTGGTGTTATAGCACAATTTTCAGGTACAGTAAATCCATCGTCAACAAAAAACATAACTATTAAGGCTTGGCATCAAAGTATGCCTATACCCATTGCATCATCCTATTTTTATAGTGGCATACCGGATACTGCTTACGATAGTCTTGTTGTGCCTATTACCCAATTGGGTATTGGTATCGTAATTGATACCTTGAAAACTTTTATGTTCAGTTCGCCTACTGCAGCAATTTCAAGTTCCTTTTTTGTTGGTTACCAAATGTATTATAGTTTCAATGCATTAAATGGGGATACAATTGCTTTAGCATGTACAAGAAATGGACACAGAACAAGTGCTCATTATAACATAGATACAACTACTAACCCGCACGACACAACTGTAAATGTACAAAATGCAACAATGTGGGCTGATTATAATTGGCACGATAATTTTACAGCTAATGACAGCATTTCAAATAATTTAGCCATTTACCCAATTATTATTTCAGGTAGTAATACACTTATTAAAGGCATTAAAAGAGGAGGTTTTACCTTTATGGGAGCCTACCCTATTCCTGCAAATGATTATCTGAATTTCAACTTTGATAACTATACAGCGAATGAAGTTAATATTGAGATAATGGACTTAAAAGGATTGATAATCAAAACATTGCATAATTCTGATTTAAAAATTGGTAACAATACTATTTCTATCAATACATCCAATTTATCAAGCGGTGAATACCTGTATTTAATTCATACGAATTACGGAGAAGGTATTGCTGGGAAATTCAACAAATTATAATTTATTAAATTTCCTACCTTTCTATTTATATTTAATAATAAATATATCTTAATCCCTCAATACAGTTAAAATACCGTCATCATTTATTTTAACCAGTCGCGATGGCTTTCTGTATTTAATATCATTTTGACGATATTGAACAATGTAGTCCATATTATCTTTAATTTCTTTATCTATATCTTTAAAAAAAGTAGGTGCCATCCTACCACTTATATTTGCTGATGTAGATACAATAGGTCTTTTATATCTTTTAATTAGTGCTTTACAAAAAATATCATTTGTAATTCTTATTGCTAAAGTCCCATCATTTTTTACAATCTGTTCCGGAAAACCTAATACATTATCATATATTACACTTGTAGGTGTTTCAAAATTTTCTATAATAGAAATAATATCCGGGGGTGGTATTGCTACATAATTTAGTATATCCCTTGCCTCAGCAAGTAATACTATCATACTCTTATCTTTAGGTCTATGTTTTATAGTATAAATTTTTTCAATGGCATTTATGTTCAGAGCATCGCAACCTATACCCCAAACCGTATCTGTGGGGTATAAAATGATACCGCCTTCTTTTAAAACATTTATACATTTTTTTATTTCGTCTTCAAATCCGTAGTCCATTGTAATAATTGTTTATTTGTAATTGTATAAGCACATTTAAAATGACCTTTAGGGCAAGATTTATGCCCATGTAATCCACAGGGTCTGCAAGATAGTTTTTCGGTCGTTTCTACTATTCTGCCGGATTCTAATAATGGTCCGAACCCATAATAAGGTGCTGTAGAGCAATAAATGGCAATAACGGGTGCTGCCATTGCAGAGGCGAAATGCAAGGGTGCAGAATCATTTACGTAATTCATTGCAGCATCTTTCATTAATGCGGCAGATTGTAAATAAGTAAATTTTCCACATAAATTTTCAACTTCATGCCCTACCGTACCTTTTAGAATTGTATCTGCTAATAAACTATTTACTTGTCCGCCTAAAATATAAATTTTATAATTTTTGGGTAGTTCATTTAACAGGTCAATCCATTTTTGGGTAGGAAACTGCTTCGTAAACCAATTAGAAGCAGGTGCAATACATATATATGGCAAACCGGATTTATATTTTTGTGTAAGTTCAAAATCTGTTTGCGAAGGAAATAATTTTGGCAATAATGTTTTATTGTCTGTGATGTCTTCAATAAGCATTTGGTACCGCTCTGTTTCTAAAATAGGCTTTTCTGTACCCGGTGCCGAAAATAGGTGAGGCACTTTTTTTGTAAAACAGAATGAAAATGGATTTTTGTCATATCCGGTGATATATTTAGCACCAGATAAAAAACAGATCATCCCTGAAGAAGCATAGCGATGCAGGTTTATTACATAAGAATACTTCTCATGTCTAATTTTTGAGATAATATTGAAAAGGTTCTTGGTTTTGTTTGTTGTTTTATCCCATATTATTAAATTGTTTAAATAAGGATTATTTTGTAGCAAATTTTCGTTACCTTTCCGAATTAAAAGGTCTAATTGTGCATCGGGGAAATAGCTTCTTAACTTCTCTAATATTGCTGTTGCCAGAACAACATCGCCTGTAAAAGCTGTTTGTATAACTAATAGTTTATCCATATTAAGTGCAAATCTACAATTGTATAGGTTTTTAAAAGGTTTTAACAATAAAAATAGTTGAAATTAAATTTTTGGTTCTAAATTTGTTATTTCTATATTGTTACTAAATAAAATAAAACATGAAAAAAATAATTCTTTCTTTGGGATTAATCGTATTGTCAATTAGTATTGTTGTTGCATCGCCTAAAAAAAAGGATAAAAAAGGGAGTGAAACAACTGCAACAACTATTACTACACCTACCCCACCGGCAACAACAAATACTGCCGCAACTACACTAACAGCTGACAATATGTCATTTGGTGAATTAACTCATGATTTCGGAACAGTACCGGAAGGTCCTGATGCTGTATGTAAATTTACATTTAAAAACACAGGTAAAGAACCTATAATTATTCAAAAAGCGTCTCCTTCATGCGGTTGTACCGTACCATCTTTTTCAGGCGAACCGGTAGCACCCGGTCAAACCGGTACTATTGATGTTGCCTTCCACACAAAGGGAAAACCGGCTGCATTTACCAAAACAATAAATGTACAATCGAATGCAGGTAATAAAGTGCTTACGATAAAAGGAAATGTGGAAAAAGCGCCGACAAATTCAGTTCCTGAGAACAATTCTATGTTAAAAACAAATCAATAATTAATATCAACAATAAAAAAACAACAAGCTCATGAAAAAAGTAATTCTAACAATTTGTTGCCTGTACATGGGCATTTTAGTTGTAAATGCACAAGATAATAAACCTGCTGCACCACCAATACAAGCTGTACCACCAAGACAAACACCAGTACCTGCCGCAGTTCCGGTTCCACCAACACCGCCACCTGTAGCTGCACCTGAAAAGAAAGACGGTGGTATTTTTAAATTTACCGAAACAACACACAATTTCGGTGAAGTTCCTGAAGGCCCGATAGCAGAATGTGATTTTGAATTTGTAAACATAGGCAAAAAACCTATTACAATTACAGAAGCTCATGGCTCATGCGGTTGTACAGTTCCTGAATGGCCTCACGAACCAATTATGCCCATAAAAAGAGGACTTTTTCATGGTAAAAACAAAAAAACAGTAATACACGTTAAATATAATACTACAGGCAGACAAGGACCAATAAATAAGACCGTTACAATCAATTCGGACGGGCAGCCACAGCCAATGGTATTAACAATAACAGGAAATGTAAAACCTAAACCGGCAGAAGCACCGGCAACACCACCGGCACAAGGAAAATAATTTTTATTGCTATTTTTTCTATATCTTATTGCTTGAAAACTAACGTTTGTTTCCTATTTTTGTTTATGTTAAAAAAATAATGCTCATGAAAAAAACATTCATTTATTGTGCTTGTATGTTCCTTTTTACTACTTATGCTATTGCACAAGAAAAAGTAGTACCTGCAACAGATATAAAAAGTACAGAGAAAAAAGTAAGTTCTACAAAAACTACTTCTGCAAAAAAAATTGATAAAACAAAAAAAGTAACCATTACAACAAAGGCACAAACTGCTGATGAAATAGCTAAACAAAAACAATTATTAAAAGAAAAAAATAAAAATAATAAACAGGAACCATTTGTCATGGATCCGGCTCATCCGCTTACATCAGAACAATTGAGACAAAGGCAATTACAAGAATTGCAAATGCAACAAGAAGACCCTGCCCATCCGCTTACTGCCGAACAGTTGAAACAAAGGCAATTACAAAAAGGGGGAACAACAGTAAAAAATGCTCCGCTACAACCTCCTACTCCACAGCAGCTTAAAGAAAGTCAAATTCAAAAGCAAAAAGTTAATAATAAGAATATGGATCCTGCACATCCACTTACTGCTGAAGAAATGCAAAAACAACAGATTGGCAATCAACAAATCGTTATGGACCCTGCCCACCCGCTAACGGTTGAGGAAATTAGGAAATTACAGTTAAAAAACGGACCTGTACCTCCTAATCCTAATGCTGTAGGGCAACCTCCATTGCCTCCCGGTCAAAATCAGGCATCAAATGAAGAGCCTGCAATAAAAGACCCTAAAGCACCCAAATTTAAATTTACTGATGGTGATACATTTGACTATGGTGAAATATTAGAAAGTAACGAACCTGCTGAACATATTTTTGAGTTTGAAAATGTAGGAAAAAAACCACTTACAATTACTGAAGCTCATGGTTCATGTGGTTGTACTGTACCAAGCTGGCCTAAAGAAGCAATTGCACCAGGCAAAAAAGGACAAATTTCAGTAAAATATTCCTCAAAAGGAAGAGTTGGTGCAATAAGTAAAGAAGTTACAATTACTTCAAATGCAGACCCAAGTCAAGTAATGTTACATATTAGGGGTACAGTTAAATCGAACCCCGATTTAAGTACTACACCGGCTGCACATTAAAAAACGTTTTTAATAACCATTAAAATAAAAAATAAATATTATGAAAAAGTTAATCATCCCTATGTTTTTGGTTTGTTTAGGTTTTTGCCTACAATTGAGTACAAATGCTATTGCACAAAAAAAAGATGGTGCTGCATTTAAATTTAAAGACGGTGATACTTTCGATTTTGGTGAAGTGCCAATGGGAGACGACGTGTTTCACGATTTCATTTTTACAAATGTTGGTAATGCAGCATTAATTATCACTGATGCAAATCCTTCTTGCAGTTGCACCACACCGGTTTGGGATAAAGCACCTGTAATGCCAGGCCAAACAGGTAAAATAAATGTTGGTTATAAAACCAAAGAACATCCCGGTCCATTTAATAAAGAAGTATCTATTCTTTCTAATGCTACAAACAATCCTAATGGAGAAAAAAGATATACTATCTATATTAAGGGAACTGTAAAAACAAAATAATTATTTAATTACAATAAAAAAAATGCTGCCACTATTACTTGGCAGCATTTTCATTTAATACAATTAGGCAATATGAAATTTTAATATTAATTTCAAATTGCCTAACTTTGTTTTTCAAATTATTATCCAATAAAAATAATTAAATATTTATAATTCATACAATCAACTCAATACTAAATAATAAAAACATCATATAAATCTCAAAATGAAGTAAAATTCAAAAAATAATATAAAATTAATATTAAAAACCTCATTAAACATTATTTTTGTAAATTATATTATAAAATAAGAAAAATTCATGAATTTATTTAAGAAATCTATCCAAGCTATTTATTTGATCGCTATTACATTTGGTATTACTTCTAATACTTCATTCGGGCAAATTGCAACTTATACCTCAGACACTACAGGTGCATTAGCATCAGTAGCAACAAATGCTACTGCTATAGGTGGACTAACAAGAGTAAATGGTGCTACTATTCCGGGAACACGTTGTTCTTCAGGATTTTCATCAGCAAATTTATCAAGTTCTACTACTTACTCTACAACTGGGGCAGCTACTGAAGTTACAGTAAGTGCCAATACAGGATATACATTAAATGTTACCGGTTTTACTGCAGATTTAAGGCGTTCGCCTACAGGCCCAACAAATGCTCGCTATGCATATAGTGTTGATGGCGGAACAACATGGATTGATGAAGGTACAGATCATGCTCCTAATAATGCCGTTTGTGGTACTACAACAACCTATTTATGGTCAACTGCGTTTGCAGTTGCAAGCACTACAACTCTAAAGTTTAGAATCTACGGTTTTAATGCAAGCACTACAACTACCGCTGGTACTATACAAATACTAAATTTAATAATTAACGGTACTGTTACTGCATCAACAAGTTGCAGTATTCCAACCGGATTATCTGCAA
Organism: uncultured Bacteroidota bacterium; assembly: GCA_903929195.1. Classification (GTDB taxonomy): domain Bacteria; phylum Bacteroidota; class Bacteroidia; order Chitinophagales; family Chitinophagaceae; genus CAIYTT01. The sequence goes on from CAIYTT010000027.1 coordinate 38,069, forward strand.
CTGCAATTACAACAACTACCGCTACCCTCAACTGGGCAGCCGTTACAGGTGTTACTTCTTATAATATTCAGTATCGCCAAACAGGTACTACTACTTGGAGTACAGCTACATCAACAACCACTTCAACCAATATTACCGGTTTAACTTGTAATACTTCTTACGAATTTCAAGTACAAACAGTATGTTCATCCGGCACAAGTGCATTTAGTGGTTCTACTACATTTACTACTTTAACTTGTCCTTGCAGTATTCCAACCGGTTTATCTGCAACTGCAATCACAACAACTACCGCTTCCCTAAACTGGACTGCTGTTACAGGTGCTACCTCTTATAATATTCAGTATCGCCAAACAGGTACTACTACCTGGAGTACTGCTACTTCTACAACAACATCAACCAATATTACCGGTTTAACTTGTAATACTTCTTACGAATTTCAAGTACAAGCTGTTTGTACAAGTACAAGTGCTTTCAGTGGCTCTACTACTTTTACTACTTTAACATGCCCTTGCAGTATTCCAACCGGTTTATCTGCA
>CAIYTT010000028.1 GCA_903929195.1 uncultured Bacteroidota bacterium
CCATCTCCAAATGCATCTTCTTCCCACGATGTTTTAATACCTTCTCTTGGAGCCGGGTCTTTCACATTTAAAGAAATAGTAGTATTTGCAGTATCCTTAGGGTCTAAACATGACTTTATACCCGCAATTGTTTCTTTTATCTTCGCTTTAAGTTCTATAGCTTTTTTATGAACAATCATAACATTGGGAGATATCTCAATATCATCTCTTTTATTCACTTCACCATTTGGCTTTAAGCCTTCACCTTTTTCAATTAATTCTTTTATATCCGCATCAATTATTTTGTCTAAATCTTTGCAAATAGTTTGTACTTTTTTTGCTCTGTCATAAAACGGCTTAGATCGTTCAGGAGAATTTTTTAAATCTGATTCTTCAAAGCTTTTAAATCTATTTTCTGTTGACTCGGCAACTAATTTTGAAGTCTCTTTAAGACTGTCTGTCAAATTTTGGAAGGCATCAAGTACGTGGTCTGTAACTGTGGTTGCTGCTAAACCAAGCAGAACCAGGTACAGTATTCCCATCATCTTTTGCCGCGGGGTTTCATTTAATTCTGCCATTTTTTATATAAAATTTTTAGAATAAGTTAGATTAAAATTATTTTTTAAATGCATCCAATTGAGCTTGATAAACCTTAGTAATAGCAGCCATATTTTGATTATAAGCTTTCATACCGGCAGTAGCAGCTTCAAATTCTTTCAACATAGTTTGTGTAGAAGCCGTCATTTGATTGATAGCAGCTAATGTTTTAGTAAACTGGTCGAAACTTGCATTTAAGTCTGTTGTATTTTTTGCGAAAGACCTCATACCTGCTGATGCACCTTCGAAATCTTTAATCATTGTAGCTGATGCAGTAGCCATTTGATTTACTGATTGTAAAGATTTACCAAATTGGTCAAAATTTGACGTAACACCATTTAAGTTGTCTCGGAATTTCTTCATATCAGTAGTAGCAGTTTCCATTTCTTTCAACATGTTTTGAGTAACATTAAAAGAACCTGCAATTTGATTTACGGATTCAACAGTTTTATTAAATTGCTCAAAACCTTTGCTTAAACGCTCAATTACTTTAGGTGTTATAGCAGAAGCTAACAACTCTTCTAAACCTGAATCTTTCTTTTCATCTTTATGGTCGTCATGTGCATGAGTATCTTCAGGAACTGCCATTGCAGCAAAACCTAATATTGTAAATAGAATAGCTTCAGCAGAAAGACCGATTGTAATAAATATCTCACCACCTTTCCAGTGAAGGATTTTAAACATCAAACCAATAATTACCACACTCGCACCCCAAGATACTACCGAATTTAAACCTACTTTCTTTTTAGGTTTTGCAGGTTTTTGTTTTGCAGGTGCTGAAGCAGGTGCAGGTGTTTGAGGCTTTGCAGGTGCAGATGCAGCAGGTGTAGTAGATGCAGTAGGTGTACTAGCAGCGGCCGGTGTAGGTTGTTGAGGCTTTGGTTGTGAACCTGGTTGTGGATTAGTGCTCATAATTTACGTATATATTGTTTTTGTTAGTTTTAAAGTATTTTAATAAATTAATATTTCAATCAAAAAAGTAAAGATAGATATAAACAATTTTATTATTAATAATTATTTTTTACTTGTTTTAGGCACTATAGCTGTTTCTCTTTTACGAGTCATCACTTTTGTACCTAAAATTTCAGGTGCAGCCATTACTAATCTAAAGCCGATATAGCAATGTGGTACATCTTGCATTTCAAAATCTCTTGAATAAGGGCTTAAGCTTTTCGCATTACTCATAAATGAACCACCGCGAACCACTTTACGCTTCATTGCATTTACATCTGTTGAATCTGCATCATATAATAATTCAGGATTCACATCGGAAACGAATGCAAAAGCAGATGGACTGTACGCATCCAATACCCATTCAGCAACATTACCAACCATATTATATACACCATAATCATTGGGTGCATAAGCCATAACCGGCAATGTAAAAGACGCACCATCACCTGTATAAACACCTTCCTCTTGTTTAAAGTTTTCTAATAAACCGTATTTATCTCTATCCATTGGTGTACTATCAATTGGAGGTAGCATCATACCTGCAACTGCTGTATCTTTAGTTACAACAACCGGAGGAAGTGCGTTTGTTGAATCTTGAGGCTTTTCATCTTTATTCTCAGCATTCTTTTCTTCTTCTTTTGATTCACTTTCTTTCTTAGATTCTGCTTTTATATCTAAACCGGCAGCATATACCCATTGTGCTTCGGTAGGCAGGCTATAAGTTAGGTGATAGTATTTCATGTAATCAGCAACATCAGAAAAAGAACCGGATACTTGACTTCTCCAATATGCATAAGCTCTAGCTTGTTTCCAAGTTACACCTACAACAGGATAGTCATCATAAGGAGGAGTAGTAAAATAATTTTCAACCATTACATCAATTTGTGCATTGGTTAAATCTTTAGCCCATATTTTTTCATCAGGATAAATATTTACACCTTCATAAGCTCTGTCTCCAACTTTATTTTTAGGATTGGTACCCATTGCTTTTAAGTAAGAGAAAGCAAATGTGTAAAACTCTTTTTTAATTTGTCCGTTTTCCTCTCTTAATGGTTGTAATTTCAACATAACGTCTGGGTCTGTTGTACCCCATATTTTTTTATGATCAACTTTAGACCAATCAATATGTCTTTTTAATTTAGAGTTAGTAGCACTGTCATCAGAATTTTTTTCTTTAAAATACTTATCATCTTTTAAGTAATTTACGATAGCAATTGAATCAATAACCCATTCAACAAACTGTCTGTATTGTTGATTTGTTACCTCTGTTTTATCAATAAAATAAGAAGTCAAACTCACTTTCTTCACAGCATTAGAATCTGTTGAAGATTGACTATATTTAATTATTGTAGTACCACCCGGTATATATACCATTCCCGGAGGCGCTGCAAGTCTGCTATGGCTATAAGGAATTACCGGACGTATCCTAGTTTTTAATTTTGTTTGAGCACTCGTATGAAAACAAAAGTAAGGCAAGGTAATAAACAAGAACAATGCGGATAAAGTGCTCTTTAAATACATATTTACAAATTTTAATTTAAATGTTTTATTAAAAATATAGTTTTTATTTAAAATACTGATTTTTATTTGTTTCTTAAAAAATTATACTCAAAATAAGTATCTCTTTTTTATCATAAAATAAGGACTTAATTATTAGCTATTGCCAATAATTATTTATCCTTTTTTCTATTTCTTGCAAAGTTAAATAAATTTTTGAAAAAAAGAAGGAAGTTTATAAAAATAAAACCAAAGTTAACCAAGATTTCATATTATAAATATTTTATTTTTTTTTAGTTTTTTTTAAATCAAATAAAATACCTACTATTTTTAACTAAATCTAACAAAACAAGCAATAAATTTCATTTTAAATAAAAAAATTAAACCAAGAATTAAAATTACAAGCAACATAAAAAATATTCAGCATGTAATCATTTTTTTGATTTATGGCGTAAAAATAGTGTTTTCATTTCCTAAAATTGCAAATTTAGTATTATTATAAAGTTAATATTTTTATAAAAAAAATACTACAAATTTTGTCAATGTAAAATAAAGTAATTTCAAAAAAACAGGAATAAAAAAACTATAAAAATGCCTTTAATAAGATACTGATAAATATTTTAGGGTTCAACTTAAACTATATTCCTATCTTGCAGCAAAATTTTTAATTACAACACTAAAAATATAAAAACATCATGCTAAAGATAGGTGTCTTTGGTGCAGGTCATTTAGGTAGAATACATATACAACAATGGCTGGAAATAAAAGAAATAGAATTAGTAGGTTTTTACGACCCAAACGATATACAAGCGGAAACAACACTATCACAATATCCAATTTCTCGTTTTGAAAATTTTGACGAACTGATTAATAGTTGTGATGCTTTAGATATAGTATCTACTACTACTTCTCACTATGCAATTGCAAAAAATTGTTTGTTGAAAAGTAAACATGTTTTTATAGAAAAACCACTTGCACACACGCTTGAAGAAGCACAAGAATTAGTAAAATTGGTTGAAGAAGCAAATGTAAAATGCCAAATAGGACATGTAGAGCGTTTTAATCCGGCTTTTCTATCATTGAAAAATGAAACAATCAACCCAATGTTTATTGAGGCACACCGTTTGGCTCAATTTAATCCGAGAGGCACTGATGTATCTGTAATTTTGGATTTAATGATACACGATATAGACATTATTTTATATTTGGTAAAATCTCCTGTAAAAAGAATTTCAGCAAGCGGTGTAGCTGTTTTAAGTGAGACAGCCGATATTGCAAATGCAAGAATTGAGTTTGATAATGGTTGTGTTGCAAATTTAACATCAAGCAGAATCTCATTAAAAAGGATGAGAAAAGTACGCCTTTTTCAACGTGACGCCTATATAGGTATGGATTTTTTAGAGAAAAAAACAGAAATAATACGATTAAAAGAACCAAATACAGCTTCAGGCTTAATGGATTTCCCAATTGAAATTGGGAATGGCGAAAAAAAAATAATATCCGTTCAGCTACCCGAAGTGCCTGTTGTAAATGCTATAAATATGGAATTAACCGATTTTGCTATGGCTATAATAAATAATCTTCCCACACGTGTTAGTGTACACGATGGTTACCAAGCAATGGATGTAGCTTATAAGATACTAAAAAAAATGAGCCAACACAATGAATTACACAATGTTTAAAACTTTTTTGCGTTTACGATAACGGAGAGTACCGACATGCATATTTCAAAAATAAAGTTAAAATATTATATATTCATTTTTCTTGCAATTTATTATTTACAAAGTTGTAATATAATAAATCCTGCCGAAAATGTTCCTACCTACTTTCATATTGACTCTTTTACATTTACATCGCCTGCAAACAAATATTTGTCTAAAACACATGATATAAATGCAGTATGGGTATATTATAATAATAGTCCGATAGGAGTATTTGATTTACCGGCTACTTTTCCGGTAATGTGTACCGGAAGCGGTCAATTAGAATTAATGCCCGGAGTGTTGATAGACGGGCAAAATAATATGATGACCGGTTATCCATTTTATACTATTGATACCGTAACCTTTAATGCTCAACCCGGAAAAATAATTTACCATCAACCCAAAACAACTTATTTCAGTGCGGTAAAATGTACCCAAATTTCATTATTCGGTTCCGGTACAGGCTCCGGCATAACTGGTTTTTCTAATTGGGGCAACACCCTACCAATGACGCAATATTTTGATACCTTTTTCTGTGGAAAAATAGTACTCAATTCACCTGCCGATAGTTCGGTAGATAGTACCTCTACTACTTTTGCTATTGCAAAAGGTAATTCAGCTTTTATAGAATTTGATTATAAAACAACAATTCCATTTTATATAGGGCTACAAGCCAATGTAAGCACCATTTCTTCAACACCCTACTACCTAACCGGACTTTATCCGAATGCAGGGTGGAAACACTTTTATTTAAGTGTTGCAGATTTTAACGCACAATATCAAGGAACATCTTATAATATGTATATTAAAGCTAATTATGATACCTCTTTAATGCCGAAAGGAATTAAAACAGGAACTATGTTAATAGCAAATGTTCAACTTATTACTTTTTAATCCAACTTATGATATTAAATCCATTGAAAAAAAAAGCAGTCAGGCAATTAATCTTGCTTGATTATCTTGGTTCTTCATTGGCTTGGTTTTTATTTTGGATTCATAGACAACATCTACTTACTAAACTAAGTTACTCAGAAATACTACCTATTTTTAATCTTAGAGATTATGTAAATACATTACTAATAATACCTTTAAGTTGGTTATTTGCGTTCTGGGTATCCGGCACCTATTTTGATTTATATCGTAAGTCTCGTTTAAATGAAATCAACCGTACATTAATATCCTGTATACTAGGCTGTATAATTGTATCCATCTTTGTTTTTGCCAACGATACCAGAGATTATTCTTATTTTATAAAAGCTGCTACAAACTATTTATTTATTCAAACCACCATAATACTCATTTTAAGATTATTTATTTTATATATTGTAAAACTAAACCTTATAAATCATAAAGTAGGTTTTAATACCCTAATAATTGGCGGAAACCAAAAGGCAATTGATATTTACCAGCAAGTTTTAGATAACCCGAAGGTATTAGGTAATCTTTTTTTAGGCTTCATTTATTCAAATAAAGAATCAAGTAATGGTATGTCTAAGTTTTTACCCCAATTGGGTCATTTGTCGCAATTAGAAGAAATTATTGATAAGTATGATATTGAAGAAGTTATTGTTGCTGTAGATTCCGCAGAACATCATTTACTTGAAAATATATTAACCAGGCTTTGTTACCGCCCTGTTGTAGTAAAGGTTTTGCCTGATTATTATGACATCTTATCTGGGTCTGTTAAAACAAGCAACGTTTACGATGCAATACTCATACATATACACCCGGAATTAATGCCGGATTGGCAAAGAGTGTGTAAACGTATTATTGATGTTACTTTTTCCTCGCTGTCACTTTTGCTATTATTACCATTTTTGCTATTGAATGCAATAATGGTAAAGTTGTCATCAAAAGGTTCTATTTTTTATAAACAAGAAAGAATTGGGTTATACGGCAAGCCCTTCTACATATACAAATTTAGGTCAATGTATGTTGATTCCGAGCAAGCAGGGCCAGCACTATCTAGTAAATTAGACCCAAGAATTACCAAATGGGGTAGATTTATGCGTAAATGGAGAATTGATGAATTACCACAATTTTTCAATATTATTATTGGAGATATGTCTCTCGTTGGTCCTCGTCCGGAAAGGAAACATTATATTGATATTATCAGCAATAGAAATCCACATTACAAATATTTACATAAAGTAAAACCCGGTCTTACTTCTTGGGGTATGGTGCAATTTGGATATGCCGAAAATGTTGATGAAATGATTGAGAGAATGAAATATGACCTACTTTATATAGAAAATTGTTCTTTAGCGCTTGATGTAAAAATAATTTTATATACTTTTACTGTTATTTTTCAAGGCAGGGGAAAATAGTATTTTTTTATTGCTTGCGAATTAATAAATGGGGGGTCGTAAAAATTGGTTTTCCTACTTTTGCAAAAAAAGTTATAGCTTTCATTTAGAAATTTGTTTTTTATTATTTATTTGTAATTTTGAATTCAATTAATGAAAACATATACATCAAATATTTTTCTTATTATCTGTTTTTCTGTTTTTTCGTTTTTAACAGATACTGTTTGTATTGCACAAAATGCAGATATACAATTATTACGCAACTTTAATAAAAGAACAAAAGGTACGGATGGCATAATGATTGTTACCACTAATTCCGTGTATCCTTTTGCGGTTGCCGCCCCTATTACAGAAATTATTGTGGGTTATGCAAAACACGATAATATTACTTTCGAAAAAGGATTACAAACAATTGCAGGCTTAGGCTTAAATTTTTTAGCTACCGAAGGATTTAAATATACACTTAACAAAGATAGACCATATATTACTTATACTAATTTAAATCCCTATCAATGGGATACCGACCCTACATTTCCATCCGGGCATACTTCATTTGCCTTTAACACAGCAACGTCATTAAGCATGTGTTACCACAAATGGTATGTAGTTGTTCCATCATACTTATGGGCTGCGTCTGTTGGTTATTCCAGAATGTATTTAGGTATGCATTACCCGTCTGATGTAGCAGCAGGTGCAATAATAGGTACAGCAACAGCATGGTTTGCAAAAAAAGGTAATGACTATCTTAAATATAGACGTAGAAAAAAATTTATGATTGACCACGATTAATAAATACCTCCTTTTTCATAATCATGTTTGATAAAAAGACTAAAAATGACTAAAATCATTTTTAGTCTTTTTATCTTAATATACTTTTGCTACATGAATATTTGGAAAAATATTATCAACCGACCTTCTTAGTTTTTACCTCTTATGCGAATAAATGCACTGGCGGCAGAATGCATGTAAAAATTAATTATTCCATTATTCCATTCTTAAAAAAACAATTTATTTTATGAAAACAATCATAGAACCATTCCGGATAAAATCTGTAGAACCTATTTATTTTAATACAAAAGAAGAAAGAGAAGTTATATTAGAAAAAGCATTCTATAATCCGTTTCTAATACATTCAAACGACGTATTAATAGACCTCTTAACCGACAGTGGAACAAGTGCCATGAGTAGTAATCAATGGGCTGGTATTATGCAAGGTGATGAATCGTATGCAGGAAGCCCAAGCTTTTTTCGTTTCGAAAAAGCAATACAAGACATTACCGGTTTGCCTATTGTGATACCTACCCATCAGGGCAGGGCATCCGAAAAAATTCTTTTTAGTATTTTAGGCGGTAAAGGAAAATATTTTTTAAGTAATACTTTATTTGATACTACCAGAGCTAATATAGAATTTTCGGGGGCAGAGGGTATTGATTGTTTATGTGAAGAAGGAAAACTACCTACAGTAGCAGCTCCATTTAAAGGTAATTTAGATATTGAATTATTAAAAAAACACATACTCGAAATAGGTGCAGGTAATATTCCACTTGTTTTAATTACGGTTACAAATAATTCGGGTGGTGGACAGCCTGTAAGCATGAAAAACATAAGAGCTGTAAGGCAAATATGTACAGAACATAACATTCCACTTTTTATTGATGCATGTAGGTTTGCTGAAAATTGTTATTTTATAAAATTAAGAGAAGCAGGTTATGAAAATAAAACAGTGAGGGAAATAGCTGCTGAATTGTTCTCTTATGCAGATGGTTGCACCATGAGTGCCAAAAAAGATGCATTTGCTAATATAGGTGGTTTCTTAGCTATGCGTAGCGAAGAGTTAGCTTTAAATTGCAGAAATTTATTAGTAATTACAGAAGGTTTCCCTACATATGGTGGCTTGGCTGGCAGAGATTTAGAAGCTATTGCCATTGGCATAAACGAAGTTTTAGACGAACATTATTTACAATATAGAATTAGAAGCATTGAATATTTAACTAATAAACTGATTGCTGCCGGGGTGCCTGTTATGCAGCCTGCAGGTGGACATGCTGTATATATAGATGCAAAACAGTTCCTTCCGCACATACCGGTAAACCAATATCCGGGACAAGCTTTTGTTGGTGCATTATATATTGAAGGTGGTATTCGCAGTGTGGAAATAGGCTCACTTATGTTTGGAAAGTACGATGATAACCATAATCTAATTCCGGCACAGTTAGAATTAGTTCGCTTAGCAATACCCAGACGTGTATATACCCAAAGCCATATTGATTATGTAGCAGAAGTAATTATAGATGTTTTTGAAAGAAGAAATGGCATTAAAGGGATGCAAATAATTGAAGAATCACCTATGCTAAGACATTTTACTGCTAAATTAAAACCGGTTGAATAGTATCTTATTTATTAGCGACTATTCAGATTGCAAAAACACACTACCGGTTTTAAATAATTGTACAATATACAATTATACAATATTTATATTTTGCAAACACATGCGATTATTTAATGTATATTTTTAAATATATTTTCAAATTATTGCAGCACTATTAGCTATTATTTTAATACTCTAATAATTATAAGAATATTAAAAATTAGGCAGGGCATAGATTAGCTACTACTATTTCTATACATTTTTTTTTGCATGTATGCCTAATGTTGGTTTGTTTAATTTAATTCATAAAAAAATTAAAAACGGTATTAAAAGCACAAAATAGTGGTTTTATTTATATTATAAATATTGTATTTACATTAAGAAAACACAACACTTGCATTGGCATAATAAAACGTGGAATTTTGTATAAATAAAAAAATCACCTGATATTATATCTTCAAAATAAAAAAATTATATAAACTTACGAATTGCTATTAATTTGTATAAATCGTTTTGCAAATTATATATTTTATGTATGTGGCTTACTATTCAAAGAAGTCATTTAGCATTCTTAAAATATTCAGTAGTGAAAACTTTAAATCAAAATTTATTCGTTATAAATAAAAAAAGCACATTTAATAGTTATCAATTTTTTATCTTCACCAATTTATCTGTTAGTATTAAAAGTCCATTATTGTCATAAATTTGAATTATAAATACTCCAATATTCAGCATTTCAATATTTATATCTTTAGCACTTTTTTCTTGAATTAAATTTTTACCATCAGGAGAAATGATTTTTACAATTGTTTCAAACGGAGCATCAATATGTAATAGAGTAGTTGCCGGATTAGGGTAAAAACTAACATTTTTACTATTGTAATTTATGTTTTCAATATTATTAGTTCCGTTAGTAAAAATATATGCTGATGATGTATCGGCACATCCATTTATATCAGTTGCTATAATAGAATAATTTCCGGAAATGGCAGGAATATAAATACTTGTTGTAGCACCGGGTATTATAGTGCCATTTAATAACCATTGATAACTATAAAAAGAACCGGTAAACAGTAAACTTGTTCCATCTTTAGTTATAGTAGGGTGTGGTTGCGGTAAAACACTTAATGTAGGTAAAACTTCAGAACAAGTTCCATTTGATATTAAAGCGGAAAAAATACCGGGTGTCGTAGTTGTAAAAGTACTATCTGTTGCCCCAGTAATTGCAGTACCATTCATTTGCCATTGATAGGCTAAGGAACTTGAAAAAGAATGTACATGCATGGAAATATGATTGGTACGACATAGCGTAATAGAACTATGTGGTGTTAAATAAGCATTAATATTACCTGCAAATGTTAGATTGAAAGTTGTAGAATTACTACAGCCGTTTATATCAGTAATAATATAAGTAATAGTAGTATTACCCGCAGTAATATCATTTACTCTACCATTTATGCTGTTTACAGTTGCAACTGTTGTATTGCTGCTAGTCCACAAACCGCCCGGAATACTATCTGTAAGTGTAATAGCTGAAAAAGAACATATTGAACCGGAAGGACCAATAATTGGTGCAATAGTTGGTAGCGGATTTACGGTAATAGTTGTAGAGTCTGTAATTATTCCGCAGATACTTGTAATATTGTAATAAATTTTTACCGTTCCTTGTGCTATTCCGGTTACAATACCGGTAAAAGGGTCTATAGTGGCAATCGTATTATCTGCACTACTCCAGGTGCCGAACAATATAGAATCAGAAAGCGTAATTTGGTTGCCAATACATACATTTATAATTCCTGTTATTGGTGCATATACCGGTATCGCATTTACGGTATCAGCGATAGTTACAGTTGCACTACAACCAAATATATTTGTGTCGGTATAAGATAGGGTAACAATACCTTGTGAAATACCTGTAACAAATCCTGTTAATGCGTTAATAGTTGCAATACTGTTATTTGAAGAGGACCAAACACCACCGGGTAAACCATTATTCATAGTTGTAACAGTACCTGTACAAATATTTGTTATACCGGTAATAACTGGTACAAAAGGAATCGGATGAATAGTTATTGGCAAATTAACTGAACAATTTGTAGGCAATGTATAAACAATAGTGTCTGTACCGGAAGCAATTGTAGTAATATTACCTAAAGATGGGTCTATTGTAGCAAGACCAAGATTAGTACTACTCCAAATTCCACCAATAGAAGTATCAGAAAGTATTTCAGTATTACCAACGCAAATTGTGTTAGTTCCCAAAATAGCTGTAGGTAAAGGATTAACAGTTACACTTGTAACGGATGAACTATTGGTACAAAATAAATAATTTACAACAACATTATAATTACCACTAACATAAGCTGCATAAGAACTATTTGTAGCACCTGCAATAATTGTGCTATTCATATACCATTGGTAAGTGTAACCCGCACTAATACTTGCCATAAGCACAACACTGTCTCCTGCACAAAACGTTGTTGTACTGCCCGGTGTTATGGTAATAACGGGTTGAGTAGGGTCAACGGTTAGGTAAAATGTCTTTGCAGCACAATCATTCATCATTGGGTTTGTGCCTGTAATGGTATAGGTTGTAATACCGGCAAGAGCATTGAAATTTACATTATTATAAATACCTGTAGTAGTAGAAAGCCCCACTGAAGGCGACCAAGTCCATTGGCTACCAAACCATACTTTATCAATGCCATTACTTATGCTTACAGGGAAAGTTGAATCGGATACTTGGCATCTTTTTACAGTATCGGTAGCATCGTAGGCTAAGCCCAAAGTTACAATTTGCGGCTCGGGAAAGGCACTGTCAACACCGGTTGAGTCATTAAAAATATAGGCATAAGTAAGAATGGTGCTATCACCGGCAGCAATATTACCAACATTAAAAATAAGTCCTATTCCATTATCGCCGGCAGGTAGTCCGCCAGTGAAGGTCGTTCCTGCTAAAGTTTGATTCCAAATAGTACTGAAATCTGTTGTTGTTGCTAAAATAAAGGGTGTATAACTAAAGCATTTTGCCCTACAATCTTTAGTACCAATACCCATATAACAATTAGTATATGCAGTACCTTTTGCCGAAACTAAAACCCTGTGTAATGCATCGTTTTGGAAACTAATAGAATTAACAGTAGAGAAACTGCCACCGGTTTGGGTTTCATCGTTATCTGGGTCGCATATCCTTATATAATAAATGTTTGGTATGGCTGCAGCAGATGTGTTTTTAAGTACTGTATTAATTACAACCCATGACGCCTCAGTATCAATATAGGTTGTTTGGTCTATAACCAAGTTGCCACTGCTTGCAGTACCTTGCCAATTGGCGGTCATTCGACCGCTGCGGTTTGAATAAGAAACATTATTACCGGTAAGAGTTCCTGTACCGGAAAAAGTACCTGGCGTAATATAATTTGCCTGATTGTACAATCCATTTACTTGCAAACCCCAGCCTTCATACGGGCTACCCGGAAATGTATAATCTCCATATTCAGGAGGTGTGCCTATTGTCCATCCGTCATGGCCGTAATCATATACTTCAGCTAAATTATTTATAAAACCATGAGGGTGATAGCCGGCAGGGACTGACGTACTGCCAAAAGTACCATTTGTAGATTGACCTATCTCTAACCAATGCCCTTGTAGAAATATCTCTGTTCCTATCATTTGTGCTGTATTTGAATTACAGAAAAATACAGATATAAAAACAAAAAATAATAATCGAAAATTAATATTAAAAAATGTAATCTTCATACAAAACTTGAATAATAAAAAGTATATTGCACAATAATACATAAAACCATACAATATTAAATAAGATTTAAACAATTATTTATACATATTGTTTTGAGTAAATAGTATTAATGTCGTATTTGTATTTAGATGTATGCAAAATAAAATGCCATTTCAATAAATTATTTAAAAAAAACAAATTAGAATAGGATGGATAAATACAATAATATGTATAATTTGTTATAATAAAGATAAAAAATATGTTTCATTTTTTAAATAACCAAAGCAATTTATTTAAAAAAACTGTAACTTTGTACTTTGTTAAATTTTATACATTTTTATTTTTTTATAAAGTAAAAATTTTGTATATTAATTTAGCATTTACATTTCATTTATCGACATTTTTTGGTATAAAATAGTAAAATATATGATTAACATTAGACTCGTTGTACTATTATTATTTTTTTCTTTTTCTACAAACGTTTATGCAACTTTAATTCCCAATTTCACATCAGATAGGTCTGCGGGTTGTGTAACCTCCTCTAGTCATTTTTTAGTGCATTTTTCAGATGCCACTACCGGTGGTGCCATATCAAGATATCATTGGGTATTTGATAATTTAAGTGTTGGTGATACAGATAATGTAGCAAACCCATATTTTAGTTATTCAACTCCAGGACATTATGATGTAAAATTGATTGTTTATGATGCATTGGGCAATGCAGATTCTATTACAATGCCAAATTATATTACAGTAACAGCACCACATGTTATTCGCTTTACTGCAAGTGATACAGTAATTAGTTGTGTGCCGCAAACTATTGTATTTACAAATAATTCGGATACTACAATTGGCTGTACTTCAAATTATACTTGGAATATAGATACCGGTACGAGTACCGCCGTTATAAATACAATAGGTTTAGCATCAGTATCCATAACTTATAATCGATTAATACATATTCCTGACTCGTTAACAGTATCATTAGTAGAAACCGATGGGTGTGGTTGTAGTAATAGCTTAACTAAAACCGGTTATATACACATGGACTCATTACCAACAGCCAATTTTTATGCAGTTGATACCACTCCTTGTGGCGCACCAAGAACGGTTTGTTTTACAAATACATCTACTACTGCAGTAAGCTTTTTGTGGCATTTCGGTGATGGTACTTCTAGTACTGCTTTTAATCCATGCCATACTTATACAACTTCCGGGAATTACTCTGACACTCTTATTGCCTCTGCCGGTACATGTACTAGCCGGCTAATAAGAACCAATTATATTAGAGTGGGTAATTTTGTAGGCAATTTTTATACTACAACTTCAAGTGGTATTATAACAAATACTTTCTGCGTAGGTACTCCTTTTACATATATAGATAATAGCACACCTACTTCAGGTGCAACAAGGCCTACTTATAGACATTTTAGATTTTCTTCAGTAATAAATGATACCAGTATTTATTCATCCGGAACTCATATCTATAATACACCGGGTGTTTATAGAATCTACGATTCTATAAGAAATGCATTAGGATGTAGTGATACAGTAAGCCATATTGTAATAATTGATACATTGCCTGCAGTTTCTATAAGTGCAACACATGCATATAGATGCAGTATTAATGACACTGTTCATTTTACATCTACTATTTTTGACACGGCAAGTATTCAATCTAAAATTTGGCATTTTGGTGAAAATGCACATGGTTATTTATCTGCGATAAATACTGCTCATTCCGACTCGGTACACATATATGATACTTTAGGTTATTTTACACCTTCAATACAAGTTACTGATATACATGGCTGTACCTCAAAAGATTCTATTGTAAATTTTATCAATATTAATTTACCAAAAGATTCAATTGTACTAAAGAATTCAGCGGGTGTAATTACCGACTCCGGTTGTTTTCCGTTAGCACTCAATTATTATTCTTATTTAAACCCAAATGTTACCTTCTATACAGATTCTTTTGCTTTTGGAGATGGTACAAGTTCTGATATTTCAATGGCAGATAGTGGTGTACATACTTATACCTATGCTGGTAGATTTAAATTGATTCATTACTATCATTTAGATACTGCTTTTGGTGGATGCTACTTAAGCGATACAACTATTGTTCCGGTTGGCGACCATCCTATTTATGCTATTAATGCACTACCGGATTCCCTGTGTCCAAATGACTCCATTATGTTTATTGCTAACTGTAGTACATGTACCTCCGAGTTGTGGAATGTAGCAGGGTCGCCTATACGTAAAGACACAGATAAAGTAGGTTTTTATATCCCAGGTTGGGAACGCAATTATTTTTTGGGAAATTATAACGGTTGTTTTACAGATACCCTTAGAGACTCTATTTTTATCTATTTTCCAAGTGCTAATTTTACAGATTCTATAATTGCAGCAAATTGTATATCATATTCAATAAACCCAACTGCATATCTTACACATAAATTTACAAATACTTCTGTTGGCGATACGACTGTAGGCGTTCCTAATGTACATCACTTTAAATGGAATTTTGGAGATGCATTAAGTGCTTCTAATTTAGATTCCACTCATAGAACAGTCTCGCATACATTTAGTGGACCGGGTACATATACCGTAACATTAACTGATTCAGGTTATTATTCTACACATGCATGTTCTAATATTAAAAAAATAGCTGTTTATGTATATCCAATTGACCCGACAGTAGATACATTTACCGCTAGTAAAACGGTAGCGTGTAGAAATAGCCCTATTAAATTTACAGGGCCTATTGCTCATTATGGAGGTTTCTATAATAATTACAAATGGAAATTTAAAGATGGTGGTACTTATTCAATTTTATCATCTGCAACAACAGATACTATGTTGAAATCATTTACCAATTTGGGAAGTGATACGGTGAAATTAATTATAACTAATAAATACGGATGTATTGATTCAATTACTAACCCCAACTATATTACTATTACTGCACCCGGTTATACCAATGGATTAAGAGATACGGGTTTTACTGTAGATATACGTAAAGGATGTTCACCTCTTTTAATTCATTTACATGATAATGATACCGCGCGAGCAGGTGGTAGTATTGTAAGCAGGAAATGGGCATGGAATACAGGCGGAATCCAATACACTAGTATTGGCAGAGATACCAGTTATTTATATTATGATACTATAAGTACTTTGCATAATGTAATTAGAATTGCTACTGATGATTTAGGTTGTGTGGATATGGATACAATACAAATAAAAACACAAAAACCATTAGCTCATTTTTACTCTAACGATACACTTGCTTGTACATTTGTAAAAGTAGGTTTTCATTCTACCACACCACTATCAACTTATACATGGAATTTTGGGGACGGAACTACAGGAATTAACAGCATAGGACAGGATACAACACACATATATACTGTAAATGGCATTTATACTGTTAACGTAATTGTGGTCTCTTTACCCGGTAGTTCTGATTCTGTTGGTGTGGGTTGTATTGATACTTCAACCGTTCCGGTAATAATTAATGTAGGTAATTCAAGCATCCGTGATAGTTTTACTTTAAGTGCTAATTTTAGAGCTTGTCCGCCACTAACAATAAATACCATTCATACATCAACAGCTTATACCAATATTTGGAAAATGGGTATAGATTCAAGTGTATTTTCAATTGCAAACCACGTTACAGGCTATACCTATAATTTTCCTGGTACATATGTAGTAACCTTGATTGATTCTATTCCTTTAGGTTGTAAAGATACCATGAGACAAACACTAACAATAGGTGGACCAACAGGAATTCTTACTTTTAGCCCTGATACTATTTGTGCCGGTAAAACAGTTAAATTACACTTAACGCCCACCGGTTCGGTGTCATTAGACCCTTCTTTTATTTGGACAGTAGGTACTACAACATCTACAACAGTTGACTCTACTGTATTTACTTTAGGCAGCTCGGGAATCATACATCCTAATGTGCAAATCTTGCATGGCACTTGCCCAGTAATGGTATATGCAACTGATTCTATTTATGTGAGTGCATCACCTACAATACACGCAGTTGGTGATTCCGTTATCTGCCGCAATGCTACAGATTCTTTGAGTGCTACCGGGGCAAGTACTTATGTTTGGTCGCCTGCTGCGTCCTTATCGTGTTCTACATGTCTTAATCCTGTGGCTACGCCTACCGTAAATACAATCTATAAAGTTGTGGGTACAAGTGGCATTGGTTGTAAAGATTCTGTTTACATAAGAGTTAATATAGATGTGCCTTTTAGAATGGCACTGCACCAGTTAGATAGTATGTGCTTCGGGCAAAGCGATACTGTTTATGTTACTACACATGGTATTATGCCTTTATCATATAATTGGAGTCCGACAGATTCTTTTAGTTGTGCTACATGCGATACAACTGTAATTCATCCGTTGGCAAATGAAGCCTATTCTTACTATTCTTTATCCGCCAAAGATAGCCTGAATTGCTTAGATACGGTTTCGTTTAAAGTTTGGGTACATGGGCCTACAGGTACACTTAGCATTATTAGAGATAGTATTTGCCAAAATCAATCGGTACATTTCCATTTAAATCCTACAAGTACCTATGCATTAGACGCAAATTATATATGGTCTCGTCCACCCTATTCCGATACCATAACAACTATACCCGACCTCACTTTTAATTACAATGATACCGGTAAATATAATCCGAGTGTGATAATTACTCAAAATCATTGTTCGGAAACAATGCATACTACCGACTCAGTTTTAATTTTCCCTACGCCAACGGTTACTGTAAATCACCCGGCATTAATATGTAAACAAAGCTCTACTGTATTAACAGCTAATCTTACGAGAGGCACAGGCACTTATAGCTGGCTACCTGTAAGCGATTTGTCATGCAATACCTGTGCGAATCCAACGGCAAGCCCAACCATAACAACAACCTATACGGTTACAGCAATTAATAGTCATGGGTGTATAGATACGGCAAGTACTACTGTAATGGTTGATGTACCGTCTGTAATAGTATTGTCTGGTAGAAATACAATATGCAATGGAGAGCATGATACCATTATCGTTGTAAGTGGTGCATCAGGACCCTATCATTGGACCGGTGGTACAGACCTATCTTGTACTACATGTATTACAGATACGGTAATTGTTCATCCTACATCTTTAAGAACCTACATTTTACATGCCGTTGATGCTAATTCTTGTAATAATTCGGATAGTATTACGGTTAATGTTACGCCATTGGCTGTGTTAAGAAGTAGCTTAACGCCGAGTGCAATTTGCGACAATACAGCGTTCAATTATACGCCTTTAAGTGATTCTGTAGGTACTGTTTTTGCTTGGAATAGAGTTCCGGTGTCCGGAATACTACCTGCCACCAATAGCGGTACAGGAGCTATTTCTGAAATATTACACAATACTACTCCTTTCCCCGATAGCGTTGTTTATGTTTATACTATGACTTATTTAGGCTGTAAAGATTCACAAAATGTAAAATTAAGAATTAACCCACTCCCTGCTGCTACACCAATTACTACAAAATCGTATTCTACTGTTTGCAATAACACAATGTATCAAAATTTTGGTACCACAGTTGCTAAGCCTGCAAATGAAAGTTATACTTGGATAGGAAATAATTGTACTGTTTGGGCTGTAGGTAGCGATAAACAATATTGTTTGGTTAACTTTATTGACAGCGGAGAAGCAGTCGTAATTTTAGCAACAAGCTACACAGGTGTAAAATGTTATAGTAATGATTCTGTTATTGTAAGAGCTAGTTCAAATCAAGCGGCTCCTGTGTCTGTAATATATGATAATGGAAATTTAATATGTTTACAAAATTCGGTTGATACCTACCAATGGGGATATGATGATAAAACAACTTTAGATTCTACCTTAATTTTTAATGAAATAAATCAAAACTATTATATACCTGATTTAGACACTGCACATAAATACTATTGGGTTATGACAACAAGTGGTTCTTGTCTTCAAAAAACGTATTTAAATCAACCTACCGGAATTAACAACGTAAATGCGGAAAATTCTTTTGATGTAAAAGTATATCCCAACCCAGCTAATGATTATTTGATAATAGAAACAATTGGCAACACAGCAGGTGTTTTATCATTTAATATTATTGACCTCAGTGGTAAAACATTAAAATCAGAAATATTAAATGGAAATAAAGTGAGCGTGGGTTTAAAAGACTTATCTAATGGAATGTATTTGATAGAGATATATAGAGATAATATTAAAACAGTAACAACTAAATTCCTCAAGTCTAATATTCGCTAATTTTTTAATTATATAAATGAAAAAAGCTTTTTTATTGCTTGTAATCGTTTTTAGTTTTTTAGGTGCAAATGCACAAGATACTTTTAAAGTACCTACCTATAAATACTATACTCCTTACCATTGCTTTATAGATTTTAATTTTAAAGGCGGATTATTAAATCAGGAACTGTCTTATACCGACTTATCTAAAAATTATCTTAATTCAATTAATACAAGTATTGGAAAACTAAATGTAAAACAAGGGGTTTCGTTAGGTGGCGATATACAAATTGGTTATTTTTTTGGTGAGAAAAAGCATTTTGGTATCGGTATAGGATTTTTATATATGCAACAAAGTAATGAAATTGGTATTGATTATTTTCATACAGAATATCAATCTAATGATGCAAGAGGTGCTATTTTTAGGCAAATAATTACGGCAAATAATCCAATAAAAGAATCTATTACAACCACAAATATTAATATACCTTTAGTTTTTAAATATAAAACACAATTTACAAAAAAAGTTGGCTTTACTGTTGATGCAGGTATTTTGTATAATGTGCAAATAGAAAATGCTTATACCACCAATGCTACTTTTAATTATGAAGCAGCTTATTTACGTTCGTCAGATAATGGGTGGGTATATGATCCCGGAGCTACATTAGATAAAAATGATTGGTTGATAACGCAATCTAATTATACAGCAAAAAACCCTACCGGAAATATGAGTCATTATTTTGATAGTATGCAAAATATTGAACATTATAATGTTGCATTGAAACAAGGTGTAACAAATAAAACAGCTGCTGTAAAATATACGATTGGCTCTATAGGTTATTTATTGCAGCCTGCAATCACATACAGACTTTCTGAAAGGTGGTATTTAAATATGGGATTTTACTATATTTATCAAAACTTTAAAAAACCGGTAAATACAATAGCCGTTTTAACAGATAAGCCCGGTAATTATAGTTCGTTACTAAATAGTGTAACCAATAGTGTAAACCAAACCTATGGTGTAAATTTAGGTGTAAGATTTCTTTTTGGTAAAGCCAAAGATTCTGACCATGACGGCATACCGGACAAAAAAGACAGGTGTCCTTTTGATTCAGGGCTGATTCAGTTTTTAGGATGTCCCGACCATGACCATGATGGCATACCGGATTGTGATGACTCATGCCCAAATACTTGGGGAATAGCAAAATTTCATGGTTGTCCGGATACCGATGGAGATGGGATAAGAGATTTGGATGATTCCTGTCCTTTAACACCCGGCTTATTACAATTTCACGGTTGCCCTGATACGGATGGAGACGGGATACCGGATAGAGCAGATTCTTGCCCAACCGAACCCGGCTTATTACAATTTCACGGGTGTCCGGATACTGACGGTGATGGAATACCGGACAAAGAAGATGCATGCCCCACAAAGCCAGGACCATTGTCAAATCATGGTTGCCCAATAGATACTGTTGCTAAAAAGAAAAGAAGGGCATTACAAGATTTTCAACCCCAATTAATTCATTTTGAATTTGGAAAAACAATTATTAAGAAAACAAGTTTTGGTTATTTAGATTCTTTAGTAGAAGTTTTAAATGATAATCCGGAAGTAGATATTATTGTTGAAGGGCATTGTGATACAATAGGTTCAGCAAAAGTAAATAATAAAATTTCTAATTCAAGGGCTGATGCTGTAAAAAAGTATTTATTAAACAAAGGCATTGAGCCAGCAAGATTGGTAACTATAGGCTATGGATACAAAAAACCAATTGCATCTAACCGTACAAAAGCAGGTCGTGCTAAGAATAGGCGAGCTGTATTGAAAGTGAAATTTGATTAATGTAATAAATTGTAACTATTCAAATTTCTTATTTATAGATAGCATACTTAATAAGTATGCTATCTATAAAGTCCTATTGTTGATTTCAAAAAAATGCTTTATTACTTCTTAGTTTTTATTTTGTCTTTAAATATTTTTTTGAATTTATCTATTTTAGGGCCAATTACATAATGACAATAAGGTTGGTCTCCATTTTCGTTGTAATAATTTTGATGGTAGCCTTCAGCTTTATAGAATATAGTGAAAGGAGAAATTTCTGTTACAACGGGATTAGCCCATGCTTTTTCATCATTTAGTTTCTTTTTATAATCTTCAGCTTTTGTTTTTTGCTCCTCATTATGATAAAAAATTACTGAGCGATACTGTGTACCTATATCATTGCCTTGTTTGTTTAGTTGCGTAGGGTCGTGGCATACCCAAAATGCAGCTAGTATTTCGTCAAAACTAATTATACTTGCGTCGTAAGTAATATTGCATACCTCCGCATGGCCGGTTGTGCCGGTACAAACATCATGGTAGCTTGGGTTAGCCACTTTACCCCCACTAAAGCCCGATTCTACCTTTATTACTCCATTTAATTGTTGAAACTGAGCCTCCGTACACCAGTAACAACCGGCTCCTAATGTAGCTATTTCTGTTTTTTTATCTTTTGTAATGCCCTGTGTGTTATTCATTTGTTTAAAAGCTTTAGATTTTTCAAAATTCTCGTTTTGTGCACACGAAGTAAAGTTTATCAGTAAAGTTAAAAGAAAAAGATAATTTTTCATTTCTAAATTGTTTATACAAATGTAGAATACTAGGCAATAGTTCCATTAATTAATGTATAAATAATACTTATAAACAGTTACAATTGTATAGATTTAGGACTTAAATCTGGTAACGCTTACAAATAAATTTTCTTTAAAAGGTTATGTGAATATTATTTTTAAAACATTTAAACGGAAAATATACACCAAAATGAAAAAAATCTTTTTGATTGTCATTAGGATGCTTTAATTTTGTCCGCGGAGAGATGGCAGAGCGGTCGATTGCGGCAGTCTTGAAAACTGTTGACTGTTATAGGTCCGGGGGTTCGAATCCCTCTCTCTCCGCAGAAAGGGACAAATAGCTTTTAACAGCAGTTTGTCCCTTTTCTTTAAAATTTAAAGCTCCTTGTAGGTCTGCAATTAGCGAAAACTTCATTTTTCACTTTCGTTCGAAATGCACCACTTTAACAGTGATTACAAAATTTCGGCGGAAAAGAGCAATTTTTGCAGAGTTTCTTTCGGCTTAATACTGCTTGATGTCCATGTAGTATTGAGTTTAAGGATATATTTATTGCCTTTTCAAAATCAGCTATCAGGTTCGAAATGCAAAAAACCAATTTCCCGATTTTTTCGTTACTTCCTTTCTTTCTTTATTATAGCATGGATATAGTTATTTGCAATAAAATTCACTGCTCCTATCCTTTACAACATAACCTGTAAATGATTTTCCACTGTAACAATATTTACAAAAACCGAGTATGTGCAAACAAAGGCAATAAAACAATTTACTTAAAGTTTTTACCGTAATATATGTACAATTACAAAATTTCGGTAGTATAAACACGTTGCAACACTGCATTTATGGTAAAAAAAGATTACATTAGATTTCTAGCGGCAAAAATAGGTGAGACAGTATGGTCATATTCAGAGTGAGAAATTTTATGCCAAGAACCGAACAGAATAATATGATAAAATACATATAGGACATAATTATTACACTTTTAAAATGGAAAAATGTTTTCCATTTCTTTTGCTTCTACCTATGTCATTATAATATGCTCGTATTTTTATGCTTTACATATCATTTGTAATTATATTGCGTATTATTGAAACAAAATATAGACCAAAATCCATAAAATTGGTGTGGATAAAAATAGAAATAACCAATCTATTGCCCTTCTTAATTTTAATATTTCCAAAAATAAAAGAGTAATTGTTACAATTGCTGCAATAATCCAGAAATAAAATAGGTATAGCATATATACTAAACTGCATTCTTCACCATGGCATGTGTTTGCTAAATATAAAAAATATAGCATAATAATATTGTAAATAATACAATAAATTAATACCGGAAGCGTGTTTTTATGGTCTATATTCATTTATGATAAATTAGTGCCTTTTTTCGGGTGTAATTTATGTTACACTCACGGATATAGACACTTTTAGAACAAATTATAAACAGTACTTCTTAAAAACATATTCGGATTATTTTGCCACAGTAAATTTAGAATAATACCTGTTTACACCGCTTTGCAATTGGCAGAAATACATACCTGTAGGTAATGTAGCTATACTTTGTGTATATATACCGTCTATTGATGGCTTTTTAATAGCATAAATTAGCTGCCCTTCTGTATTGTAAATACTAATTTCAACTTCACTTTCTTTTATACCATTCCATTTTATGTTTAATAAATCTTTTGCCGGATTAGGATAAACAGTTATACTCGCATTTTCGGGTTCGTTTATAGTAGGTATTTGCACATGGCTTACTAATTTACGTTTATAAATCTCTACACCGCCTTTTATATTCCCTACTATCATTTCTAAGCTGCCATCGCCGGCAATATCGCCAATGGTTAACGAAGAACGGAAACCGTCGTAAATACCATAAAATGTACCCGGTGCATTTTGCCTTAAATAAGTAGAATCTATATAAGAGAAATTTTGAGTTAGTAACGGATAGGTTATCGTTGTATCACCACAATCAACACTATCATATAAATATATATTACCCGAATTGCTACCAATGAGCAAATAGTCTTTAGTGGTACTATCAATTTTACCAATAAAAGGAGTACTGTAACAACCCCAAAAATGGCTATTGTCAACCTGAACACCACCTAATTGAGAATTAATTAATTTTAAACTGATAGAACCAGGCACAGTACTTACGTTTCTGTAATATTGTAAATATCCGTAATTTTCACCTATTATTAAATCCTTTTTACCGTCTTTATCTAAATCATAAATACAAGGAGCCGCAAACGAACCTACATTAATAGTATCACCAATAGAGTCTGTAAGTACGGTTTGTACCAATTGCCAATCGGGAGTTAAAGAATCGGTTGCTGCCATATTTTTATAATAAGATAATGTACCATCATTATGCCCTAAAATCATATCTGTTTTTCCGTCATTGTCAATATCACCAAATGCAGGGGCAATACCTTGAAAATTTGCTGCATTGATGCCTAAGAAATCTTTCGTTATCAACGTAAATGAAGGGCTTCCGGCAACACTTGTATTTTTATAATAAGATATTTTGCTTTTTAGCAGCCCTGTAGAATCCTGAAAATAGCCGTCTGAGCCTATAAATAAGTCCGGTTTCCCATCTTTGTCATAATCAAAAAGAGCCGGCATGGCAGCAGTGCCTAAATCTATTGTTTTATCGGTTAAAAAAGAATCAGACTGAAAAACCCAACTCGGTGAGCCGGGGGTAGTATAGTTTTTATAATACCAGATGCACTTATAATTTTCTGCACCCGTAGAGGCAGAATTAGGCGATATTAATAAATCTTTTTTTCCGTCTTGGTCTATATCTATATTAAAAGCAGCAGGCCAAGTAGGTATTTCTATCTGATGTCCAACGCTTTGCCACATAGTATCTTGGTAAGCCATACTATCCGGACCGGACGGATTATTTGGAATTCTTCCATTCATTAAAAAAGTCATTTCATTAAAAGAAATATTACCGTCTAAATAGTCATAATCACCATCCATATCCCAATCGAACAAACACGGGGTATTGCCGGTATGCGTAACATGCGCTGTTTTGTGCAACGATGAATTATCGCAATGCATATCTAATTCATGCGAACGCGTGTTAGACTGAAAAACCTTGCCCCAACATTTATCTACTAATTTTATTCTTATACTGTCGCAAGGCAGCCCGTCTTCAACGCGCATATTTTTATAATAATAAAGCCACTGTCCAAACGGTTCATAAGACACAAAATCTAAATCACCATCACCATCAATATCAACAATAGCAGGTATATCACCCGGATTAACATAAGCATTTGCAGGGCCATGTGCATCTATATCATTATAATAATATAAGTCTTGGTAGAACGTGAAGCATAATTGATTAGATGTATTATAATACCCTTTATAAACCTCGAAACCTGTAGAACCTCTATGAAATAAATCGGCTATACCATCGCAATTATAATCTGCCAATATTAAATAATTGTATATCGGTGGGAAATTAAGTGCATACTCCGGAGCATAAACATATTTTGGATTACCAACAGAACCCTTATTTAAATAAGTCCATACACCAATACCACTTTCATAAACTACTAAATCTTGCAGTCCGTCATTGTTTAAGTCTCCCATTCCAAATTGAGGTTTATTAAACCCACCACACCAAGCAATTGTTTGTTCAGCACCATAAGCATACATTTTTATACTTGTATCGTGCTGAAATAAAAGTGTTTGTGCATTTAAAGCATTATTGCTAATAAAGAGGGGTAGAAATAAGCAAAGAATCTTTTTCATAAATCAAAAAATATGTATAAAGATAAAGTAAAATAAAAATAAAAAAGCAATTAGTTCCCAAAAAATGTTATCTATTTTTTTTCAGTGGAGAATCCGGTTCTTTTACAAAATGATTAAAAACTAACCTATCCGCAATGCCGGGAAACAATTTATTAATTAAAACTATAAGTTTGCCTTGGCTTGTCATTACTACGGTACGTTTTCTTTTTTCTATAGCCTTCATAATAATGGAAGCACATTGTTCGGCACTCATCAGTTTTTTCTCATCTAACGGAGTTTCGCCCTGTAAAGTACCATTAGCTGCCCTTGCTACATTTCTAATATTAGATGCTGTAAACCCGGGACTTACCCACATCACATTTACACCTGTTTCTAATAATTCGGTTCTTAAAGATTCTAAAAAACCTTGCAATGCAAATTTAGATGCCGAATACCCGGTGCGACCCGGCAAGCCCCTAAAACCGGCAATAGAAGAAACACCCACTATTACACCCTTCGTTTTTAATATATGTGGTAATACAAATTTTGTACAGTAAACTGCACCATAAAAATTTACATCCATTAATTCTTTCACTACCGTTAGCGATGCATCGTTAAATAAAGCACGCATGCTAATACCCGCATTGTTTATTAGTATATCTATTTTGCCCCAATGGTTTATAACAACATCTATAAAATGAGTACAATCCGTTTCTATACTTACATCTGCTTCAATACATAATAAATGAGCATTATTGCTAAATAATTGTTGTAGTTTTTGGTAATTGCGGGCACAAACAGCAACCTTAGCACCATGTGCCAAACATTCAACTACCAATGCTTTACCAATGCCTGACGAACCACCTGTAACTACAATTACTTTGTCTTTTAATAGATACATAAAAATATAATGAATTACAAAGTTAGCACATGAAATTGCAAAGAACTAAAAATACAGATAATAACATAAAAATGTCGGATTATTTTTTAGATATTAATCATTTGATTTCTGTAACGTCATTGCAATTTAGTAAGTTTGCAGTGCATGAATTATATAGGGCAAATAATAAGTACAAGTGTAATACAAGCACTGCAAGAACTGTGGGCAAATAAATTGCGTACTTTTTTGTCTCTATTAGGTATTACAATAGGTATTTTTTGTATTACTGCTGTTCTTACAGTTTTGGATAGTATGAAACATAATATTCAAAAGGAAATGTCAACATTAGGTAGCGATGTATTGTATATAGGTCGCTGGCCTTGGATGGATGAAGGAGGGGAATATAAATGGTGGGAGTACTTGAAAAGACCCAGTATGACCCCGTTTGAGGTTAAAAGCATTGTATCGCAAGTGCCTGATGTTGCTTTTGCAAGCTTATGCCTTACATCGGGTAATGTAAATGTAAAGCACAGAGATATGGAGGCAAGCAGCATATCTTGTTATGCTGTATTAAGCGATTTTGAAAAAATACAAAATATTGAAATTGCAGATGGCAGGTACTTAAATGCATCGGAGCTTGATGGGGGAAGTAATACCGTAGTTATTGGTGATGAGGTGCGTAAAGCCTTGTTTCAAACAAGTATTAGCCCACTGGGACAAACCATTTCTTTTTTAGGAAAACAATTTATAATAGTAGGTGTTCTAAAAAAGAGCGGACAAAATATGGCAGGGTTTAACTTCGACAATTGTGTTATGTTTTCTTATTATACTGCCGCATCAGTTATAGATGTTAAAGCATTAGATAATGACCCCTTACTTGCTGTAAAAGGAGCTAAAGGTAGAAACATTGATGAGGTAAAATATGAAGTAGAGGGTGTTTTAAGACGAATTAGAAAAGTGAAACCAGGGCAAGGAAACAATTTTGCCATCAATCAGTTAAGTGAGATTTCTAAAACAATAGAATCTTTATTTGGTACTATTAATGTTATAGGAGGTGGAATTGCCATTTTATCTTTAATTGTGGGTTCTTTTGGTATAGCAAATATTATGTTTGTAACTGTAAAAGAACGAACAAAAATTATAGGGCTTAAAAAAGCGATAGGTGCAAGGAAATCTTCTATTTTATTAGAATTTTTAGTGGAAGCAATTGTTCTTTGTGTTATTGGTGGATTAACAGGTATTGTAATTGTGCTATTATTAAGTGTATTATCTACTTATGTATTTGGATTTGAAGTAATTTTATCATTTTATAACTTTTTTTTAGGTATATTTGTTTCCATAGTTGTGGGTATATTATCCGGAATTATTCCTGCATGGTCGGCATCCAGATTAGACCCTGTGGTGGCAATAAGGTCAAATTGATTTTTTATGAATGAAAATAGTTTATTAGTTTTAGATAAAGAACGTATTGCATTTAAAATGCGCCGTATGGCTTACGAAATATGGGAGCGTAACAGCGATGAACAAGAGCTAACCCTTATAGGTATTGAACATGGCGGTAAAATACTATCAGACAATCTTACAGAAATATTAAGAGAAATATGCCCACTTGTAATTCATAATATTGCAATAAGCATTAATAAAAAAAATCATCTAAACCATGCTCTTGATTTTGATGATAATTTAAGCGGTAGAGCGATTGTACTAATAGATGATGTTATCAACTCCGGCAAAACAATTATGTATTCTTTGCATGCCATACTTTCTTTTGATATTAAAAAACTAATGGTAGCTGTTTTGGTTGACCGTAAACATAAATCGTTTCCGATTTCATCAGATATTGTTGGGCATACGATATCTACAACTTTACAAAACAAAATAGATGTTAAAACCGAAGGTAATGAAATTATAGGTGTTTATTTAGAGTAGAATATACACATATCACTTAATCATCAACCATAATTTTCTTACCGGCATACAATTGGCATTTTTATTGAATCTTGCAGATTATAGTTCAATTATACGATACAGCGAGCTTTAGGTTTCTTTATGGGTTTGTTACTCCCCATCATTTTACTTTGCAAATTAATAGATGCATAGAAACTGTAGCACTAAACGAGTGGACTTTTTTTCTTAAAAAAATAATAGTATTTTAACTATTGGATATTGAAAAATAATGATATTTTTGTCCTCATAAAACTGTAAAAAAATGAAAAAACAATTATTAGTATTATCTGCATGTGCTTTGATATTCGCATCTTGCAATAACACACCGGCTACTCCGGCAGGGCCTACACAGGCACAATTAGATTCTGCAAAAAATGCTAGTGCAGCATCAGATGCTAAAGCTAAAGAAGCTGAAGATAAATTAAAAGAAGAAGAAAGAGCAAGAGCTGCTGAAAAACGTAAAGAAGAAGGCGAAAAAAAAGCTGAGCAAGCTCAACAACAACCACAGCAAGCTGCACCGGCTCCAGCGCCTGCACCAGCTCCTGCTGCACCACCACAAGGTAGGTCAAGAGCTCATAATTAATTATTGTAAATTAGTTATAAAAGAAAAAGTCTCGAAAATTTCGAGACTTTTTCTTTTATAACTAATAATATAAAAATTATTGTTTTATAAGAGATGTAAAAGTATTAGTAGTAGAATAACCTGCAGAATCTTCTGTAACGGTTAATGTTGCAGTGGTAACGTTAACTGTACCGGTACCAGAATAATTCCAACCAGCATAAGTAGTAGGAGTGATTGTAAAAGATGCACCTGTTGCTGTAAGGTTTGAAAGTACTATTGGAGCAATAAAATGTATAAATCCATCACTAAAAGTACCTTTAATGTTCATATTTACATAATTTGTATCTGTCGCAGCAGTAAATGATAACACATAATTTGTATGGTTTTGTACCGGTGTACCATTATCATGACCATCTCCTTTGTAATTATTTGCATACATAGTTCTGTACACAGAATCACAAACTTTACCACCAATACCTGTTTTACAAGTACAATTACCACTGCTGCAAGCACCGCCATTTTGGCAAGTTACTCCAGAACAAGGGTCTGTAGTTGTTTTAGAACAAGAAGAATAGAAAATTGCGCTAAATGCGCCAACTGATAAAATTGCAGCTACGGCAATGTTACGAAATGATTTCATAAAAAAAGTTTTGTTTTTGTTTAAAAAAAGTTTTGCCAAAGATAAGTATTCGCACAAAATAAACTTGTTAATTTACGATTACTTTTTATTTTTTTTGAAGCTACACCTCATATATATATTAATATATTATGACATGAAAACAAATTGCTATAAAAAGTAAAATACGCTTGTTCCGATAGCTATGCCCAACAAGCAACCGCAAATTACCTGCCCAAGCGTATGCACTTTTAAATGAAGACGAGCAAGGCAAACACCTATTACCATAATGGTAATTATTATAAATGGAGTGCTAAAAGACGTGGAAGGAAATTTATGCATCAGAAAATACAATATTGTTAAAAAGCCTAATGCACCCGATGAATGGGTACTTATTTTCCAAAATTGGGTAATTACCAATATAAATAAAACGGAAACAGTATTGGCTATCATAGTTAAGGTTAGTGCATTTGTGGAGGAAAATTTATTAATTAAAAATATAGTAATGCTGATATAACATAATAAAGAAAAAAGTTGAGGTATTAACCTATCCTCTCTTTTTTCTAAGTCGAGTGTTGAGATTATTTTTAATTTATATAGTATGAAAACAACAATAAAAGGAAGTATAGTTGTAAATGCAAATATATATAATACCGCCATCCATTTTTCTTTTTCAGTAAAAGCTACCGGCATTGCTTCTGGATAATAAAATAATATAATTGCAAATAAATAGGTAGGAACTAAAAGAGGTATTAATACAATAGTAAGAAAGTGGGAAAGAAAATCTTTTATCAAAAAAGATAGTGTTTTTTTTTCAGACTCTGTTTTTTTGTTTTGCATTCTATTCTATGTTTATTTAAAATAAATTTTAAGAAACTCAAATTTAATGTAACTATTCGGCTTTATGCTAAATAAAAAGCAAATATTCCCTTTTTTACCCAAATTTTGCAGTTGAATAAATATCGCCACCCTAACACCATCACTGAAAATGTCTATATTGTTTTTCCGGATTTTCCGCAGGGAATCCGGAAGTGAGTTGCCATATCGGAACATCAAGAAGAACATGGTAGCCAATAGCACGGGCATATTTCACAATCAATTATGTATTTTGAAGTCAGGATTTTCATTTCTTATTGGAATACCTTTGTTTTGCAACTCCTCGTACAATGGTAGCCAAAATTTTTTTTGAGGCATACTAAATTCCACTTCTTTAAAGTTGCTTATTTTAAATTTAATCTTGTAAATTTTATTTCGGCTAATATATCTTAAAAAAACAACTTCTGTAATATCATTAATATTATATACACATATATTATTTGGAATAAATTTAATATTGTACAAGCCAAAGTAATTCTTAACACAAATAAAATTCTTTGATATAGATATATAATGTGTATTAAACATTAAAATTGAGCAAAATATAATAAGGAATGCCGCAACCGGGTAAACGCCCGAAATTATAAATGCAATAACCCAGAAACCCAACAAAGATGACAATACTAAAAGTCCCAATCGAATTTTTTTAGGATAAAATAATTTCCAATCAGTTTCTCGGTCTATATCTAGTATTTCTAATGTATTTTGTTCTTCCTTCATTTTCATTAGAAATAATTCTTTTGTTTCAAAAGTAAAAAAATAAATCAATATTGCAAACTTTTAGATACAAAAGCACCTCACAGTTACATATGTTATATCGAAAGAGCATTCTACACTCCTAGTATAACACCCTATTCTACGAAATTCATATTGTAGAGGATGTTGATTGTTATGTTGGTTATACAATTAGCCTTATAAATGTTGTATAATACTTGCACTATTTCAGATTTATTTTTTGCTAATAATTATACTCCTATCAAAGAACTTGATTATATTATAACCTATGGGCTTTGCCATATTAAAAGAACCGGAATAGATACAAAAATATGTATTTATTAATGTTACAGAAACAATATAATATCACATTATAGTATATGCTCATGGTAATACTACCTCAACTGGATAAATATTACCAAATATTGAATAGTTTATGACTAATTATTTTTAACAAAAAGGACTTGCGGAATTACTGCAAGTCCTTTTTGTTAAACTTTTTATACTCGAAATAGAAAGTTATCTCTCTAATTCAACAGCCTTTGGAAATAATATATTATTTTCTAAGTGTATATGCAAATGGAGGTCATTTTCAAATTCTTCCAGCTTTTTATAGAGTAAATAATAACTATTACAAGCATCTGCCGGTAATGTATAATCATTAGATAATGCTTTTATTTCGGCACCTAAATTGCCAACAATTTCATGGTCGTTTTCCATAACCGATATAGGTTGCAATATAGAACCAAAACCGTTAGATGCATTCATGCCTTCCATTTTATTTACTTCTAATTGCTTAATATAGGGGAATAATATTTTTTCTTCTTTAATTAAATGTGTTTTAATTTCGCTGAATAATAATTCTGCTTTTGCTTTAATTTGTAACAATTCAGGATGTTGTTTGCCATGGTGTTCTGCAACTTTTATACATAATTCTTCAATAGCAGGTATGTTATTTTTTACATAAGAATGGTGTACATTTATAATATAGTCTATTAAAAAAGTAAGATTCCAAGAATTATAATCGTGTTGGGGTATTAAGTTATTAATTTTACCTATATCCTCCAATTCAGCTTTTACCTGCAATACGTCTAAACCTTTTTCTTTACAAGAATCTTCTAAAGTTTTCTTACCCCCACAACAAAAATCTAAACCATATTTTTTAAATACTTCTGCTTTTCGTAAATCTTTTGTTGCTATTTCGCCTAAAGTTTCTACTTTTTGTGAAGATAAGTATTTTCTTATCTCCACTCTCCATAGTTCCGGTCCATTTTCTAAATATGCCCAAGAAAACGTATTTCCACGCTCACCTAACAATTGGTAATAGAGCGGTTTAGGGTCGTGGTCGTTATGTATAATTACAGCCACACCCTCATCTAAATAATCAAAAGCCTTAAAAATGGATGGGTGCTTCAGTCTTGGCTCTATTTTAGTAACATCAATAATAATATCCTGTTCCATATTCATTTTTTATTTTATGTTTAAACAATTTGTATATCTTTTTCTATGTGTTTTACATTGAACAGTAAACAGATTTATATGCATTACATAAAAAGCAATTTAAAGGTTCTAAATTCATTCTTTACACCCTATTTCATTCGTCGTCATCTATTAAATGGTCGTGCCTGATAAACTTTCTTCCCTTTTTTAATATTTTTGCCATTTCATCAATTGTGGTTCGTTCCATCATTTTTTCCAAATTAGACCGTATAATCTTATATTTGTCATGCAAAGGACAAGGTTCATCATCAGAACAATATTTTAAACCAAGCCCGCATCCCGAAAATAATTTATCTCCGTCAATAGCTCTTACTACTTCTATAAGTTGTCTGTTTTTCTGTGGCTTGGTCATAAAAAAGCCGCCATTAACACCTTTTTGCGAACTCAAAATGTCGGTATGAACAAGTGTTTGTAAAATTTTTGCAGTAAAATGAGACGGAGCCTCTATATTCTCACTAATTTCTGCAATACCTATTTTATAATCTTGGCTCCCTGTAGCACAAATATAAATTGATGCTCTGATGCCGTACTCGCAAGTTTTTGAAAACATGTCAATTATTTTTAATTTAACTATACTTAGTATCCCTTAAAAAATAAAGCAATACATACATAAAACAAATAGCAATACTTTTATATCAAAAAACATTTAAACAAAATACCTATATTTCAATTTGCGTTTGAAATTCTTTTAACTTTATTGCATTATATAAATATACAATTACAATAGACGCAATACTTATTACTAAAAAAACACCTGCATAAGAAAATACTTTCATTACCCTTAACACAGGTTCCATTATCTCTTGAAAATTTAATTTGCAACTTTCTACAGTCCTATATCCTTTTATTAAGCCGGCGACAATTAAAGCTATCCAAAAACAGCTTAAAGAAAATTGACTTAACCAGTATGAAAAACTCAAAAATCTACTTACCCTACCCTTTAAATCGTCAATTTTAAGTATATATGTAAAGCTTGCTAATAAAATCATTGTGTTAATGCCAATTGTAGCACCCATTGCATGGGCAACTGTTATATGTGTGCCGTGTGTATATAAATTTATTGCCGGCACAGATATAGAAAGCGTTAATAATAAGTTCATAAAAACCCAAAATTCAGCTGCAATTATAAATCTGTAAGTAAGTAGATGTCTTAATTTTGCACGCTGTTCTAATGTCTTTTTAAACGATTGAATCATTCTAATTAAAAACACCCATTCCGTCATACTAATGATATATGAAGTGTCTCTTATCCATGCTGCCGTAGGAACATTATAGATATGATGCCCCCAATTAAACATTAAATTAGTTAAGCCAAGCATGTAAAAGAAAAAGGCTGTTTTTCCTTTTGCAATATTTTCATCGCCACTAATTTTAACCATAAGATAAAGCGATGTTCCATATATCATCTGGTTCCAAGCACCTACCATTGCACCGTTCGATTTCCATTGCACTGTTATCTCTTTTAGGTAGGAGGCTCTAAACCAAGATATTTGCCATAAATTTTGTTCAACAAATGTTATTAAAAAAAATAGTATCCCTGTTGCCCACATCCAAATATACATTGGCTTTTTACCGGTACTTTTAAATAATGGCACATAGAATGAAAACATTAATAATATCCAACTTATTAATAAAGGCAAACATAATATTGGTGGAAATTCCCAATATTCTCTACCCCCAAACATTTTTAAACCATAACAAATAAAAATAGCTGCAATAGTAGTAAGCCATATAACCATAAAACCGGTTTCTAATAAAGCACTACTATTTTTTCCATTTGCAAATGTTTCCTTTTTATAAAATAAGATACTCGCTGTAGCCCCTGTTATAATCCAAAACAAAGCAGCTGAAACATGAAAAGGTCTTAATTGATAAAAAGGAAGAAATTTATTATATACTTCAGGAAATAAAAAAGCCCATGTAGCTAAAAGCCCAAAAATCAATGTGGTTAAAAGCAAAATCAAAGCACTAATTATATATATACGAATATTACTTTTCATTAATTATCAAGTTTGTAGTTTCCTGTCCAAGTAACTTTTTCTTTGCTAACTCTATTTTTACCACTTTTATCTACCCATTTCAAAAAAGAAACTATCTTAGCTATTTCTGAATCAGATAAATTGAAATTGGGCATTTTAGCAGTACCATATTTAATAAAACTACTTATATATAAATCGTTCTTTGTGGTGTCCGATGCCAAATTTGTCAAATCGGGACCCATATAACCACCCAAACCGTATATTTGATGGCAACTCTGGCAATTTTTATTCTGCCATATATTCCACCCTACTAATGCATTGCTACTAGGACTTATTTCAGTTTTTTGGGATTTGTCGCAATAATAATAAACCATGCAAGTATAAATTGCAAAGGCAATAAATAACCCAATCCACAATCGAATCATTACAAACTTTTTTTATGATTTTTAGATAATCAAACTCCCAAAGAAAATTTGCAATGCAAAAATAATTAAACATTTTAGGTTAAAACATGATTAGAATCAGGAAATAAACTATCTGTTTTCATAATCGGGAATAAAAAAAGGGAGCAACATATTATCGTTGCTACCCTTTGAATTTTCAGTATTTAATTGTAGTTTCTTTACGCAGTTTGTAAACAAAAATTAGACATTGCTAATATATTTGCTGCTTTATCTAATTCTGCTTTCATTATTGCTATATATTGGCTACTTTCTTTCTTAAAATAATTTACCAAATCATTATAATACTCAATGCCATCCATTAAATTATTTTTAAATACTTGTAGCTGTTTTATTTGTTTAGGGTTCAAACTTAAATCAGATTCAAGCCTTTTCTTAAAATGGTCTATATATAGGTTCAATTCATTAATAAACATATTAGGTCTATATAATGAATTTAAGAGGTTGATACGCCCATAGATATGATTAACCATTTCCGCCAGAGAAAAAGTACCTGAAAAATAAGCTAAATTAGGACCGGGACAAATTGTAACTGCATTTAAATTGTGCGATAAAGGCATATTGTCTTTAATTAATACAGCCGTACCTAAACCTTCGCATAAGCAATCCTTTTCAGTAATAGCATTAAACTCTTTTTCATAAATTTCTTCAGGAAGATTTTTAGATTTAAGTTCATTAATTTTTAAATTTTGATACTCTCTTGATGCGGTACATATAGGAGTATCAGTAAACTCTACATTGGTAGCAAGAAACTTTTTATAACACGGGCTACCAGGTCTGCCTTTGCTTATTCGTTCTTGTCTTTGTTTTTCTGCCGAACTCTGTCTGAAATTATTAAATGCTATGCCTAAAGGTGATGCATAGCTTATATAGTAGTCTTCTTTTTTAGCTGTTGCTAATTTACTTAGTGTAACACTATCAACATTTGTAGCCTCCGGCACTAATAAAAAAGGACTCCCCCATCCGGTACCGTCTAAAACAAAATGTTCTAATAAAAATTCATTTTCGTTTGATGTACCTATGCCCCCCTGAACGGTTATTTTAAGGTGGGGTTGTGAAATAAATGGTGATTTATTTTTTTCTTTAATTCCAATATTACATAAGTCAAAAAGCTCTTTTGATAATTCAGCCCTTTTATTTTTAAACTCTTCTAAAATAGGTCCTAATAATAAGCCATCGGTAGGAAATGCATGACCACCGCAATTTAATCCTGATTCAATTCTGAATTCTGAAATCCACAAGCCTTTTTTAGCAAATATTTTGCCTTGAACCATTGCAGAACGAAAATCACTCACTTTTAAAATAATCTTCTTTTTAAGCCTATTGTTTTCATCCGGAAAAAAATCGTTAAACTGTTCTACATAATTATATAATCGTGGATTATAACCTGCCGAAAAAATAATTGAAGAATCCAAATTACTATTTGCAAAACCACGAAAAGCTGATAATGCATCTGAAAATTCAACAGGTGGTAAATTGCCGTCTTTATCCGCTTTTAAACTATCAACCTTTGCCATTACGTTTACATCAATTGCACCGGGTCTTATTAAACTTTTTAATTTGTTCTGTAATTCCAGTTTTTCATTTCCTTCCTTCATTGCATTTATTTCCAAATACATCACCTTCAATGGAGATTCAATTGGTAGAAGTTCAAAATATTTATACAAATCATTGTCTTCATTAAATGGCAAATTACGTATCTGCATTACCTGAAAATTAACTATATCATTCACTAAGTTCAAGTAGGCTGTTATTCTTTTGGCTCTGTAATCAGTCTCGGTATTATTAATAGGTTCATAAATATAACCAAATTGCGAACTATGGTATGCTCTCATCTTCTCTATTAATTCATCGTCCATTATTGATATTACGGACGATATACCATAACATGCAACTTTTATTGGCGTATCAATTGAATATCCAATTCCTAAAACCGGTATATGAAAACTATGTAATTTAGGCTTATCCATTAAATATTTAGTTATGTATTAATTCAAATTTTATGCAACTACTAAGCAAATGTATTCTTTACAAAATTCAATTTTTATTCATAAAAACCTAATGATGAAAATCACTGATAAAAATGATATGAGTCATGTTTTTGCTGGTATTGAATATAGAACTTTATAAAAAAAATAATTTTTAATATAAAAAATTTTGAAAAAAGAAGAAAAAAGGAAAGAAAAGACACCATCGGAATCGGAAACCATTACTACAGAAGTTGTATATCCTAATGATACAAACCCTATGGGTATGTTACAAGGCGGTAAATTAATACATTGGATGGATACAGCATCTGCGGTATGTGCCCAAACCCATGCCGAAAATATTGCAGCTACAGTATCATTAGATAAGGTTGTTTTTAAACACCCTGCAAAAATTGGTGATATCATAACTATAAAAGCAAAAATTACGCGTGCCTTCGGCTCTTCAATGGAAATATATACCTGTGCATGGGCTAGAAAGTTTAACATTAAAGAAACATCACTAATTAACGAAGCTTATTTTACTTTTGTAGCCTTAGACGACAATGCTCACCCTATTACAGTGCCTTCGGTTTTGCCGGTTACAGAAGAAGAACAGCATTTTTTTGAACAAGCTCTTGACCGAAAAAATGCGAAAATAAATAAAAAAGATAATGACCATATTTAAACAGTTCACTTTCGATTCAGCTCATTACCTGCCTAATGTTCCCGATGGGCATAAGTGTAAAGAGATTCACGGGCATACCTATACTCTTACCGTTTATCTTGATGCTGCCTTAGATGAAAAATTAGGCTGGGTAGCCGATTTTGCAGAAGTAAAAAACATAATATCACCTATTATTGATATAGTGGACCACCATTTACTTAATAATATTGAAGGTCTTGAGAACCCAACATGTGAAATTTTGGCTATATGGATTTGGAATAAAATTAAAAAAGAAATTCCAATATTAAAAAAAATAAAACTAAATGAAACACCAACATCCGGTGTTGTTTATGAAGGCATCTAATTAAAAGATTTTATACATAACAAATAAACATTATTAAATTGTTTTGTTAAGAAAAATTAGTATAATTTATCGTTTTTATTATCTTTGTTAAAATATTGTAGTTTTTAATACAGATTATCTTTATGAATAGTTTTGTTGTTACAAAACTATATGCTTAATACATAAAAAAAACAGATGCAAACCCGAAACACAAACAAAAATATCAAATTTATTTTATATTTCAAAAGAAATAGAAATAAGTTAAATATATTTATTGCCTTTTTTTTTATTGTTTTGTGCAACACAAACCTTCTTGCACAAAACAAAGACAGTTTACAGATAGAACTAAATAAACATACTATTGAGGATACACTTAAAGTTAATTTACTTGTAAACTATGCAAATACATATCAGTATGCCAATATAGATTCAATGATAATAATTGCAAATAACAGTATGCAATTAGCTATTAAGCTTGATTATAAAAACGGTATAGCAAATAGCAATAAATTATTAGGCTTAGCTGCTTTACACAAAAACAATTTAGACAGTTCTATCAATTACTATAATTACGCATTAAATTATTTTGAGAAAGCAAAAAACATATCAGAAAAAAGTTCGGTAATTCTCTCTATTGCAGATGTCTATTATAGACAAAGTAAATACAGTTTAGCTATAGACTATTATAAAAGTGGAATAGACCTTTGCGAAAAAGCAGACAACAACAGGGGAATTGCATTTGCAAATATGAGTATTGGGGGTATATACAACGACTTAGGTAACTACTCAGAATCTTTAGTTTTTTACCTTAAAGCTTTAAAATTATTTGAAGAAATAAAATATACAAGTGGCACATCTATGTGTTTATCCAATTTAGCTGCTACTTACTCATCTATTGGTGATTTTAAAAACGCAATATTATATATAAGTAAATGCATTGAAACAAATAAAAATAATGAAAATAAAGAATCAATACTTACCAATTTCATGAATGCCGGTATTGTATATGGCCAATCGGGAGATTTACAAAATTCCTTATTATTTTTTAATAAGGCTTATGAATTAGCCAAAACAATTGGCGATGAAGAATGGATACGTGCAGGGAAAACAAATATAGCAGAGGTATATTACGGAATGGAAAAATTTGATACCGCATTAAAAAATTATCTTGATATACTAAACGATACCGAAAAAATAAAAGATGATAATTTTTCTTTTATTGCCAATAAAGGAATAGGCAAAATATTTTTGAAAAAAAACAATACTAAAGAATCTATAAAGTATTTTTTAAAATCATATGCTATTGCTAAAAAATTACAATTAAAACAAGAATTACATATTTCAGCAGGTACTATTAGTGAAGCCTATGAAAAAATGGGAGATTATAAAAATGCATTAGAATATCATAAGATATTTTACAAATATAAAGATAGTCTATCAGACGAAAAAAAAGATAGACGAGTGCAACAAGTACAATTTCAATATGAATTAGACAAAAAACAAGCTTTACTTGACAAAAACAAAATTGTATATCAAAAAAATAAAGAAAAGCAACATTTTATTTTTATTGCACTTTTAGCAGGCATTACATTATTGGTTGTAATAATACTACTAATGTATAGAAGTAGAATATCTGAAAAAAAGACCAAGCAACAATTAGTATTACAAAACGAAGAAATTCAAAAGCAAGCTTCAAGGCTTGAAGACTTAAATAAATTTAAAGACAAAACATTCTCTGTACTTTCTCATGATTTACGTAGCCCCATAAATGCAATATCGTCTTGTATGATGCTCTTAGATGAAAAAATATTATCTGCTGAGGAATTTGAAGAAATGAGAACAGAAATAAATAAAAAACTAATTTCTCTAAATATATTATTAGATAATTTATTAAAATGGGCACAAAGCTACATGAAAGGAGCAAATTCAACTGTACCTACTATTGTAAATATATATGAAATAGGTAAAAACGTCTTTAATATATCTGAAAATGAAGCAAAAAGCAAAGGAATAACTTTAATAAATATTATGCCGGAGGATTGTACCGCTTTTTGCGA
The DNA here is from genome assembly GCA_903929195.1 of uncultured Bacteroidota bacterium. GTDB lineage: Bacteria > Bacteroidota > Bacteroidia > Chitinophagales > Chitinophagaceae > CAIYTT01. The sequence continues at coordinate 40,346 of CAIYTT010000028.1, forward strand.
TGCCGGACAAATTGATATTGTATTACGTAACCTTATTAATAATGCTATCAAGTTTTCGAATCAAAACGATATTATTACCTTAAATGCAACACATGACGATAAAAACATAACCTTTTCGGTTGCAGATACGGGTATAGGAATTAGTGAAGATAAATTAAAACAACTTTTCACAATCACACCGGATATTAGCACTTACGGCACACAAGGCGAAAAAGGCATTGGATTAGGTTTATTATTGTGTTATGAATTTATAAAAGCAAATAACGGCAAAATAAAAGTAGAAAGTGAACCTAATAAAGGTACTATCTTTTATGTTACATTACCCAAAGCCTAATGCAGATTCTTAAGTTACTGCTTTCTTTGCAAATGGTTTTATTAATTGTCCCATTTGCAATATAACAGAAAAAACAATTAAACTCATACCTATTAAAAAACCCATATTTAAATGATTCGTACCGGCAATAAAAATGGTTTCTCTATTTTCGTTATAAAACAAAAAAGCTAATAGAATACCATACACCGGCTCTAAATTAACAGATAAGGTAGCCGTAAAGGATGATAATACCTTTAAAGCATTTAAAGCTAACGATTGCGACCAAACTGTACAACACAAGCTTAAAACAACAATCCACAACCAATCATTTTTAATAAAATCAGCACTTAACAAGTTTGCAGAATGAGGTAAAAACTGTGTATTGGGATTTAGAAAAAAAACAATTGGCAGTAATAAAGAGATTAAAACCCAACCCGTTGTCATTTCGTAAAACACCATTGTTCTTGCCGGATATTTATGCGCCACACGTTTGTTTAATACCGTGAATACCGAACTGAGAATAGCAGCAATTAAGCCAAAAATAATACCTATACCAAATGAAACTTGATACATATAAATAAAATATACACCGGCAATAGCTAAAGTACCTATAAAAACCTCTTTTAGGTCGTGCTTACCATTATTTACAAAAGGGTCTATTATAGAAGTAAATATACTGGCAGTAGATAAACATACTAATGCAATTGATATATTTGCAAATTTGATAGCAGCATAAAAAGCAACCCAATGCAAACAAATAAGACCACCGATAAGCCCCAATTGTAACATATCTTTTAATTTAATTTTTACCCATTGCTTGCGATAATATAATATTATTGCCATAAATAGTGCAGTAAATAACATTCTATACCACACCAAAATTGGCGAATCAAGAGAAATTGCCTTCCCTAAAACACCGGTAAACCCCCATAATAACACAGCTACGTGCATTTGTATTAATGCTTTCTTCATTTTCTATTATTGTACGCAAACATAATATTTATTATTGCTAAAAAACATAATACCCAATTAATATTCATACATACAAATGAATTAACTTTAGCAAAAAAAAATTATATTAATAATTTAAGCAAATAGTTACTTTTGTTTGTAAAATAAAAATTGAAGAACCTGAATCTAAATTTTTGAAAAATAATATTCGGATTAAGGATGTATTTATTTTTATATTTTTTATTGTAAACCATTGAATGAATAATTTTTAAATAACCTATTTTATACATTCTACTTATTTAAATGAATAACACATACGCAGATCTCGTACAGCAGACATTCCATTTTCCGCAGGATGGCTTTGATATTAATGATAATAACACCTTAGATTTTAATGGGGTTGATATTAAAGCATTAATAGATAAGTATGGGACTCCCTTTAAACTTACTTTTTTGCCCAAAATAGGTATGCAGATAAATAAGGCAAAAAAAATGTTTAATGATGCGATAAAAAAGAATAAATATGATGGTAAATACTATTATTGCTATTGCACAAAAAGCTCTCATTTCTCTTTTATTGTAGAAGAAACATTAAAATTTGATGTAAATTTGGAAACATCGTTTGCTTACGATATAGATATAATATGGCAATTATATAAGAAAAAGAAAATAACAAAAGATATTTTTATTATATGCAACGGCTTTAAAACCAAACAATATACCAGAAATATTGCACGCCTTATTAATGAAGGTTTCAAAAATGTAATACCGGTTATAGATAACAAAAACGAATTTGAGGAATATCAAAAATCAATACGTGCCAAAGACCCTGTAAATATAGGCATAAGAATAGCAAGTGAAGAAGAACCTACATTCGATTTTTATACTTCTCGCTTAGGTATTCGTAGTAGAGATATATTAGAATTTTATGTAGATAAAATAAAAGGAAATGATAAATTTCAGCTTAAAATGCTCCATTTCTTTATGAATAAGGGTATAAAAGATGATGTTTATTATTGGAGTGAATTAAACAAAGTACTTAACTTATACTGTCAGCTAAAAAAAGTATGTCCTGAATTAGAAGCTATTAATATAGGAGGCGGCTTACCGATAAAACATTCCTTAGCTTTTGAATATGATTACAATTACATGATTAATGAAATTGTATCTACCATAAAAAAAGTGTGTAAGAAGAATAAAGTAGATACACCTGATATTTATACCGAATTCGGGTCGTTTACAGTAGGCGAAGCCGGAGCGGTTGTTTATAGTGTATTGGATGAAAAAATGCAGAACGACAGGGAAATTTGGTACATGATAGACAGTTCGTTTATTACTACATTGCCAGACACATGGGGTATAGGCGAAAAATTTTTGATGCTACCAATAAATAAATGGGATAGTGAGTACTTAGAGGTGCATCTAGGTGGTTTAACTTGCGACAGCCACGATTTCTACACATCTGAAGAACATATTAATGCTGTTTTCTTACCTAAATTAGACAAAGAAAAAAGTAAGGAACCTCTATATATCGGCTTCTTTCACACAGGGGCATATCAAGACCAATTAGCAGGCTATGGTGGTATTAAACATTGCATGATACCCTCGCCTAAACATATTATTGTGCAATATGATGACGATGGTAAAATGGAAGATTGGTTATATGCAAAGGAACAAACCCCTTTAAGTATGCTGAAAATTTTAGGATATGTAAAATAGATTGTGTTTATGTAAACTAAAAACAAGAATCTACCTTTTTTCTGTATTTTCTGCTAAATAAATGAAAGAGAAAATCAAATTCTCTTTCATTTATTTACAAAATTAATAATCATCCAAAACTATATAAATGGTAATATTGCAAGTTGCCATAGGGCTATGCCCTATTCTATCGTATTAAGCCTATACAGGACTACCTAAAATAAAATTTTGAAAGCAATTTTAATGTCTAATTTATATTATTCATTTCCCAAACACATTCAAATAACTTTGTAATGTAATATCATGCAATCCGCTATTGCGTTTCAATCTATATATTACGTATTTTTTCAACACAACATAGTCGTATCATAAATTTTTATTTTCTTAAGTAGAATTTGCCATTTTATATCTAGGTGTATTGTAGAACTCGAAAAAAGAGCATTATCGAACTCTTAAAGTGAATTATATTTTCGAGTATGTTTCTTTACTGGCAAGGGTTTCAGAGGACAAAAAAAACGGGAGTTCAGGTTTTAACGCTGATAACTCCCGTTCAGTGGAGTCGGCGGGAGTCGAACCCGCGTCCAAACACATGCTCAATAAGCTTTCTACATGTTTATTTCTGAATTGGATTTCGAGAACTTGCCGGAACAGAACAAACCAACCTTTTCCCTATCTGCTTTCATTTTCATCCATCGGAACACAGCACTCCAACAGCTTATCCAATCTTTGTTTGATTCGGCTGGCGGGGATGGCAATTGGCAACCCTCCCGGCGGCTATAATGTATGTCTAATCTCTGATTAGGCAGCCATGGCGTAAGAATATTCGCCTTATAATTGTTGAGCTTTCAGATTAACGTGCTAACACACAACGCACGACATGCTTACAGACCCCGCCCTATGCTGTCAAAGCCAGTCGACCCCATTTGGTTTACTTTTTTTACAGATAGCTGTTTGCTATCAAAGAACTATCTGTAAAAAAAGTAACTCGCACAAAGATACGGATATTTGTAGATAAGAAATATTATTGTACTTTTTTCTGTTCAGTAATTAAAGTAGAAAAAATGGAACTATGAAGTAAAAAAGCTCAATTCATTTTATTGTTAGTGAAATTTATAGATATATTTTATAACTTTTCAAGTCTCCAAATTATTATCCCACCTTTATGGAGAGAGAAGGCTTTCAGGATTTTGTAATGAGAAAAATTGCTTTTTATTTAGCTCGCCTCAAAAGTTACACAAACTGTTGTTTGCCGGCTATTTATAGCAATTAAATAATACAAATAACTATACATACTACATGTTTGTTATGTAATTAAATATCCTATATGTAAGAAGAATGTGTATTAATACTATTGACAACTTATCAATTCTTCCCAATATTCTGCACCTCTGCGGGTATGGGGTATTACAATAGTGCCACCAACAATATTGGCTACAGCAAATATTTCATAAATTTCTTCGGTAGTTATGCCTTGTTCTTTGCACTTACCTAAGTGATATTTAATACAGTCATCGCAACGCAAAACCATACTGGCTACTAAACCAAGCATTTCTTTGGTACGCGTGCTTAATGCGCCTTCGGCATAAGTATTGGTATCTAAATTAAATAAACGATTGATTACTTTGTTGTTCTTACCAAGTATTACATCGTTCATCTTAGCACGATAATCATTAAATTCTTGTATTTGGCTCATATAGCTGTAAAAATAGGTATTTATTAGAATTTTATACAAATAAAAAATGAGGCTCTCTCAAGAAGAGCAGCCTCATTTTTTATTAAATTTACAATTTTTTAATTTATTAGATTATTATTTTCAAAATCAAACTTCTTATTTTCATTATAAGCTCTAAATGCTACCGGGTCGCCATAAGGACCTAAATATTTTGCATTACCATAGCCAAGTATTGGTATAAATATAAAAGGTAGAAGAATTAAACCCACAGTAAAGCCTTCATCTTTACCAAAGCTTTTAGACAGCATGTTACACAACCAAATAGCCCAAATAATTCCAATAAAAAAGGGAATGCAACACAATAAACCCCAATAGGGTGGTTTACCAACAGCTTTTGCCAATACCCATAAATTATAGAAGGGTACTAAGCTTTCCCAGCCTTCTAAACCCATTTTCTTATATATTTTCCAGTTAGCTACGATTATGAATAATAATATGCCGAAAAAGAAAAAGAACCATATTAATAATGCAAAATAATACCAATAGCTTCCATGATTTTTTTTACAAATATTTAAATTTTAATCCAAATAAAAAAGACATTTTAAATATTTTATTTTATTTCCCCAACCATATCTTTAGGGTCAACCCAACTGTCAAATTCTTCGGCAGTTACATAACCTAAATCTATTGCGGTTTGTTTAAGTGTTTTACCTTGTTTGTGTGCTGTTTGTGCTATTTCGGCAGCTTTGTAGTAGCCTATTTTCGTATTTAAAGCTGTTACCAACATTAGAGAATTATTTACATGTTTTTTAATGTTTTCTTCTATCGGCTGCAATCCTTCGGCACATTTATCATTAAACGATACACAACCGTCGCCTATCAGTCTGGCACTATGCAAGAAGTTGAATATCATAACCGGCTTAAACACATTCAATTCAAAATGCCCGTTAGAACCGCCTATACTTATTGCTACATCATTACCCATTACTTGCGCTGCAATCATGGTTAAAGCCTCACATTGTGTTGGGTTTACTTTGCCCGGCATAATAGAAGAACCCGGCTCGTTATCCGGTATATGTAATTCACCAATACCAGACCTTGGCCCGGAACTCAACATTCTTATATCGTTGGCAATTTTCATAAGGCTTACAGCAACTGTTTTTAAAGCACCATGTGCTTCTACAATAGCATCGTGGGCTGCAAGACTTTCAAATTTATTTTCTGCAGTTATAAATGGCAAGCCTGTTAATGATGCTATATTCTCTGCCACTTTTTCAGAATAACCTTTTGGTGTATTGATACCCGTACCTACGGCTGTACCACCTAATGCCAATTCGCTAAGGTGAGCAAGTGTGTTTTTAATAGCTCTTAAGCCATGATTTAATTGCGATACATAACCGCTTAATTCCTGCCCTACGGTAAGTGGGGTCGCATCCATAAAATGGGTACGACCTATTTTTACTACATGCATAAATTCTTTTGATTTGAGTGCAAGTGTATCATGTAATTTTTGTATGCCGGGAATGGTTACATCTACTAACATTTTATAAGCAGCAATGTGCATAGCTGTAGGAAACGTATCGTTTGATGACTGTGATTTATTTACATCATCATTCGGGTGTATCACTTTTGTTTTATCTGCAAGCTCGCCACCATTAAGCACATGTGCTCTGTAGGCTATTACTTCATTCACATTCATGTTAGACTGTGTACCAGAACCTGTTTGCCACACAACCAACGGAAATTCATCTCTTAATTTACCTTCAAGAATTTCATCACAAACTTTGCCTATCAAATCGCATTTTTCTTGCGATAAAACACTTAACTGACAGTTGGTAATTGCAGCAGCTTTTTTTAAATAAGCAAATGCCTGTATTATTTCTTTAGGCATTTTGTTAATGTCTTGGGCTATTTTAAAATTATCAATAGAACGCTGTGTTTGCGCCCCGTAATAGGCAGTAGCAGGTACGCTTACTTCGCCCATAGTGTCTTTTTCTATTCGGAATGACATAAAAAAAATATTTTAAGAACTAAAATTACTTTATCGAATGCAAAGGTAATAGGCTATTTCGTATTTATGTAACAGTACCAATATTCAAATAGTGTTTTTTAAAAAATTCTATATTATGTATTGATAACAAATATAATTGAACTACAAGTCTCTCCTCTTTGTAATATAGAAACAGTTAGTATGTTTAATCGTAACTTTATCAAAATTCCAAAAATAGGAGTAATCAAAAAAGTTTTACATTTTCAAATAAATCTTTTTATAAAATTTTGAAACTATGGGTAGACGCAGTTACTATAAAAAAAGAATCTATCATGGATTGATATAATGAAAAAGCACAAAAAGTTGGTACGCTAAATTGAGTTGGAAAGAAAAAAACTTATAAAATATAAGTTTTTTTCAATGTTCACCTTCGACAAAAAACATTATTATAACAATATATATGTTTAAGTAAAACTACAAACTAGAACCAATAGATGGTTTATAGTTCTACTTAAACGAATTTTTTAGATTTCTTTTTAAAGAAGCTCTTTTTGTGAAAGACCGAACCAATTGAGCTACTTAATACTAGTAATTTGAAAGTAAGCTAACCACAACTAAATGGGCTAAGATAATCCAATGCTCAGATGACAAAGCTATTCGGAATATACAGAATCTGATAGAAAAGCAGATATTGATGAAGGAAAATGCAGGTGGAAGAAGTACTTGTTATCGTATTAATTTTGAGTTTTAAATTTGGTCAAGCATATTTTATGAAACATCTGCCGGTATTTGGACATCTCAAAAATTAATTTATAATTTCTGCATTTGAATCTGCTCTGATATTAGCTAACTTTTCTTGCCATTTTTGAAGTTCCTCAGGTGTTAGTCGCACCCAATCTGTTACTTCGCCAATTACTTTCAGTGATGCTCGGCTGCGATAGGAACGTGTGGGATTGCCGGGAAATTTTTTGTCAGTAACGTTTGGATCATTTTCAAAACTCCCGGTAGGTTCAACGATATAAACACGTTCCCGACCATCACCTGCTGCCAAGGCTGCCGCAAGTCCTGCAACATTCGGTAAGGCTGTGAAATAAATATGATTCATTATAACTTCAAGTTTGTAATTCGACCTAAATCCGGCAGACAACAAATCGCCAATCTCCATATCTGTTTTTGTTCCGTGATAAAAAGGACCCTTGTCTAAAACATCAGTACCACCTAATTCGATATTATTTTTTTTCATCTTTTAATGTTGTTGTGAGTATATTATGAGGTGGTAAAAAGCTGCTTAAAATTGAAAATTATATTTAATTTATACAACTTCAAATTCATAATTTTTCACAAAAAATAACCACAAAGCTAATCCATAGGTTAGAATTCTACAATTGCTTTCAAATCTTTTACAAAAAAGTTTGAAAGTTGTCCCAATCCGTCTTCTCAAACTTAAAACAAACACTATCATTATTAAGAACGAAACGAAATGTATTTATTGGCTTGAGTAATTTAATGTTGCAATGTTGTAATATAGAAACTTTAGTATATTTGCTACCATATTTATCAAAAATTCCAAAAATATGAGTAATCAAAAAAGTTTTACATTTTCAAATGAATCTTTTTATAGAGATTTTGAAACTATGGGACCTGAATATGGTTCTATATTGACAAAAGGAGTAAAAATAGATATGATGGCAATGCCGGATACCGCACATATCCTTGCCGATAGATTTGTGAAATTTCTAAAAGAGATAAGGAATTTTAACATGGATTACTCGGTTGAAACATTGTTCATAGTTGATGCTCTGTTTGAAGGTTTTGTTACTCAAAAAAACGATGTTGATGAAAATGCTGTGCTAATCTATACTGCCGGTTGTTATGTTGGCGAGGTAATACAGAAGCAACTTAAAGGCAAATGGATTGACCCCTCAAAAGAGAAATGGCCACAAAGGATTAGAACGTTATCTGTGATGCTACTGCCAAATAATGATTATATAGACCCTATTGCAAAATCTTTTAGAAGAAGTTATTATGGAAAAAAAGAGTCCATCATAGATTGGTATAATGAGAAAGCACATAATATTGGTTTGCTAAATTAAGTTTGGAAGAAGTTCTTTTATCCAATAAAATGCTTTTACCATTTTACATACATTACAAAAATACAACAATTGATAACTAATACTAATTTAGAGACTTTAATGCGAAATTGGATAAGATTACTATTAATTGGATATACATTATTGCTTACAGAATGTAAAAATGACAAATCCGTAACAAAAATGGAACAGAAGATAGACAAACAAAAGAGAGACAAGTTGGTTAGTAAATATGATTTACTAAATTTTCCTAACATAAAGAGTCCTGTTTTATTTACAATTGATGAGTTTTTTGACGGAAACAATGATGATGCATCAATTGCACCAAACCTAAATTTGAAACCAAAAATAACTGAGTATTATAAAGTTCTTAAATCGTTATCAAATAGCACTAAAGTAATTGATGCTTTTGTAGAAATAAAGGAAGTTTTGATTTATGAAAATGGTCAACTTCATGACAATGAATGGTTCTATACTGATATTATTTATTTTATTGGCGACATAACTACTGACGAAATTAGAGAAGCAACGAAATCGCTTTTACCGGATGAGGTTGAGTATGATACCGAAAATAAAATAATTACACTATCTCCTAAATATAAAGGCAAGAAAGTAGTGTATATATGGTGGGATTAATGAATTGCTGATAAAAAATAGTACTCTTTAAAAAATGATAATGCATAAATCCCCTATAAAAAAACGATAATTGTCTGTTTTAGCCAAACTTAATATAAAATTTCCATTTAAAAAGTTTGTAAATAATAGAGTTGTATAAAATACTTTACAATAAAAATAACATTAGAGATAATAAAAAAATTAACTCATGATTATTATTTGTAAGAATTTTATTACTTTTAATACCATATATTGATATATTGTAATAAATATTTCTTTAGAAATTATTTATGCATTTAAATATTTGGGTGAGTATTTAATAATTAAATACGTTTCAGTGCATTTCAATAGAAAAAATTATTTGTTCTATAATATAAAATTATTACCTTTGGAATTCAAAAACATTCTTTTTATGAAGAAAATAGTACTCGTTTCTTTGGCATTGTTTTGCACATTGCTATCTTTCGGTAGAACTGTTCCGTTGAACACTGCCAAGCTTACAGGTTATCATTTTTTGCAGCAAAAATTAGGCAGCGATGTTGTACCTGATGTTAATTCACTCATCTTAGAACATACTTCAAGAGGAAGTACAGGAGTTGTTGGGTATTATGTTTTTAATGTAAGCCATGGCTTCGTTATGGTATCCGGCGAAGATGCAATTATGCCTATACTTGCCTATTCTACAACCAGGAACTTCAATAGTGGTCATTTACCTCCAAGTGTTTCTGCTTATATTGGCTCTTATCAAAACCAAGCAGAAATTGTTGTTACAAGAAATATTTCTGCCAGCCCAGAGGTTTCAGCAAAATGGAATACAATTATTAATAATATTCCGGAAACAAGAGCAAGAACAACAGTTGTTGCACCATTATTAAGCAGTACTTGGAATCAGAATCCTTATTATAACGATTCTTGCCCTTACGATGGTGCATCAAGTTCTTTATGCGTTACCGGTTGTGTTGCAACAGCAACATCGCAGGTAATGAGATTTTGGAACTGGCCAAATACCGGTACCGGTTCTCATTCATACACAGCAGGAATTTATGGTACGCAATCTGCAAACTTTGGCGCTACTACTTATAACTGGAGTGCTATGCCTTTAAATGTTACAGGTCCTAATGCTGCAGTTGCTCAATTATTATATCATGTAGGTGTTGCAGTAGATATGAGCTATGGTCCGGCATCTACCGGTGGTAGTGGTGCTTATGTAGTTTCTTCTTGGTCTGCCGGCACCAATTGTGCTGAATATGCTTTGAAAACTTATTTTAATTATTCTTCAGCATTGCAAGGTCTTAGACGTTGGGATTATTCTGATGCAGCTTGGATAGCATTAATTAAAGCTGATTTAGATTTGGGTCATCCAATAGTTTATGCTGGTAGCGGTAGTGCCGGTGGTCACTGCTGGGTAGTTGACGGTTATGATATTTCTGATAATTTACATTGCAATTGGGGTTGGGCAGGTTACGGTCCTGATGGTTATTATTCTATGAATGCTATGAATCCTCCGGCATTAGGAACCGGTGGTGGTGGTGGTGGTTTCGATACGCTACAAATGGCAATTGTAGGTATTGTACCTAACCTTATGCCTATAAATGGTACCTTAACTGTTTGTGCAGGTTCAACAACATCTTTAAGCGATGCTACAACCGGTGGTACTTGGAGCAGTAGCGCACCAGGTACGGCTTCCGTATCCAGTTCCGGATTAGTAACAGGTCATATTGCGGGTACTGCTACCATTTCTTATACAGTAGCAGGTAGCTCTTCTACTGCTGTGGTAACTGTAAACCCTTTACCTACTGTAGCACCAATTAGTGGTGGTGGTGTTTTGGTTTGTGGAGGTTCAACACATACTCTTACTGATGCTACACCCGGTGGAGGCTGGAGTGTTTCTTCATCAGGAATAGGTACAATAAGTGGTTCAGGAATTTTTACTGGTGTTTCTGCTGGTACAGTTATTATTACTTATTCTGTTTCAAATAGTTGCGGTGCTACAAATGTTACTACAACTTTAACGGTTAGTCCTGCTGTTTCTATTTCATCGGCACCATCAGTAACACCTCCGGGCACTACGCCTTGTGCAGGTAGTACTGCCTCTTATTTCGCTACGGTTTTTGGTGCTACTTCTTATGTATGGTCTGTAACAGGTACAGGCTGGAGTGGTACAAGCACTACCGGCATGTTATCTGCGGGTGTAGGTAGTGGTGTTGGTCAAATAATAGTTTATGGTACAAATGCCTGTGGTAACGGTCCTGCCGATACATTACATGTTACACCGGCAGCACTTCCTACTACACCGGCAGTAACGCTTTCCGGTTCTATTCCTTGCACAGGTGCTTCTTCAGCTACTTATAATGCTGCATCTACGGGTGCTACTTCTTATAGTTGGACTGTACTTGGTACTGGTTGGACCGGTAGCAGTACTACAGGCAGTATAGTAGTTGGTTTGGGTTCAGGTACAGGTACATTAATTTGTTCGGGTGTTAATGCATGTGGTTCTAGCAGTGCAGATACAACATCACTTACTTCTTCGCCTTTACCTTCTACACCAACAGTTAGTTTAGTAGGTTCTATTCCTTGCCTTGGTGCTACATCAGCAGTTTATAATGCAACTTGTTTGGGAGCAACTACTTATTCTTGGACTGTTTTAGGAACAGGATGGTCTGGTACAAGCACTACAAGTACATTAAATGTTACAATTGGTAGCGGTGCAACAGGTACTATTATTTGTCATGGTATAAATACATGCGGAGCAGGCACAGCAGATACTGTTTATTTAACACCTTCATCTGGTTTATCAGGTGCAACAGTTATTGTTGAACCAACAAGTATTTGTGAAGGCAGTACTGCTACGTTCACTACCCCTTCTATTGCAGGTGCTACCGGTTATACTTGGATAGTTGCAGGTACAGGCTGGAGTGGCAGTAGCTCAACGAATTCAATAACACTTACTGTAGGTACTGCACCGGCAACAATTACTGTTTATGGCTATAATGCTTGTGGTCATGGCGCTTCTTATACAATAAGTGGTGTTGTTCCGGTTGCTCCGCCAACATCAAATTTCTCAATTGCTAATCATATTACTGCTTATGGCGTTATTGATTTAATTACTTATACAGGTACCGGCTTATCAACTGCTTCTTATTCTTGGAACTTTGGTGGTGGTACAATTGCTTCAGGTACTGGTTCAGGTCCTTATAATGTTTCATGGGCTACAACAGGCTTAAAAACAATTTCTCTTTCTGTTACTGAAAGTGGTTGTACTTCTGGCGTTACAAGAGATACTGTATTAGTTGTTTCTACTACTGAATTAGGTGAAATGATTGCACAAAACAGTAATGTTGCAATCTATCCTAATCCAAACACAGGTATCTTTGATATTGTTTTTGGTATTACAGGTAATTATCCTATAAGCGTAAAATTAAGCGATGTTCAAGGTCGTGTAGTTTATAACAATGAATTTGATACTATAAATAATAAATTGACTATTAATACTTCTAACTTACCAAATGGTATCTATACTGCAACAATCGTTACAGGTGGTGCTATTTTTAATAGAAAAGTAGTTGTAAGTAAATAATATTCTTTAAAAGTAATTATAAAAATAGGGTGGCTAATTTTAGCCACCCTATTTTTATTTGTTGTTAGATATTTTTAAATCTATTTTTTGCGACCTAACTTTTATTTGTTGTTAGGTTTCTAAAAACATCTTCTAATGTTTCCACTTGTGCTTGTAGGCTGCTTATGTTTATGTTTTCATTAAGTGCCATTTGCATTACTTCTCGCCTTAGGCTGTCCGGATTATCTGTAAATAATTTCCACTGATTGCCAATTATATTTTCATATTTATTTAGGTAATTAAGTTTTGATAGGAGTTGCGTATCAATTGTATTTTCAAAAATAATTATCAAAACATCTTGTCTTGTATTTTGTTGTTTTAAGTTCTCAATAGAATCATCGGCAACAATCTTTCCGCTATTTATTATTATAACTCTTTCGCACATTGCTTGCACTTCTTGCATTATATGCGTTGATAATAAAACTGTTTTTTTTCCTGCAAGTTTCTTAATTACTTCTCTAATTTCTATAATTTGATTCGGGTCTAAACCCGATGTCGGTTCGTCTAATATAAGTACTTCAGGGTCGTGTAGCATTGCTTGTGCCAAGCCTACTCTTTGTTTATAGCCTTTAGATAAGGCTCCTATTTTCTTATGTGCCTCTTTGGTTAATCCTGTTAAGGCAATCATTTCCTCAATTCTGTTTTTGGTATCTTTTCCTAATTTATGTATGTTAGCAGTAAATGTAAGATACTCTCTTATATACATTTCAAAATACAAAGGGTTCGCCTCCGGTAAATAACCTACCCGTTTGCGTACTTCCATAGGTTGTGTTTCTACATCAAAACCACACACATTTACAATACCTGATGTAGGTGGCAAATAGGTAGTTATCATTTTCATTGTTGTAGATTTACCTGCACCGTTTGGGCCTAAGAAACCAACAATTTCTCCTTTTTTTAATTCAAATGATATAGCATCAACTGCTTTTTGGGTATCGTAAACCTTAGTAAGATTTGTTACTTGGATAGACATAAGGCAAATTTACACAAAAAACTTGTTCTTGCGTTCATTCCCAAATTATTGGCGGTTACAAAAAAAATCCTGATAAAAATGATTTATCAGGATTCTTGTAGATTAAATGCAGGAAAATTAGTTTGTGGCATGTGGTTTATTGCCTAAAAAAGAACATTGATTAAATACTGAATCCACTCGTATTGTATGTGTAAATGTATCGTAATGTGGTGTTTGTATATATTCATATCTAAACATGCTTAACCGTGTATTACTTTGCAGTGTTACATTGTAAGACTTTTGATATAATGAATCATTCGTAGCTGGTAAAAAAATGGTCCATACTGCTTGGTTAAGTCCTACATGACCATGTAGAGTATCTAAAGGGTCTGAATGTAAAACAAATTTTACATTTAGATTTCCACCATAATCAGGCAATACAAACGCTGTATCAATAATTGCTGCTCCATTATTACAAGTGGTAAAGCCTGCATAAACTCCAATAAATCTACCTTGAGTCCAGTTTTCGCATTGGGCACCATCGTAGCCAACAGGGCAGGTACAAATACCATTACCACAAGAACCACCGTGCTGGCAATGCTGGTCGGTGCAGGGGTCTTTTTCGCAAGAAGAATAGACAACTGTGATTAATATGCCTGCTAAAAAAAATAGTGGTAGAATATAACGTTTCAAAAATTTCATAATATTATATTTGAGTGTAAATTACAACAAAAGTATTTATTTGGAAACTATTTTACTAATTTTTTTTATGAAAAAGCATTCCAACCCTGTGCTATTAATTTGTGGTTATTACCACCCTTAGATAGCATGTAAGTTCCTTTCTCTTTTTCAGTAATATAACCTATTACCGAAATATGTGCATTTGTTTTCATAATCTCGTAGTCCTCCTGTTTTATGGTAAAAAGAAGTTCGTAATCCTCGCCACCGCTTAATGCACAACTGGTTCTATCTAATAAGAACTCTAATGCCATTTTTTCGGTGTCAGGGTGAAACGGAATTTTTCCTTCATATAAAACACAACCTACATTGCTGCTTTTACAAATATGTAGTAATTCAGAGCTTAGCCCATCACTAATATCTATCATAGATGTGGGTGTAATATTATTTTCTTGTAACCATTCTACAATTTCTGCTCTTGGTTCCGGTTTTAGTATTCTACGTATTAAATAAGATTGGTCTTCCAAATCAGGTTGTATGCCCGGGTTTTCTAAAAATATCTTTTTTTCTCTCTCTAATAATTGTAAACCTAAATAGGCAGCCCCTAAGTTGCCCGATACGCAAATTAAATCATTAACTTTTGCCCCGCTTCTGGTTACATATTTATCGGGGGCTACCTCGCCAATAGCAGTAACACTTATAATAAATCCTTTTTGACAACTGGATGTATCACCACCAATTAAATCAACATTATACTTTTGACAGGCTGCATAAACACCTTCATAAAATTCTTCTAATGCTTCTACCGAAAATTTATTAGATATACCAATAGACATAGTAATATGTGTAGGCGTTGCAAACATGGCATAAATATCAGACAAATTAACAGCTACAGCCTTATAACCTAAATGTTTAAGTGGGGTGTACATTAAATCGAAATGAATACCCTCTATTAATAAATCGGTAGAAACAACCATTTGCTTACCAAATTGGTCTATAACAGCTGCATCGTCGCCAACACTTAACAATGTGCCTGCCTGTGTAATTTCATTATTTTTTGTAAGATGTTCTATGAGTCCAAATTCGCCAAACTCACTTATTTCGGTTCTTTCGTTTTGTTGCATATTTTTTGTTCTATTTTGCAAAAGTAGCTGAATCTTGCTTTTTTATTTATTACGTGTTTATTTGTAATGTTTCATTTATTTTATTTCATCCACTGCTTTTATTTCAATAGTTGAAAGATTTTTTAAATACCTGCCACCGCCATTAATATCATTTGCAGATAAAACCAATAGTTTTTCAGGTATTTGATTTAAACTCTTCCCATTTTTTTCAGTAATTAGATATACATGATTCCCAATTTCAGTATTGTACAATTCATTCCACGAATAGCTATTTTTATAACCGTCAACGGCAGTAAGAATTATAAAAAACTGATTGTAATTTTTGTAATTTGTAGATAAAATAACAGTGCTATCTAAAATTGTTTTTAATAATACTCCTTTCATATTTTTTGCATTTATAACTATATCGCCTTTATGATTCTTTATGTATACTGTACCAATAGATTCTTGCTTCATTTGTAATAAATCTTTTTCAGTATATATCCTTTCTTTTTTCACTAAACCGAAGACCCTAAATTCATTTGTTATCATGTCATTTTTCTCATTAAGAATCAGTTCTTTATGGTTAGTTTGTGGCATAGATTCAAACAAAACCGGAGTACTTTTTGTTTGCGTGTATGCATTAAAAGCTAAAAAAATTGAAATTATTAAAAATAGATATTTCATAAGAAAATTTTTTATTAAAACGTATATTATTTAATCTGCCTTCTGCACAAATAAAATGCAAATATCCCGAAAACAAAATTGGGTAACCATACAGCAAGAAAAGGACTAAAATTTGACTTGGTAGCAAAAGTTGTAGATGTTTGCAAAAACATAATATATATTGCACTTATAACTATGCCCAAAGCCAAATGAAAACCACTACCGCCTCTAATTTTCTTGCTGGCAATACATACACCAATTATAGTTAAAATTAAGCCTGCAAATGGTTGGGCGCTACGCCGTTCTTTTTCAACAAAGTAGAAATTTAAATTTTCTCTGCCTCTGGTTTGTTCTGTATTTATGTATTTATTTAATTGTGGTGTAGTTAATGCCTCTTTTATAGCTTCATTCTTTTCTAAATCAGATGGTACAAAAGCATATTTCATATCCATGGCACTTACTGTGCGTACACTCTCCTGAAACGTATCGTTAGTGCGAATGGTTACATTATGTAAATGCCATATTTTTAATGCCGTATCATAGTTTACCCAGTCTGCCATTAGTTTTTCGGCTAATAAAGTACCTTTAATTTTTTCGCATGTAAAATGGTTACCTGTATTACTTATAAAATTAAAGCTTTGCATATATATATAGTTATCTTTACCTATACCTAAATGCACATTTTCGCCGGGAGCTAAATAATTACCGAAATTACCATCATTAATATATTTATCTTCGAATGCAACTCTATTTTTATTGGCTACAGGTATTACCCAATGATTAGCAATAAAAGAAACTAAACATAGCAAACCGCCACCAATAAAATAAGGTCTTAAAAATCGCTGAAAAGAAACGCCTGCCGAAAGCATAGCAATAATCTCTGATTTATAAGCAAGCTTTGAAGTAAAAAAAATAGTAGAAATAAAAATAAATAAGGGAAATAGTAATGCTGTAATATGGGGAACAAAATCCATATAATAATGTACTATGTCATTAAGTGGTACTTTTTTTTGAACGAAATTATCTACTTTTTCAGAATAGTCTATAACACACGAAATAACAGCCAAAATCATGATTGCAAAGACGAATGTGCTAATAAATTTACCTATAAGATAAACATCCAGTTTTTTTATACCTAATAAGCCCCAACCTCTGAATGGAATTTTATATTTTTTTACATTTTCCCCATCAAAACTTTCAGGCAGGTAATTTATGTTATTCGTATTGTCAATATCACTCTTTTGTTTATCCATAAATACTTCCCTAAACGAAATATTGTTACAATTAGTAAACAACAAAGTTAAGCCTAAAGCAAACAAATAAAGTCTATTAATACAAATGTATATATTAAAATATTCCCAAAAACAAGGAAAATCCAATTTTTTGGGTTGTTAATTAGTAATGCCCCCTTTTTTGGGGGGATAATTGGAAAAATCTAGTTTGTTGAAAACTGTTAAGAAAAGTACTACCTTCTTGAATTTCAGAAATAGACTATATAAAATTAAATATTTATCGTTGAAATATAAAAATACACATTATTAATAATCGCCATAAATAGTAATAGGTAATTCTGCAAGTGCAGCTGCTAATTGCTTATCGCTGGGTGCAATACCATGCCATTCGTGTGTGCCTTCCATAAAACTTACGCCTTTGCCCATTTGCGTATGCATTATAATTGATATAGGTTTTGCTTTGCCGGTTGCGAGTTTTGCTTCTGCCATAACTTTTAAAATGTCATCTATATCATTTCCATTCATTTCAAACACTTGCCATCCAAATGCCTGTAACTTGTTGCTTAAAGAGCCTAAATTCATAACAACATTTGTAGGGCCGTCTATTTGTTGTCCATTATAATCTATTGTAGCAATTAAATTATCAATTTTATGGTGTGCTGCAAACATTAATGCTTCCCAGTTTTGTCCCTCTTGCATTTCACCATCACCATGTAAAGAATAAACAATATGCGAATCATTATTCATTTTCTTAGCCATTGCAGCCCCGCAGGCAACACTTAAACCTTGCCCTAATGAGCCGCTGGCAATACGCACACCGGGTAAATGGTCGTGTGTAGCAGGATGACCCTGTAAACGAGTGTTTAGCTTTCTGAAAGTACTGAGTTCCTTAATATCAAAATAGCCACTACGTGCTAAAACACTATAAAACAAAGGGGATATATGCCCATTAGACAAAAAGAAAATATCTTCGTTAATACCATCCATTTCAAAACCCGCCTTACGTTCCATTATATTAAAATAGAGAGCTGTTAAAAAATCAGAACAGCCTAAAGACCCACCGGGATGCCCGCTTTGCACAGCATGTACCATTCTTAATATATCGCGGCGTACCTGTGTAGCCATTTGTTTCAATTCAATACGTTCCATTAAAATACTTTATTTACAGGCAAAAGTAAGTTATATGCTTTGTTTTTTAGAAAAACAATAAATAATAGCTCCATTTTATTTATCGCTTACCTAATTCTATTACTTCACATTGTTTCATATCCTTGCCATCTATTACAAATCTTATTATCGTGCGTACGGTATGCCACCCCGAATGGCCGGCAGCACCCGGATTAATATGTAAACAATTTATTTTATTGTCGTAAATAACTTTTAATATATGCGAGTGCCCTGAAATAAATAAACGGGAAGCATTTGTAATTAATTGGTCTTTTATTCCCGGTGCATATTTAGCAGGATGGCCGCCAATATGGGTAATAAACACATTCACTTCTTCGCAAGTAAAAATGAGTTTTTCCGGATACTTTAGTCTTATATCTATATTATCTATATTGCCATAAACACCCCTTAATGGTTTAAAATCTTTTAATTTGTCGGCAATTCCTATGTAGCCGAAATCACCGGCATGCCAAATTTCATCGCAATTCTCAAAATGTTTAAAAACAGCATCGTCTAAAAAACTATGTGTATCCGATATTAATCCTATTCTTGTCACAATTACTACTATTACAAGGTTACTTTATTGATTTTCTTTGGTCATTACTTTCTTTCTATGCTCTTTCCCCCAATCATGTAGTGAATTAATTACACTTCTAAGCGAATCAGCGTATGGAGTAAGCGAGTAGGAAACAGATACCGGAATAGAGTCATAAACGCTTCGTTTTACTAATTGATGCATCTCCAAGTCTTTTAACTCTTTCGACAACATTTTAGGTGTTATACCTAATAATGTATGTAATTCTTTAAATCTATATTTGCCATGTGCTAATGCAATAATAATTGGGAGTTTCCATTTTCCGTTTAAAACATCTAATGCATCCCTAACTGCTAATAATTGCCCGTTACATTCAACTTCGCCTATTTTTTCTATATTCATCTTCTATAATTATTTGTTTATACAAACTAATAACACTGAAAATTTATAATGTTGCTATACAAAAGTATATCAGTATAAAAAGTATAGCAAATATACAATAATTTGCACGAAAATTATAAAAAATGAAAACAAATAAAATTATCTATTGGATTACAACAGGCATTTTTTCAGCCTTCATGCTTATGAGTGCTTATATGTATTTAAGCCATAATGCAAAGATTGTGGAAGCATACAAAGAAATTGGCTTCCCATTGTTTTTTGCTAATATATTGGGAACAGCAAAACTATTAGGTGCAATAGGTATATTGCAACCACTATATCCTAAATTGAAAGAATGGGCTTATGCCGGGTTTACATTTGTACTTATTGGTGCTATAAGTACACATATTATTACATCTACCAGTTTTGTACCCGCGTTACTATTTACGCTAATATTAGCTACTTCTTATTATTTTAATATGAAAGAATATAGTGCTAAAGCTTAATATTTGTTAGTTTCCTGAGATTAAATAGATAACTACGAAAATTATTTACATAAAATAGTTTTCGTAGTTTTTTTGGTGTATAAAATCGTAGCATTTAAATTTTAATCTAAAGTAGCTGATAATTTTAGTAAAGAGATAATCTATAACTATTTTGTTTTATACTATACCTAAACGGAGGTAATTTGATTGTCTTACATCAAATACATACATTGTTACAATATAGATATTTTTAAAGTAGTTAGGGTGCTATTCTATGTATAATATGCATAAAATAGCAACGTTGTATTGTAATTAAGATTGTTCCATTTCACTTAGTTCCAACCATCTCATTTCTTTTGTTTCTAATAAGCCGGTTATTTGGGTTAGGCGAAAACTTATTTTTTGTATCTCATCATAGTTTAAACCCGGATTTTCCATTTTTTCTGTAATTGATACCCTTTCTTTTTCTAAATTGGCAATCTCTTTTTCTAATTGTTCAAATTCTTTTTTGTCTTTAAATGACCATTTCTTTTTAGGTGCAGTATTAATTGATACTGAAGGGGTAGGTGTATATTCTGTTACAATTTCTTTTCCGGGTGGCTTTTCCTTCAATTTTTCTTCAATGCGATAATTGGTGTAATTACCGGGATAATCTCTAATAACTCCATTGCCTTCAAAAATAAACAAATGGTCAACTAATCTATCCATAAAATAACGGTCGTGAGATACAATTATTAAACAACCTTGATAATCGTTTAAAAAATTTTCTACAACAGATAATGTAGGTAAGTCTAAATCGTTGGTGGGTTCATCAAGAATTAAAAAATTAGGATTACGAAAAAGAACAGATAATAACTGTAATCGTTTTTTTTCGCCTCCGCTCAGTTTCGATAAATAATTATATTGTTGCTCCGGTGGAAATAAAAAGAGTGTTAAGAATTGCGAAGCCGATAAGGAACTACCATCTGCAAGTGGAAAGTTTTCAGCAATATTCTTTACATATTCTATTAATCGCATGTCTTCCTTAATAACTAAGCCCTGCTGCGAAAAATTGCCGAAAACTACTGTGTCTCCAATATTAATTTTGCCACTATCCGGCATAGCTTGCTCTTGCAATAATTGCAGGAAGGTACTTTTGCCTGTTCCGTTTTGTCCAATGATACCTATACGTTCACCTTTTTTAAAGGTATAATCGAAGCCTTTAAGAATTACTTTATCACCAAAACTCTTATAGACTTTTTTCATTTCTGCAATTTTACCTCCTAGCCGGTTCATTTTCATTTGCAATTGCACTTGCAAGTCTTCCACTTTTTGTTTGGCTTTAGTTTGTATTTCATAAAAATTATCTTGCCTGCTTTTAGATTTTGTAGTTCTAGCTTTAGGTTGTTTACGCATCCATTCAAGCTCTTTGCGAAACAGGTTTTTTGCTTTGTCTATATTAGAAAGCGTATTTTCTATACGGGCTGCTTTTTTCTCTAAATAATTTTGATAGTCGCCTTTATAAGTGTATAAGTTTTCGGTATCTATTTCCCATATTTCTTCACATACATCTTCTAAGAAATAACGGTCGTGGGTAACCATAAGAAGCGTAACTTTTTGTTGATTAAGATAATTTTCAAGCCATTCTACCATTTCAATATCCAAATGGTTGGTAGGCTCATCCATTATCAACAATACATGTTTATGCTCAAAACCAATATCTATAAGTGTTTGTGCAAGGGCTATACGCTTACGTTGCCCACCCGATAGGGTTTTTACTTTTTGGTCGAGCTGTGTAATATTTAATTTACCGAGTATTTGTTTTACCTTACCTTCAAATTCCCATGCCCCTAATTCGTCTATACGTGCCAGAGCGTGTGCAATATCATTGGGGTCTTTACCGGGATTATTTAATATTTTTTCATATTCTCTAAGAGCCTCAGCAACAGGGTGCTTATAATGAAAAATATTATCTAATGCAGTTAGTTCTTCTTCAAAATGGGGTTCTTGTTCAAATAATGCAACTGTAACATCTTTATGAATCCATAGCGTACCGTCATCAAGAGTTTCTTTTCCTGCAAGAATTTTCAATAAAGTACTTTTTCCTGTCCCGTTACGGGCAATGAGTGCTATTTTATCGCCCTCACTAATATGAAAAGTAATATCTGTAAATAAAGGTTTTATACCGTGCGATTTACTTATACGGTTCGCTGTTACATAATGCATATACCGCAAAGATAAGCTTGGAGTGCCAAAGCATTTGTTATTCTTTAATCAATTGATTTCAGACTTATTATTTTGCTTATCCCATTCCCATTTAAGTAACGAATAGACCTCAGAATCTTCATTGATACCATTCACACAATAATCTTCGCGGCTTGTACCCTCTCTGGTAAAACCATATTTTTGAATTAAATGTACTGAGGCTACATTTTCAATTGCGACACATGCCTGAATACGGTGCAGTTGTAGTTCTGTAAAACCATAATTCAGTACATATCTTAGAGCTTCAGTCATTATACCTTGCTGTTTATATTCGTTTTGCCGTAATAAGTAGAATAATTCAGCTCTTCTATGTGTTTTATTCCATGTGTGAAAGCCACATTCGCCTATTGGTTTATTCGTTTCATTAAGAATAATAAGAAAAAAGAAATGAGAAATACGGTGGGTCTCCATTCCCTGTAAGTACATTTCTTTATAGTGCTTAAAACCCATATCATCAACACCAAGGAACTCTTTTATTTCCTCGTCTGAATTAGACCTAAACAAATCTCTTATGGTTTGCGGTGTAATAGAAATAAGAGTTAGTCGAGGTGTGGCTATCATAAAAATTGAAATATATTTTTTTAGAAGGTATTCAATGAATGATTTTTTTGAAATTTTAATTATTTTTTTGAGTTATGCATTTTAAATATACATAAAATTTGGCTGTTTAGCACAGACAAAGTATAATCGATAGTAATACTTGAATTTGGGGGGTAGTCTTCCGGATGACACCTGAAATTTGTCATAAAATAATCTGCTTTTTGCCACCCTATTGTATCAAAACGCACCCTATCTTGCATAGGCAACATTTGTATATTATTTCTTATTGGTGTTAATGCAAAATCAGATGCAATCTTAATGTGTTTGGATGTATCGTTGGCTGCAATATATTCTAAACCTTGTTTCATACTTAATCCCCAATAATCCATTTCGTAATTATGTCTTAAAGAATCTTCTTCATGCGAAACTAATTCATTAAAATAAATGTGATTTAACGGGTGGTTCCTTACCATAAACCAAGCAATAGAAATAAATTGTAAGGCACATAAGCTTACTAAAACCCATTTAAATTTCTTTTGCATAAAAAAGTTAATAGCATATAAAGCTAATAGTACAAAAGACGGGTAAACAAAATAAAGATGTCTCCAATCATCATATATAACAGAATGAAGCACAATAACAGCAAAAATAGGGGCAAAAAAACAAGCTAAATAGAATATAAAATTACGATTAGTAGTATTTTTTATATATTCAAGAGGTTTTTTTATAAACGCTAATATAACAATTACAATACCAGTAAAACCTGCTATTAGCCATAGTATAGGGTTTGTAATAAAAAACCAAACCGGAAAATAAAACCAAGGAAGTTTAGTAGCTTTTTCAAATTTACCATTTAATAATACAGGACCATTCCATTCATAATGAGAAAATGAAGCAAAACTGTCTGCAAAGTTTTTAACCGGATTGTGCCATAAATAAGGCCAGCCTAAAAGTAACAAAGCAAAGAAACCTATAATAAAAAGTAGAATTTTAAGTACTGTTTTAGTTGGTTTTTCTTTGTCTTTTATATTAAAAAACAAGTCGAGCAAAAGAAAAGCAATAATAAAACCACCAATCATTACACCCATAATCCTTATACTGGTGGCATATCCGCACAATAAACCAAGTATAAAAAAAAGGCTCAATTTATTTTTCTTATCAAATGCATACTCACTTACAGCAAATATGATAGTAAACATGCATAAAAAAGGCAAATCTTTTGTATTAAAGAACGAATGTGCATAAATACGAGGCGAAAAAGCCAACAATAAATAACCTATAGATGCAATAAGATTATTTTTAAATAATCTATAAAATAAAAAATATCCAAAGAGCAAGCTAACGAGGAAAAACAAATGTGTTACCAAATGCCTCATCTCGTATATTGCCTTAGGGTCTGTAATATTTAGGCTCTTTTCTATAATAACTAATGGAATTTCGAAACCCGCACCATGGTGGTCTGATTTTTTTTGAAACAATTCTTGATTTCCGTTAAAAATGTAATTGTAGCTTTGTACACCCGGCGCACGCTGGTCCGGTTCATCCCAAGCCATTCCGTAATCTTTGTATGTAAACAAGCCAATTAATAGAGTTATTATAAAAAGACAAATACCTGTAAAGTAGGGATTATTTAATGTTTTTAGATATTTATTTGATAGTGTTTTTCCCATTTTATGAACGATAAAATAATTGCTTAAAATGATTGTAAAATGCGAATATAATATTTATTTCAACTTCTAAAAACAAGACCAATTTCACATACAAAATAGTATAAATAAATATAAAATAGATTGTATTTGAATTTAGTTCTCAAAAAAATAAAATTAAAAAATAATTCAGTTATAATAGTATCCTAAAAGTCTTTCAAATTTACGAAATTTGTAGCTATGAAGTTTAAAATAAATAGCCCTTTTCAACCGGCAGGCGACCAGCCCGAAGCAATAAGATTGTTAGTAAAAGGGATTGAAGAGGGTGAAAAGTACCAAACATTATTGGGCGTAACAGGTTCGGGTAAAACATTTACAGTTGCAAATGTGATACAAAAATTAGAACGACCAACTTTAATACTTACACATAATAAAACATTAGTAGCTCAATTATATGGCGAATTCCGCCAATTTTTTCCGGATAATGCAGTAGAATATTTTGTTTCTTACTACGACTATTATCAGCCGGAAGCCTATATGCCGGTATCTAATACTTATATAGAAAAAGACTTATCCATAAACGAAGAATTAGAAAAATTAAGGCTTCGTGCTACTTCAAGCCTTTTAAGCGGCAGACGCGACATAATTGTTGTTGCATCGGTATCTTGTATTTATGGTATAGGTAATCCGGCAGAATATGCAAATAGCATTATAAGATTTAATGTGAATGAAAACATAGGGCGTAATCACTTTTTGCATCAATTAGTCAATTCATTATACCACCGTAGCCAAGGCGAATTTGAAAGAGGTTCTTTTAGAGTAAATGGAGATACAGTAGATATTAATTTACCTTATGTAGATTATGGTTATAGGATTACTTTTTTGGGAGATGAAATTGAGGAAATTGAAACGTTTGAATTGGAAACCGGAAAAAGAATAAGCAAAATGGAAAATGCTGCCATATTTCCTGCCAATTTATATATAGCCCCCAAAGACCAAATGACGCAGATTATCTATGAAATTCAAGATGAAATGAATGCACAAATTGACTATTTTAAGAAAATAGGGAAACATATTGAAGCACAACGCATAAAAGAAAGGGTAAATTATGATTTGGAAATGATTCAGGAATTGGGTTATTGCAGTGGTATAGAAAATTATTCCCGGTTTTTAGACCGTAGAAAGCCCGGTAGCCGCCCGTTTTGTTTATTAGATTATTTCCCTGATGATTTTTTATTAATAATTGATGAGAGCCATGTAACTATACCACAAATAAGTGGCATGTATGGTGGCGATAGGTCAAGAAAAATAACTTTAGTAGATTTTGGTTTCCGATTACCATCAGCTTTAGATAACAGACCTTTAAATTTTTACGAATTTGAATCAAAAATAGGTCAGGTAGTATTTGTGAGTGCTACACCAAGCAATTATGAAATGGAACATTGCGAAGGTGTAGTTGTAGAACAAATTGTGAGACCAACAGGTTTATTAGAACCTATAATTGAAGTGAGACCGTCCATTAATCAAATCGATGATTTGCTGGATGAGATTGATAAAAGAATTAATGCCGGTGGTAGAGTACTTGTTGCTACACTAACAAAAAAAATGGCTGAGGAATTAGATAAATATCTAAAACGAATCAACTTAAAATCAAAATATATTCATTCTGAAGTAGATACCTTAGAGAGAGTAGAAATATTAAGAGACTTAAGATTGGGTGTTATTGATGTAGTTGTTGGTGTTAATTTACTTAGAGAAGGACTTGATTTACCTGAGGTATCATTAATGGCAATTTTAGATGCCGATAAAGAAGGCTTTTTAAGAAATGAGCGGTCTCTAACGCAAATGGCAGGCAGGGCTGCCAGAAATGTAAACGGGTTAGTCATTTTTTATGCAAATAAAATTACAGATAGTATGCAGCGTACCATTGATGAGACAAATAGAAGACGAGAAAAACAAATAAATTTCAATACCCAACACGGAATAACACCTACAACAATAATAAAATCTATAGACCAAATTATGAAACAAGGTTCGGTATTAGATATTAAAGGATTCGACCCCAATAGCCAATATGCCATTATGGATGAATTACCACAAATGGCTGCCGAAGCAGAAGGGACATATAGAACTGCTAATCAATTAGATAAATTAATAAATAGTACTAAAAAAGCAATGGAAAAAGCAGCCAAAGACTTAGATTTTATGGAAGCGGCACGTTTAAGAGACAGCTTATTTAAGTTACAAAAAGAAAAAGAACTTTTAAAATAGCCCAACTATATAGATTATTACAATAATCATTTAACCCAACCTTTTTAACTTTGCTATTGTCTTTTTTAGTGTCGCATAGTAGTTACTATTTTATTACATACTTAACAAATAAATAATTTGTAAAAATGATGAAATAGTATTAAATTGCGGCATTATAGTGTTTTTTTTGTAAAATTTAGAATATTTTTTATTCGCCAAATATGTTTTTATGAAACGGAATTTTATTTTAATAGTTAGCTTGTTTTTAATAGTTCTTAGCACAAAATCTTTTTCTCAGGTTACAGTAACCGGGCCTACTTTAGGTTGTGGCTCAACAACAGGTACACTTACAGCACACTTATCGGGAGATGTACCTACTGATGCGGGCATTACTGCAGATGATGTATATTCACCATTAATATCAATTGGTTTTACTTTTAATTTTTATGGTACCAATTATACACAAATAACAATTGGTGCTAACGGAACTATTGATTTTAATGCTGCCGATGCAGGTGCTTATGACCCTTGGCCAATATCAGCAGCACTTTTAGGCAACTCCAGTAAGTATAATAATATTTGTGGTCCTTGGTGCGATATTGATATTTTCTATACCGGTACACCTGTTGGCACAGAAACATACTCAACTGATGGTGTTGCACCATACAGGAAATTTGCTGTTACTTGGTGTGGCTGTAGTATGTTCTCATGCGGCACGCAAAAAATAACTTCTCAGATTATTCTATATGAAACTACAAATATTGTAGAAGTTCATATTGCAAAAAAACTAATTTGTGCCGGTTGGAATGGCGGCTATGCAATTGTAGGCGTGCAAAATGCAACCGGTACGGCAGCAACCGTTGCTCCTGGTAGAGATTACCCTTCAACATGGACTGTACCACCTACAGAAGCTTGGCGATTTACACCTTTGGGTGGTGGCACTTCTTATGCTGTTTCTTCAATACTATATGCCCCCATACCTTATTCATCATCTTTAATTTATTGGTACGACAGTACAACAGGTGCATATCTAGGTACAGGTACAACATTAACCGTAACACCAACAACATCTACAACCTATAAAGCAGGTGCTCTTGGTTGTGCAGATACCTCTTTCGGCTATTTCCACGTAGATGTAGGTGGTGTAATACCGAGTATCAATGCGTTCCCTGATGTTACTACAACTAGACCAAGTATTGGTAATAATCCTAGTGTATGTGGTGCATGTGATGGTTCTATAGTATTACATGGAATTACACCCGGACTTGCAGATACCCTATATTATAAAAAGAATGGTGTTTGGCAGCCAACTGTATCAGCTACAGCAGCTGTTGATAGTTCTATTACTATTTCAGGACTTTGTGCAGGCGTTTATGATAGTTTTATGATAAAAGTGGGGCATTGCATTTCCTTACCTGTTGGTCCACATACCCTTGTTGACCCTGCATTTGTTGCGACCGTTTCCAATACAAATCCTAGTGTATGTGGTGCTTGTGATGCCACAATTACTTTATTCGGTTTAGTACCGGGAACAATTGATACAGTTAACTTTTTAAAAGCCGGCGTTGCACAACCTACTGTTATTCAAACAGTATCACCCGGAGGAACAATTACGCTAACAGGATTATGTGCCGGTGCATATACGGGCATTACCGTAAAAATGAATAATTGCACTACAGCACCATTATCTGCCAACATCATCGACCCACCATTTGTAATCACTTCAACTTCTTTTACCAATCCGATATGTGCTGCATGCATTGGTACTATTACATTATATGGTTTAACACCGGGACAGCCCATTACGTTAAATTACAATAGAAATGGTGTTGCACAACCCCCATTTGTAACAACAAGTAGTTCCACAGGTACCATAACCCTTACCAACCTTTGCGATGGCAGATATGATAATTTTGTAGCTACTTTAAATACATGTACTGCAAATTGGACTACTCCTGTTGTTTTAGTTGTACCTCCTACTATTGTAATTAATGTAATGAGTACTACAAACCCTAGCCAATGCGGAATGTGCGATGGTTCTATAAAAATTGTAGGTGTTACGCCAGGCATTGTTGATTCTGTATTTTATACCTATAATGGAGTACCGGTAGGAGTAAGAGTAATATCACCTGTAGATTCTACTGTTACTATTTTTGGATTATGTGCAGGTAATTATACAAATATTTTCATTAAAATACTTAATTGCCCTACAACAACAATTCCGGGACCAATAACACTAACTACCGTACCTGTAGTTGCCGGCTTTACCGATGCGATACATGTAGGTTGTAAGGGTGATAGTGTGTTTTTCACAAACTCTTCAACACCATCAATACCACTTTGGTATCGTTGGACATTTGGAGACGGAACAAGTGATTCTGCTACCAATCCGGTACACGTATATACTGCTACCGGCACTGTAAATACCTACACCGTTACTTTAATTTCAACAAATCATTACTGCGATTCATTAAGTACTACAACTGTAACATTGGGTCATCCGTTAAAATCAATTTTTAATCCCGATACCAATCTTGTTTGTCAGGGCACACCGGTTAATTTTATAAATAACTCAATCGGTAATCCGCCAACTTATGCATGGAATTTTGGTAATGGAGCAACAAGTACACAAACTACACCTACCTATACTTATAATAATGTAGGAACGTATAAAGTAGCATTGATAGCAACAGATTTAATACCTTGTCATGATACTTCATATCAAACAATTACTGTAGATACCATAAGCCCTATATCAATTGGATTAACTGATACTGCAATTTGTTCGGGTACTTATGTTACAATGACAGGTTACTATTCTAATATCGGAAACAATGGTATTACATGGACATTAGGTAATGGCGATATTTTTAAGAACATTAATCCATTAATGTATGCTTACGGAGGTACAGGTACATTTATTATTAATGCAAATGCAACCTTTAGAGTATGTCCTTCAGCAAGTGCAAGTCGCACTATACGAGTGTATCAACAACCGATTATAAGCTTAGGGAATGATACTACTATTTGTCCGGGAAGTGAGGCTTTACCTGTTTCTGATAAAACGAATTATGGTAATGCAGGTGCAACTTGGTTATGGAATACAGGTGCAAAAACATCTGGAATATATGTAACAGAGCCGGGCATCTATCATGTTACAGTTAGCATAGATGGTTGTACTGCTTCCGACTCAATTATAGTTAAAAATGATTGTTATATGAATGTACCAAATGTATTTACACCAAATGGAGATGGTATCAATGATTTCTTCTATCCGCGTCAATATTTATCAAGTGGGTTAACATCCTTTAAAATGGATATTTTTAACAGATGGGGTGAATTGATATTTGAATCAACTTCGCTTGATGGCAGAGGTTGGGATGGCAGACTGAATGATGTTGACCAACCCGAAGGTGTTTATATTTATTTAATTGATGGTACATTTAAAGATGGCAGACACGAGCACCATCAGGGTAATATTACCTTATTGAGATAAAATAAAATTTATGATTAAACAAAGAAGCGTTCTATTAAAAACAGAACGCTTCTTTGTTTTAATAGAAATCTTTATTAATTTTATGCATTGAATTAGGAATATATGAAAATAATAATAACTGCAATTTTAATAATTATAGGTACAATTGGTTTTACAAAAACGGTTGATGCACAGAAAAAGAATAAGGCGAAAGTAACAAAGGAATTAGATGGCCCTGTTTTTCAATTTGAACACGGGTCTGTTTACGATTTTAAAGAAATGGCAAAAGGCCCTATTGTTACCCATGTTTTTGAATTTACCAATACAGGCAACATGCCCCTTTTTATACATAATATAATATCAAGATCAAGATGTATAACTGCAGTATGGCAAGATACCGAACCTATTACACCAGGTATGAAGGGACACATACGTGTTACTTTAAACACCAATGAAGTTGATGGAGCATTTTACAAAGAAATATATATTATTTCTAATGCATTATCACCAAATGGAGAAGAACAACAATACACCTTATTTTTACAAGGCACTGTTAGAAAAATTTAATTTTTGCATTTCCGTACCTCAATAGCAAATTAGTATCTTTGCTGTATGTTGCATAGTATGCCAAAAGAAGATAGTTATAGACATAAGGGATTGAGGAAAAAACTAATTGAACAGCTAAGAGAGAAAGGCATTACAGATGAAGTAGTATTACAAGCAATAGATGCAGTACCCAGACACTTTTTCTTAGATACTGCTTTTGAAAATAGAGCTTATGAAGATAAAGCCTTCCCTATAACTGCAGGACAAACCATATCGCAACCCTACACAGTTGCCTACCAAACACAGCTTTTAGAGATAAAAAAATTTGATAAAGTATTGGAAGTAGGAACCGGTAGCTCTTATCAAGCATGTGTGCTTGGTGAAATAGGAGTGCAGCTTTTTACAATTGAAAGACAGAAAGCATTATACGACTACATAAACAAATTCTTTTTCTTATCTAAATATCCCAATATAAAAAGATTCTATGGCGATGGATTTGAAGGACTACCCTCTTTTGCACCCTTTGATAAAATTATAATTACTTGCGGAGCCCCATTTATACCCCCTAAATTAATTGAACAGATGAAACCGGGAGGTATTATGATTATTCCTGTTGGTGAAGGCGATACACAAAAAATGCTTAGAATAACAAAAGACAAAAACGGAACAATAGAAGAAAAAGAATTAGGTATATTTTCTTTTGTCCCTATGTTAGAAGGTAAAAATAATAATGTATAATAATCTATCTAAAACAAATCCTAATACATAAATTATTGCCATTTTTTTAACATTTATCTATATAAAATGTCATGCAGGATTAACACAACATTCTTTTTTCATTGATTAATATTGCAGTCTATTAATCAATGTTAAAGAACAAATTATATATTATCCAATTTCTATTTATGATTGCACTAATTTGCGGTTACTTTCTTAGCGACCAGCCAGATAGTCTTTCAGAAATGCATTTTGACTCAACAACACCATTAACATTAAATAAAGCCGTTAATCAACAAGAAAATTT
Source organism: uncultured Bacteroidota bacterium (assembly GCA_903929195.1). GTDB lineage: Bacteria > Bacteroidota > Bacteroidia > Chitinophagales > Chitinophagaceae > CAIYTT01. The sequence goes on from CAIYTT010000028.1 coordinate 72,215, forward strand.
CTCATCTTTTCTAATTTCAAACACAGAAAACGATATATCAACTTCTGAATTACAGGTATATAAACATATAAATTTTGAATTAGGAATAATAATAAAATTAAAAAATCCAGATTTTATTTACTATCCTAATGTTACACATACTATACAGTACCAACATGGGTATGAGTATTTATATTTCAAAGAAATTAATCCTCCCCCACCTAAGTTTTGTTAATCTTTCTGAATATTTCATATCTACATTTCAATTAAAATTGCATGTAGATAATTCAATTGCATTCAAACAAATACACAATATTAATAATGTATCATAAAATGAAAAACAAAAAAAGTAATAAAATTACAATTTTGAGGTTTTTTATCTTGTTGATTCTGTTTTGTCAAAGTAAAGTATCCTTAGCACAATTACCTAAGTTTGATACTATTGGTATTACCTTGGAAAAGGCAGAACAACTTTTTTTAAAAAACAATTTACAATTATTATCTCAAAAATATAATGTAGATGCTACAAAAGCATTGATAATACAAGCTAAACTGTATCCAAATCCCAATTTCAATTTTGCTCAAGGTGCCTATAATCCGCAAACAGGTAAATGGTTTGAAATTGGTGCAAATGCAGAGGAAGCCTACCAGGTTTCACAATTAATTGTATTGTCTCATAAAATAAAAAAGCAAGTAAAAATAGCAGAAACAAACAGCAAACTTGCAGAAGATAACTTATATGATATGCTAAGGTCACTAAAGCTAGCTCTTAGAGTTACTTTTTACAATATCTATTATTATCAACAAACAGCAAAAGTATATACTGATGAAATAAATTCTTTAACTACAATTGTTGCTGCTTATAAACAAATTGAAGATAAAGGTTATATAGCAGAATCGGATATTGTACGGGTACAAGCACAATTGTATTCTCTACAAAGTGAATATCAAAACCTTATTGATAATATTAATGATAATGAAAGTCAATTAAGATTATTAATGCAAACCGAACCAACTATTTTTTATAAGCCTGAAATAAATAGTGAAATTATAAATGCAGACCCACTTAGGTATGGTCTAAAGACATTGATGGATTCTACCTACAATAACCGGACTGACCTTATGATTGCAAAAGATAATTTATTATTAAGTCAGCAAACATATACTTATCAGAAGGCAATAGCAGTTCCCGACATTACAACAGGTATTAATGCAGATAGACATGGTAGTTATTATACCGACTTCAATTCTTTAAATATTGGCATTGATATTCCTATATTTAATCGGAATCAGGGAAATATTAAAAATGCGAAAATTTTAATAAATTACAATGAAACACAATTGCAACTTACTAAAAAAACAGTTGAAGAAGAAGTAATTAGGGGACTACAAAAAGCACTTGATGCAGATAAATTATATAGAGGAATTGACACTACGTTCACGAATAAATTTGACCATTTGGCTAAAGAAATGATGAAAAATTACATGAAAAGAAATGTTAGTTTAATAAATTTTCTTACTTTTTATGATTCTTACAAGCAAAACATTGTTCAATTTAATACAATTCTTCTGAATAAAATAGATGCACTGGAAAACATAAACTATTTAACCGGTACTAACTTTTTTAACAAATAATCTTAATATAACTAAAGTTATAAAAATTTAAAAATGAAAAATTTAAAAATGAAATTCAGTATTATTTTTTTACTGTTTTCTTCTTCAGTAGTATTTATTGGTTGTAATGAGAGTACCAAAAAAGTTGAAGAAAAACAGAAATATACGATTCCTGATAGTTTATTGAAAACATTAACCATAGATACTGTAAAAAAGTGTCAATTGTTGAATGCATTAACTCTTACAGGTATGGTTGATTTTAGCCAGGATAAACAAGTAAATATTTTTTCTTTGGTAAGCGGTAATGTGCAAGATATAAAAGTGCAATTAGGAGATTATGTTACTGCCGGGCAAGTATTAGCTGTAGTAAAAAGTAGTGAAATGGCAGGTTTCGGAAACAATTTATTGATAGCCCAGACAAATGTTACTGCTACAAAAAAACAATTAGATGCCGCTAATGATTTATACAAAAGTGGTCTTGCCTCTATTTTAGATGTTACAACAGCACAAGTAAATTACGACCAGGCTGCATCGCAATTAGAAATGGCAAAAAAAATATTAAAAATTAATGGTAACAATACGCAAGGAGATTATATAATAAAATCACCAATCAATGGTTTTGTGGTTCAAAAAAATATTACAAATAATTCATCTGTACGTGCAGACAATGGAGGAAATCTTTTTACAATATCAGACCTTAAAGATGTATGGGTTCAAGCTAATGTATATGAAGCTAATATAGAACAAGTACATCTTGGCGATAAAGTGGAAGTAAGAACATTATCGGCACCCGATAGAGTATATCATGGCAAAGTAGATAAAATTCTAAATGTATTAGACCCTTCAAGTAAGGTAATAAAAGTAAGAATTGTATTACCCAACCCCGATTATATACTTAAACCACAAATGTTTGCAAGTATTGTTTTATCAAGTCAAACAGCTACTCAATCTTTATCTATTCCTAAAAAGGCTTTAGTTTACGACCATAGCCAGTATTATGTAGTACTATATAAAGGTAAAGGTAATGCTGATATAACACCGGTTGAAGTGTTAAATACCGTAGGCGACATTGTTTATATTAATGCGGGTATTAAAGAAGGAGACCAAATTATCTCAACACTTGCTCTCCAAATTTACAGTGAATTAAATAATTAATTATTTAAACTAAACAAATGACAAAGTTTCTTAAAGCCATAATTGGGTTTTCTCTAAAAAATAAATTTTTTATATTATTTGCTGCATGTGCCTTAATAATAACCGGTATTATTACATTTAAAGAAATGCCTATTGAAGCATTCCCCGATGTTACCAATACTGAAATAGATATTATAACACAATGGCCCGGGAGAAGTGCAGAAGAAGTAGAAAAATTCATTACAATACCAATTGAAATTGCTATGAATCCGGTTCAACAAAAAATGAGCCTTCGTTCTACAAGTATTTTTGGGTTATCTTTTATTAAAATTATTTTTGATGATGAAGTAAAAGACCCGCAAGCAAGACAACAGGTAATGAATTTACTTGGAAACGCTAATTTACCACCAAATGTAATACCCGCTGTGCAACCGCCAATAGGCCCAACAGGCGAAATTTTTAGGTACACGTTAAAAAGCACTTTCCGTGATGTAAGAGAATTAAAAACAATGCAAGATTGGGTAATAGACCGCAAGCTGCGCGCAATACCGGGTATAGGAGACCTGAATGCATTCGGTGGAAAATCTAAGGCTTATGAAATTAAAGTGAATCCGGGGAAATTAGCTTCTTTAGGTATTACTTCTTTAGATGTATTTACAGCAGTTCAAAAAACAAATATCAATATTGGCGGTGATATGATATTTGAAAACGATGAGGCTTATGTAGTAAGAGGTATTGGTTTGCTTAACGATGTAAATGAAATTAAAAACATCATTATTCAAAATAATAATGGAGTTCCTTTACTTGTAAAAGATGTTGCAACAGTAGAAATATCTAATGTACCCCGTTTGGGTTGGATAGGCAGAAGTGATGTAAGTTATGATTCTACAGGTAAAAGAATAGTTACTGACCAAGACGATGTTGTAGAATGTATTATTGTTATGCGTAAGGGAGAAAATCCGTCTGAAGTGGTTGCGGCAGTAAAAGAAGAAATAGAAAAACTGAATAGGGATGTACTACCTGCTGATACTAAGATTGTACCTTTTTACGACAGGTCTGATTTAATTTCTTATGCTACCCATACCGTTTTACATAACCTTACAGAAGGTATTATTCTCGTTATTATTCTTGTCTCTTTATTCCTTTTTGACTGGCGAACTACTTTAATTGTAGCAGTAATCATTCCAATATCTTTATTGTTTGCATTTATATGTTTACGTTTAAGAGGCATGACTGCTAATTTACTGTCTTTGGGAGCCGTAGATTTTGGTATTATTATAGATGGTGCAGTTGTAATGGTTGAAGGCTTATTTGTGGCACTAAATGCCAAAGCACTTGATGTAGGCATGGAAAAATATAATAAACTAGCTAAAATGGGAATGTATAGATTAGTAGGAACTAAGATGGGTAAAGCTATCTTTTTCTCTAAAATAATAATAATTACTTGTTTACTGCCCATTTTTGCTTTCCAAAAAGTTGAAGGCAAAATGTTTTCACCTTTAGCTTACACTTTAGGTTTTGCACTTTTAGGTTCCTTAATAACAACACTTACATTAGTACCGGTACTCATCTCCATGTTATTAAACAAAAATGTACATGAAAAACATAATCCGATTGTCCATTTCCTAACCAAAATAATGTTAGGTGGTTTTATAGAGTGTTTTAAACGAAAACGAATTGTAATTACAGTTGCATCAATTTTAGTTGTTGTAGGCATTTATTCGTTCAGATACTTAGGGTCAGAATTTTTGCCCGAACTAAATGAAGGTGCAATATGGTTGCGTGTACAATTACCTTATAGTGCTTCGTTACAAAAAGGCGTAGAAGTAGCTAGACAAGTTAGAGGTATAATAATGACTTTCCCGCAAGTAAAAGTTATATCATCCCAGAATGGAAGACCCGATGATGGTACCGATGTTGCCGGTTTTTATAATAATGAATTTGATATTATTATGTATCCGGATGATGAATGGAAACCTAAAATAACAAAAGATGAATTGATAGACCAAATGAACAAAAAGTTATCGGTAATACCGGGTGTAAATTTAAACTTCTCACAGCCTATTATGGATAATGTGGAAGAAGCGGTTTCGGGTGTTAAAGGTTCAATTTGCATTAAAATTTACGGTGATTCGTTATACTATATGGAGAAAAAATTAACTGATATATATAATATCATGAAAAATATAAATGGAATTGAAGACTTAGGTGTTATTCATAATATGGGGCAACCTGAGATTGATGTAAACTTAGACCAACAAAAAATGGCCCTCTATGGTGTTGCCACTGCCGATGCAAATGCCGTTGTGGCAATGGCAATTGGTGGTCTGCCGGCATCTACACTATACGAAGGCATAAAAACATTTGAAATAAGAGTACGATTACCCGAAGAATATAGAAAAACACAGGAAGATATTGGTAATTTATTAGTTCCTACCCAAAATGGAGCCAAAGTACCCATAAAAGAAATAGCTGAAATAACAAGAAAAACAGGTGCATGTATTATTTTTAGAGATGGCAACGAACGATATGCTGCACTCAAATTTTCGGTACGCGGCAGAGATATGGGTAATACCGTTGCAGAAGCACAAAAAAAGGTTGGCGAGAAAGTTACCCTGAAAAGAGGTTACAGAATGGCTTGGCAAGGGGATTTTGAAAATAAAGAACGAGCTCAAAAAAGACTTATACAAGTAGTACCAATAAGCTTATTCTTGATATTTGTAATTTTATTAAGTATGTTTGGTAATTTTAAAGATGCCGGTTTAGTATTTTTAAATGTACCATTTGCAATAATTGGTGGCATATTTGCTTTGTTTATTACAGGTACAAACTTTAGTATATCAGCAGGTATTGGTTTTATTGCTTTATTTGGTATTTGTATTCAAGACGGCATTATTCTAATTTCTATGTTTAAGGAAAATTTACACAAAGTAAGTAAGGGTACAGAAACACTTTATACTGCAATTAAATTAGGTGTAAATGCAAGAATAAGACCTGTAATGATGACTGCTTTGATGGCAGCAATCGGTTTATTACCGGCAGCAATGTCTCATGGCATTGGGTCAGAAAGTTCCAGACCATTGGCAAGAGTAGTTATTGGCGGTATAATCTGTGCAATGTTATTTTCACTATGGGTGTTTCCAATTATTTTTGGTTGGGCTTATCGTAAATTTGATAAAAGACCATTTGATAAACCGGAAGAAATAAATTCAACAAATAAATAATTTTTAATTTTTAAATAATATAAAAGCAATTAAAATATAATTTTAATTGCTTTTATATTATTATATTACACAACGAAAAACACAAACTATTGTGTCAAATAAATTTTCAAATACTTATTTCATTAAAAATGAAGCACAACGATTAGGTTTTAATAGTTGTGGTATTGCTATTGCAGAACAATTAGATGATGATGCCATTAGATTAGAAAAATGGTTAAAAAAGGACTACCACAGTGGTATGCAGTACATGGAACAAAATTTTGATTTACGCATAAACCCTGCAAAATTAGTACATGGGGCTAAGTCGGTTATAACCTTATTATTTAATTACTATCCCGAAAAAAAACAAAGTATTTATGCACCCAAAATTGCTAAATATGCGTATGGTATCGATTATCATTATGTAATTAAAGAGAAATTAAATGAATTACTTTACGAAATCAATTCCCACATCGGTACAATTAACGGACGTGGTTTTGTAGATTCTGCACCTGTATTAGAACGTAGCTGGGCAGTAAAAAGTGGTTTAGGTTGGGTAGGCAAAAATGGTAATCTTATAAGCAAAAGTTCCGGGTCATTTTTATTTATAGCTACCTTAATATCAGATTTAGAGCTCATACCCGATATACCCTTTAATACCAATCATTGCGGCACATGTACCCGTTGCATAGATGCTTGCCCTACACAAGCAATCGTATCGCCCAAACAAATTGATGCAAACAAATGCATTTCCTATCTCACTATTGAGTTAAAAGATGCTATTATACCGTCTTACTTACAAAAGAAAATGGACGGATGGATGTTTGGTTGCGATGTTTGTCAGGATGTATGCCCATGGAACCGATTTTCAAAACCAAATACAGAGCCAAAGTTCAGCCCGTTTCCCGAAATACTCCATTTATCTAAACAAGAATGGGAACATTTAAGCGAAGAAGCATTTAATAAAACTTTTAAAAATTCAGCACTTAAACGTACCAAATGGAGAGGTATAGAACGAAATTTAAAGGCAATTATGATAAAATAGCCTGCGTTAAAAAATAGAATAAGTGATATTACTTGCCTCTGTTTAATTGTATTTTATTATTATTTTTCTGTTTTATAAGTTACAAGTCAACTAATGTTTATGGTACAGGTAAGCAATTCACAAGGATTTATTATAGACTATCAACATGTAAAAAAGCATAACTATTATATATGTTAATTTTTACAAAGTAACGTTTCTACCGAAAAGAAAATACAATAAACCTGTTTCTTTATTTTGCACATCTTTATATACTATCAGATTTCAGAATATCTTATATTTGCAAATATAAAGCTGCAAATTACACTAATACGCAATAAAATAATAGTTTTGCATTTATAATAATAACTATGTTAGCAACTATTTTGTTGGTAGATGATGAAGAGAAGCTTAGATTATTGCTTAAACGAATAATTGTATTAGAAGGCTTTAAAGTAATTGATGTTTCTAATTTAAGAAATGCAAGGCAAATAATTGAACATGAAAATGTTGATATTGTGCTTTGCGATGTGAAGTTGCCTGACGGTAACGGGGTGGATTTTATTAAAGAAATAAAAGAAAAACACCCTGATATTGAGGTTATATTAATTACTGCTTTTGGAAATATAGCGGATGGTGTGCAAGCCATAAAAAACGGTGCTTACGACTATTTAGTAAAAGGGAACGATAACGATAGAATTCTACCTTTATTATTTAGAGTTGGCGAAATGATAACACTTAGAAACAAAATTCAAAGGCTTGAGAAAAAATTAGGTAAGCAAACAAATTTCGATTCTATTATTGGTGAAAGTGCTGCTATTAAAGAGTCGATAAAATTAGCACATAAAGTTGCGGTAACCGATGCATCTGTGCTATTGAGTGGCGAAACCGGCACAGGCAAAGAGGTATTTGCTCAAGCCATACATTTAAACAGCACCAGAGCAGATAAAGCTTTCGTGGCTTTAAACTGTAGTGCTTTTAGTAAAGATTTACTTGAAAGTGAACTTTTTGGACATAAAGCCGGTTCTTTTACAGGGGCTATCAAAGACAAAAAAGGACTTGTTGAAGAAGCAAAAGGCGGCACATTATTTCTTGATGAAATAGGGGAAATGCCTATTGAGTTGCAACCCAAAATACTAAGATTACTTGAAAACGGCACTTATATACGCGTTGGTGATACTAAAGAACAAAAAGCTGACTTACGTATTATAGCAGCTACTAACAGAGATTTACAACAAGAAATTGCTGCTAATCTTTTTCGTAGTGATTTATATTATCGCATTGCAGTTTTTAATATTGAACTCCCACCATTACGCGAAAGGATTAACGATATACCGCTCTTTGCTCATTATTTTTTAGACTTATATTCTAAAAAAATAAATAAAAGTATTAAATCCATATCTAAAAATGCATTAGATGCATTGAAAAACAATAATTGGAAAGGTAATATCAGAGAATTAAAAAATGTAATAGAAAGGGCTGTCATAATTGAAGATACAAATGAATTAAAAATGGATAGTTTGCCGTTAGAATTTCATTTTGCAAAGAACGACATCAATTGTATAAACTCAGTATTTAACTTAGCAAGTATTGAGAAACAACATATATTAAAGGTGTTAAAGTATTCAAATGGTAACAAAGCCGAATCCGCTAGATTATTAGATATTAGTTTGGCTACTCTATATAGAAAATTAGAAGAGTACGGGGTAAAATAAAACAATTTTGGTTGCAGTAATTTCAATGTTTATTCTATGCTTACTTTCTCAAATTGAGAAAGCACCTTCTTATTTTGATAGTAATTTCCCTAAATATAAAAAGCCACATTTTTTAAAAGCTTTATCAAGTAAGGCTTACAGAAATTCTTTCTTCTAAAACCAATTATGGCATTTCTTTTGGCAATATAGCTGTAAACAGATTGTTTATGCTAGTAACAACAATATTAATTATCGGAACTATAATCAGCTTTTGGCTTTTGTATAAAGCAATTGATTGGTTTGAAAAAATTTAATTTTAACAATATTCAATAACGTATAAAATATTATATATGAAAAAGAAATTCAGTTTACTGTTATGTTGCTTTGCAATTGCAACTGTAGAAATTAATGCAAAAAGTTTGAGTGGTATTTACATGAATACGAGTGACTACAAAAATAATAAGTTAGCTTATCAATCAACATGCAATAGCGAAAAGCACAATCATTCTATATATGTAAATAACTTATTTTGGGATATGCCCAAAATTATTGTACATAATGAGGGTAAAAAATATTATTTATTAAAAGATTCTATTTTTGGGTATAAAGACTGCGATAATAATGTATTTAGATTTTATAAAAATCAGGAATACAAAATAGTAGAAACATCTAATATGTATATTTATACTAGAGATGTGAATACTACACATGGTAAAGGATTTAAAATTGTTACACAATACTATTTCAGTAAAAATGCTGACAGTGAAATACTACCTTTAGTTTTGGAGAACCTTAAAGATGTTTATAAAAACAACATTGCCTTTATAGATTTATTAGACATGGTATTTACCAACCCAACCATTAATATATATGACAATACTCATAATACTTTTAAAATAAACTATCTATATTCTAAAACAATTAAATAAAAACACTTGTGGTAGCACTAATTATGTTTTTTAATATTGTGTTGTTGCCACAAAAAAATTTGTTTTTAAAATTGTAAGACTAGCAAACTGTGTCTTGGAATATAGGCAATATCCTTTTGAAATAATTTCTCATCATTTAGATGATACCGTACTAATTTATATAGTTAGTGATATTCAACGAACAATAAATAGTAAATGAATCTTCATAAATGCTGTTCTCCGTGTGAAAATAATTTTAAGGACAAAATTTAAACAATCTCTTTAAAGTGTAGATTTGCTTGAAAAATTCCATCAGATGGTTCGATAATTCGTTGGAGGAGTCCACTGAAGCGGAGTGAATACAATTTACTGTATTTCCTCCGCTTTTTTCATTGGCTGAAATGCCCGCCACGTCTGCAATACAGCGGAAAACAGAATTTACTCTCAGGGTTCGACACTCGTCTTTTTTGCAATTATAAGTTATTCCTTCGGGAAGCACCAAAAATTGTAGTTTCATTTTATTGTTATAATCGCTACAGGGAGGCAAGTGAAATACTTATACAAACTTCATTATCCATTTTTTTTCAACCATTCCAGTACCATTCTTATTTCTCCATAACTGTAATCATCACTCAGTAAATCTTTTATAGGTTTTAAAGCTATTGTTTGCCCCGATAGTTTTATAGTTTCTAAAATTTTAAGGAGTTTATCTTCTGTCATAAAGTCGTTTATCTTTAATTCATTAGATGCAATAAATTGTGCCAAATGGCTTTCTATAGTGCTTTGCGATAAGTTTCTTTCTTTTGCAATTTCAGGTATTCCGGTTCCTTCTTTATACATAGCCAATGTAACATAAGCCGAACTACCTATTACCGGCTGTGTTGTTTTTTCTTTTTTCTCTTTTTTAGGTTTTGCTAAATTCATTCGTGATGAAATTTTCTTTTTTTGAGTGTAATTGGAAATTACATTCAAAAAAGCTGCACCATATTTACTCACTTTATAATCTCCAAAACCTGTTATTTGTCTTAGTTCCTCAAACGATTGCGGATAGTAAGTAGATAAAGCAACTAAAGTATCATCGGAAACAATATTATAGGCAGGCACAGCACTTTCTAATGCAATTGTTTGACGAAGGTCTTTTAATAATTTGAAAATTTCGGTATCATATTCAGGTTCGTCAAGAGCAACAATCGTTTGTTTTTCTTTTTTAGAAATTAATTTAAGTTCTGTTTCGCCTTTTAATAGTTTCCAGCTTTTTTCATTTAATTTTAAGATAGGAAATTGGTCTTCTGTTTTTGATAAATATTGATGTTGTAATAATTGCTGAGCAATCCATTGCCATTCTTCTTTTTTTAGATGTTTGCCAATGCCATACGTTTTTAATTCTTTATGTAACTCATTTATTTTTTCGCTTGCAGAACCTCTTAAAACGTCAATAATATAATTTGTACCATAATTCTCATTTGTTCTGGCTACTGCCGACAAGAATTTTTGTGCATCAATCGTAATATCTTTTTCTTCAAGTGTACTTAAACAATAGTCGCACGAACCGCAATATGCCTGAAATGGTTCGCCAAAATACTCCATAAGGTACTGCCTTCTGCAAGCTTCCAGCTCGCAGAAGTCTTGCATCTGTTGTAATTTTTTTAATGTTATAGCACTTTGGGCAGTATTACCTTCTATAGTTACAAAACGTTTCAGCTTCATTATATCGCCAAACGAGTAGAATAAAATAGCATCGCTTCTTAGCCCGTCTCTGCCGGCACGCCCTGTTTCTTGATAGTAACCTTCTATATTTTTGGGTACATCATGGTGTATAACATACCTTACATTCGATTTATCTATACCCATCCCAAAAGCAATTGTAGCAACAATTACATTGTATTCGTCTTTTTGAAATGCTTGTTGTACCCTGCTTCTTTCTGCACTGTCTAAACCGGCATGATAGTGAGCAGCTTTAATACCTGCTTTTATTAAATAAGCAGCTATTTCTTGGGTAGATACCCGCGAAAGGGCATATATAATACCACAATCGTCTATATGTTTTTTTATGTAATCTTCAATTTGTACAAGTACGTTCTTTTTTGGCAACACAAAATAATGAATATTGGGCCTGTTGAAACTACTTATGAAAACTTTAGGTTCATTTAAAGCAAGTCTTTCAACTATATCATTCTGGGTAATAGTGTCGGCACTTGCAGTAAGGGCTATAAGCGGTAGATTGGGGAAGTGATTTTTAAGAATAGAAAGTTTTAAATATTCCGGTCTAAAATCGTGCCCCCATTGCGAGATACAATGTGCTTCGTCTATTGCGAATAATGAAGGATTCAATCTTTTTAAAAAATCAATAAATGATTGTGTGTTAGCAGGAATTCGTTCGGGGGCAATGTACAAAAGTTTTATTTCTCCTTTAATAGCATGTTGCATTATTCTTCGTTGCTCATCGGTTGATTGAGATGAATTCAGAAAAGCAGCATAAATACCATTTGCCAATAATGCATCTACCTGATCTTTCATAAGTGCAATAAGAGGCGAAACAACAATTGTAATACCCGGCAATAACATTGCAGGCAGTTGAAAACAGATAGACTTGCCGCCACCGGTAGGCATAATTGCCAATACATTATTACCGGCAAGTACATTTTGTATTATTGATAGTTGTTTAAGACGGAACTCATCGAAACCAAAAAAATGTTTAAGAGCAAGTTGTAATTTTTCTTGTGAATAGGTATTCATTTCTATTTATATTTCCTTTCGCAAATTACGTTTAAAATAAGACTTTAGGAGTATAGTTTTTGAATATTTATTTATTAATTTAAAAATTAATACAAATAAAAATATAGCATGCAACAGTAATAAATATAATAATACAAAAATATAAATAATTGAGACAAGTGTTTTATAGAATTAATCGTAACTATTCAGATTGCTATATAAAGACAAAATTTCACTTCTCAAATTCCTGAAATACTGCATGTTTCGGCAGGATTTCAGGAATTTGTAACAGTTTGGATTATACTATAACAATATATAACTTCGAAATTAATTTTATGGAGACTGAATAGTTTCTAATTGCCTAAAAATCTGTAAGCTTCAGTAAAAAATGCCCAATAAATGCCTGTGCTAAAATTACAGTCATTGATTGAGCATTGTGTATTAAAATAGCTATTCCTATATTATAGAAATTGTTATTTTAATAGTGGAGAGTCTGGTTTGGGTTGGGGGGCTGGCTTGGGTTGAGGTAAGGGATTAGGTGCCGGTTGTGGCACAGGATGTGGTTTGGGAGAAGGTAGTGGAAAAGGATGTGGTTTGGGCTTGGGGCTTGGATGCGGAAACGGTTTTGGGTTGGGTTCTTGTTTGGGTTGTGGTTCTTGTGGTTGTATTTGGGCATTCACCCAACTATTGCCAAACATGGGCAATAAAAAAAAAACATACTTTTAAGAATTTACTTTTATTTTTTTTCATATAATTGTTTTATGTAATTTTTAAGAATTTGTATTATTTAATTTAATTTTTCAATGCTTTATCTTCTACATTAATCCTTACGGCAAGCATTACCAAATTAAGAATTGTAAATAAAATAGCTGTAAAGTATAAATGAAATATAAATGGAATCAGTGCAATTTCAATTATTACAACCATGTAATTAGGATGTTTAATAAACCTATAAAGACCCTTTTTTATTAATGGTGCATTGGGAATACGGTAAATTTTAGTATTCCAGTACTTCCCTAATGATACTATTATCCAAACTTTAAATGCAAGCAATAAAAAATAGCATATTAAAAATGGAACACTAAAATCTATGTTTTGTTTTTGTGTGTATTCTATAATAAGTGATACAAAAAACAAAACATGAAGTATAATAATATACAGATAATGTTTTTGACCATATTCTATTGCACCCTGTTGCAATAACCATTTTTCGTTGCTTTTAGAAAGTATTAATTCGCCAATACGCAGCAGAATAACAAATGATATAAAAAGGATAAATGCCATATTAAATATTGTTCATTTTAAGTAAAACCATTTCGCTCGAAAACCCGGGACCCATTGTAACCATTAAGCCATAACCGTTTTCATAACCCTGTGTTACAAACCGCTCTAATACATATAATACAGTTGGGCTACTCATGTTGCCGTAATCGTTCATTACTTCTCTTGAGTTTTTCAAAAAATCACCTTGTATGTTGAGTACACTTTCATAAGCACTTAATACTTTTTTACCACCCGGATGGAATATGAAATTCTTAATATCTGCGAGTGTTAAATTGTTTTTTTCTAAAAACGAAGTAACATCCGTATTTATGTGGTTGGCAATAATTGTAGGTATGTCTTTCGAGAATAATACTTTAAATCCTTTATCTAAAAATTCCCAACCCATAACATCCATAGTATCGTAATATAACTTGCTTTGCGAACTTATATATGTTATTTCTTTTTTTGTATTATTGGTAAATTTGTCTCCTTTAATAATACAAGCAGCAACTCCGTCGGCAAATAAACTGGCACCTATAAAATTACTTTTACTGTAGTCGCTTTGTAAAAATGTTAAAGAACATAAATCTACGGCAACCAATAATACCACAGCTGCTGTATTGGCTTTTGCCAAAATGCAAGCTTTAGAAAAGCCCGAAACACCACCGGCACAACCTAAGCCAAAAACAGACATTCGGGTTATATTTTGGTTTAATTTCATTAAATTAATAATGCGTGCATCTAAGCTTGGTGTTGATAGTCCGGTTGTTGAAATGAAAATAATATCCGTAATATCTCCCTTATTAATATTAGCTGCAACAATACATTCCTCAATTGCTTTTACCGAATAATCAAGTGAAATAGTAATGTAATCGTTATTTTGCTTTTGAAAAGTATGTAATGTTGAGTAATAATCAAGCGGCTTACAAAAATTTCTTGTTTTAATTTCGGTGTTATCAAAAGCACAAAGCATTTTATCAACTTGTGGAAAAGAAGGTTCAAATAGTTGCTTTGCACATTCTTTTACTTCCATTTGATTTACTTTAAATGGGAAATCAATTTTACTGATTGCTGCTAAAGAAGGCATATTACTTATATTTAGATTAAAACTAATTAAATGAAATGAAATTATTATTTATAGTTTAATAAATTTTTCGGGATGTTGAAAACTAATACCATCGGCTAACATGTCTGCCATTTTTAAAATATCTTTTTCTAATTTATTGGTAGTAATAATATCTGCTGTATAATTTTTCTTTATGCGTTGCACCACTTCATCGGTTGTTAATTTCAAATGTCCCTCCATCATATTCTTCAAATCTTGTAAAAAGAAATCGGCATTTTGTTTGTTTAGAAATTTTGCAATATCATCAGCATTCGCATACCATTTCTTATTTACCTCCATCAATTTAAGTGTGTTTTCTTCTTTTGCAGCATTAATTACATCTATTGATAAGTTAACATGTTTGTAAAGCAATTGCGTTAAGTATTTACCAGCAACTGTACCATAATAAGGCATTATTGAGTTGCCTATTTCAGCTTGATTTTTCAATAATCTTTTTATTGCCTCTTCTTTGCCGGGAAGATTATCAACAATGCAAAAAATTACATTGCGTGTATAAAAGATATGTTCTTCCCATAACTGCCTCGTATTATTTTTAAATTCAGAAGTAGTTATGAGTGCTTTGGTTTTTATACTGTCTTTTTTAACTTGTGCAAATACGGTATTGCAAAATATTGCTATAAAAAAGACAGTAATTACTGAAAATATATTTTTATTTGTTGTCATTTTATTTGTTTTTGTCTTGTATAAATTAAAATATTTGTATTCAATAGTTGCTTTCCTGTTTTATATTGCTTCATTTTATTATGCAATTTCATTTATTTTTCGCTTATCATAAGTATTTATTACTATACCACCTATAACTAAAACAATACCGATAACAGGCGGCCACTGTATAGGATACTCTCTATCATCTGTTTTATTTATTCTCATTGTTTCTGCTACATTATTTACATGAGAAAAATTAAATTTAGAATATACTATTATTACTATTCCAGTAATAAGTATGATAATGCCCACTGTTTTTGTTTTCATGTTAGAATTAGTTTTTATGATTTTTTTTAAAAAAAGCACTACGATTTTGCATAGTGCTTTTTCTATAATTAAGAATTAGCTACAAACAAGAATTAGCTTTTTGCAGTATGATGTTTAGCTACTTCATTAAGATGTTCGGTAGCCATAGCATGATGACCGCTTGCTTTTACTGTACTGGCACAAGCTTTATCATGATTACCTGCTTCGTGGTGTGCAGCAGCTTCTAAATGATGTGTTGCAGCAGCATTATGATGTGCAGCAGCAGTTTTATGGTTATCAACTACTTTTTTAACATCTGCAACAGGAACTGAAATTTGCTCTTTTTTTACTTGGGGTGTTGTTGTATTAGACATTGTATAAAATTTAATTGTGAAAGAATTTCCACAACAGCACAAAGGTGGGCTACATGTGCGTCTTGATTGTTATACTACTTTAGGCAATAGTTACATGATTTACATATTGTGGTTTAAACACAGAAAAAGGACAATAAATTATTGTCTATATTATAAATAGGAGGGGAATAAAAAATAGTTAAAGAAGATTCTCTTTTCTAAGAATGACTTTAAACATCAAAGAAAATGGATGGTCGGGATAAGAAAAACTTTTTAATTGTTCTTTTTCATCTTCGGTAATTTCTCGGTTTTCCGTCTTTGTTCTTTTTAATATTTTGGTATATTGTTCTGTAAACTCCCTATAAAATTGAAGCCGGATATGTTCTAATTTATCAAGCCTGAATTTTTGAATTGTTTTTGCTCCAATCTCAGAGTTATTTTTAATTCTGATTATTTCAACATCAAAAGTGATGTGTTGTTCAATTTCATCGTTGCTGTAAACAAAAGGATTCAAAGCATTTTCAACAGGAATAGCATTGTGAGGTACTTTTTTATTACAATTATCGCAAACCAGAAAAAGATTATTCCATTCAAACGCTAAATCCTTACCTGCTGCATTTGCAACTTCTATATAATGGTCTATTTGAGATTCTTTTTCTGATAATTTCCGCTCACAATAAAAACACTTGTTATAGCTAATAGAATAGAGTTGTGCTCTAATATCTTTATGTCCATAAGTACTTGATTCCGGTCTATCCTTTCCTGATTCCAAAAATTTCTTAAGCCATTCTGCCTTCTTTCTTATTAGAATCTCCGGTTCTGGCAACCTTTCCAAATGTATCATTATAGGTATCCTATTTTTAAATACTTAAAATATTCAGGGTTAAGTTTTTCCAATTTAATTTCAATTTCGTGTTTTGTTTTTTCGTCATATGCTTTAATTGCATCTTTCCGCTCTCTAAGTAAATCACTTATTTCAGAATTAAAAGAATCCGTATCAAACAATGGCATTCTTAAAATTTCTTCAATAGGTTTGTTTGCATAGTTTTCGGTTTCGTTTTCTATATAACACCCATCTTTGCCTGCTTTACATACAATAACTTCTGCACCGTCTAACGAGGATACAATAAAAGGCGAATGGGTAGTAGCAATAATTTGAATATTAGGGAAAATATCCAGAATATTTTTGAATAATACTTTTTGCCATTTAGGATGCAAATGTGTTTCAGCTTCATCAATTAGTAACATGCCTTCAACTTCTAATATCTTATTGATAGGTGTCTGGTTTAAAACATGTGCTGCATAAGCCTTAACGAGTAAAGATAACATGCGCTGCATGATATAAATACTACCGCTACTTAGTTTATCTATCCCGATTTCATTACCAAACTGAACAAATAATGGAGATAGGTTTTTTCTTGAAACTCCTATAAATTTACCGTCAATAATACAATTATTGATAATCTTAACTGTTGTTTCATATAAAAATTTGCCAATTTGTGATTCTTCACTATTTCCGTCTTTCAGATAATCAAAAAAGACAATACTTTTAACAACATCTGCGTTTTTATGAACTCCACTAAATGGATTGAGAAATATTTTATTTACGTCCAATAATTCCATCGAACTAATTTCAAATGTACCAGTTGATAATTTTGAATTCCAAAAATCAAGAATAAAATTTGTTGGCAATTTCTTTTGAATGTTTCCACAAATTTGATTCCATATATAATTTTCATCTGGCGATAAAGCAACATACCCATCATATTCAATACTTATAGTCTCTACTTTTTTATTTATTTGAATATTAGCGTTTAATTTGCTACTTTTAAAACTACTAAATATTTGCCTTTCTATTAATGAATAATATATCCCATACATTATTGTCCTAATTGCATCTATAATTATAGATTTTCCTGTTCCATTTTCACCGGTAATAATTAAATGTTTAGCCTTGCTTACATAATCATTATACCCGTACTTTTGTTTATCCGGGCTTAACGCAATTTCACATTTTTTAAAGGGTCCAATATTTTCAAGCTTTAAATCTAATAACTTCATAAACTAAAATTTAGTATTATAGAATTTCATACAAACTTACTTCAAAAATAGGCTATTATAATAAGTTTTATTGTAACAAAATACATGTAAAAAAACAGCACGTCATTTTTTATATTATTATTCTAATGTTTCATCCCTATTTTTAGGAGAATAAAAAAGGAAAAGCACTTTATACTGTTCCTTTTCTGCTACCAAAAAGCAAAGGAACTGTAAAAGTGCTTTAACCTATTTAATTTATCAATCTTCCTAAAAACTACAATTATCAATCTGGCTTTTTGCCGTCTAGAAACGTATTTATTGTATGTAAAGATACTTCAGGTCCTTTATTCGTATCATTTACATCAACTGTATATTTGCTGTAATAATTATCGGTTGACGGCTGCTGATTATCAAGCAATATATTTTTACGTTTATATGCAGGTACTAATTCAAATTCATCGTTGCTTTCTGCATTTTTTATATTAAAACTCATTCTGCGTAAGCGTTCTGCTCGTTCTTCCAATGCTCTTTTCTGTTCTTCAAATCTTCTTTTTTCTTCCATTTCCTCATCACTCAATATACGTTCACCTATTTTATAAGGTACAGATTCTTTTGCACCAGATACCGGTTCGTTCTTATAGTTTGATTTACTAACAGATTCTTCTTCTTTCTTTTCGTCTTTGCTGCTGTTGTCTAAATTAAAAACAAAGTTTTGGTCTACAGTAGGTTTTGCGGGTTCCATGTTTGGCCATGTAAAGCTTGTTTTTATGGCGTCTTTATTAATCCCGAAATTCGCATCTGCCTGATTGTTATCAAAACTGTTATTGTTTCTCATCGGCATTTCAACCAAAGTAGGCATAAGGCTATCTGTAATTTTGCCTGTAAAAGGTTTAGAGTCTTGCGGCAAAGTTTCGGGCATTGGGTCTTTACCAAGCTGCCATATTTCTTTTTTTGGCTCATTGGTTTTTGCAGGAAATTCAACCTTAATATCACGGTGTTCAAAACCGGTTGCGATAATAGTAACAGCAATTTTGTCGTTCAAATTAGGGTCGTTACCCATACCTAAAATAACATCGCAATTTTCGCCTGCTTGTCTTTGCACATAAGCTTGTACGGCTTCTGTTTCATCCATAGTGTGCTCAAACTCCCCTGCGGCAGATGTAATATTTAATAATAACCATTTAGCACCCGATATATCACTGTCATTAAGCAAGGGTGAATTTAAAGCTTCTTCAACAGCATGTAAAGCGCGGTTTTCGCCTGCAACCGCTGCACTGCCTAATATGGCAACACCACCATCTCTCATTACTGTGCATACATCGGCAAAGTCCACATTTATTTGCCCTGTTGTGTTTATTACGTCTGTAATACATTTTGCAGCAGTAGCCAAAATATCATCTGCTTTAGAAAAAGCAAGTCTGTAAGGTAAATTACCAAATTGTTGGCGTAATTTATCGTTAGATACTACAAGTATAGTATCCACATGTTCTCTCATGCGGTCTATACCGTCTTGTGCTTGTTTCATTCTTCTACGGCCTTCGTAAGTAAAAGGCATCGTAACAATACCAACCGTAAGTATGCCTAAATCTTTACAAATTTTAGCTACCACCGGCGCTCCGCCTGTACCGGTACCACCACCCATACCGGCAGTAATAAATGCCATACGGGTATTTACTTTCAGTATTTTAGTAATGTCTTCTAAACTTTCCTCACTTGCCTGCTTCCCAATTTCCGGATTTGCACCCGCACCTAACCCTTGAGTAAGGTGTGGCCCTAATTGTATTTTATTAGCAACCGGACTTAGTGCCAGAGCCTGCGAATCGGTATTACAAACAATAAAATCCACGCCCTCAATACCAAGGCCATGCATATAATTTACCGCGTTACTGCCGCCGCCGCCCACTCCTATTACTTTAATAATAGAAGATTGATTTCTTGGAATTTCAAAATGTATCATACTATTGCATTTTTTTGTGTTAAGAAATAATTGTATTTGTTTTATTTTTTATTTATATTGTTAAATTGTTTTACAGTTGTTTATCCTCTACGTCTTCAAATAATTCAAGTAGTTTGTCTTTTAAGTTTTCAAAAAGACCTTTACCCGATTTAACCTTTTTAGGTGCTTGTTTTAATTCAGGTTCAATTGGTAGTTCTTCTTCGTCCTCTTCTTGTTCTGCAACAATTACTGGTTCTTTTTCTATGGGTTGGCTCGATACTGTTACGTGTATTGTATTACCACCATCACCAACAAAACGCATACTGCCATTTTCAAAATCATGGTAACCACGTAATATTAAACCGATACAGGTTGAATACATAGGGTTATTTAACTCTTCGTTATGTCCGCCGGCAAGGTGTTCATTTGGAAGCCCTATTCTTGCACCCATTCCTGTTAAGTACTCCGTAAGCTGTTTAAGGTTCCTAAGTTTGGCACCACCACCGGTAAGTATTATACCGCCGTATAAACGTTTATCAAGGTCCACCTGTTTCAGATTATATAATACAAGTTCCATAATTTCTTGCATACGAGACTGAATGATACTTGCCAGATTTTTTACCGAAATCTCTCTTTGTGGCATACCTCTAAGTCCGGGTATAGAAATATAGTGATTTGCATTCGCCTCGTCGGCAAGGGCACCACCGAATTGAATTTTCATTTGTTCGGCCTGTGCTTTCAACACACCCAAACCATGCTTAATGTCGTTAGTAATATTTACACCAGCATAAGGTATTACAGCGGTATGCTTTAGTATGCCGTCATAAAAAACAGCCATATCGGTAGTACCTCCACCAATATCCACTATTGCCACACCGGCTTCCAAATCTTCATCATTCATTACTGCAAATGCTGATGCAAGTGGTTGTAATACTAAATCCCTCGTAATAAGGTTTGACCTGTCCACGCAACGTTTTATACTACGAATAGCATTTTTATCGCCTGTAATAACGTGGAAGTTTGCCCCTATTTTAACACCCGTCATACCTATTGGGTTTACAATATAACCGGTACTGTCCACAGTGTATTCTTGCGGTACAATATCAATTATCTGGTCTCCGGCAGGTATGTTTGTTTTGTATTGGTCGCGAATAAGCAAGTCTATATCAGCTTTACTTATTTCTTCGTCAATATTGACTCTCACCCTGTCGCCACGAGTTTGTAAGCTTTTAATATGTTGACCGGCAATACCAACATAGACCTCCTTTATTTCCAGATTAGGATTTGATTCCAAACATCGTTGTATTGCCAACTCTATGGAATTAAAGCATTGGTCTATGTTTTGTACCACACCATGATTTACTCCATTCGAGTCTGCAAGACCGAAACCAAGAATTTCTATCTTGCCATATTCATTTTTTTTACCGGCAATGGCTACCACTTTTGTAGTTCCAATATCTAAACCTACAATTATAGGTTGAAGTTTTTTACTCATAACATCAAAATATTTTAATTTATTAAGTAATATTTTGTAAAATTTTAATTTTTATTATTTATTCTTTACTTTATTATGTTCTTCTTTCTTTTTATTTTCTTTCTTATTGTCTTTTTGCTTACCCTTATCTTTTAATTTATCTTTTGCCTTATCTTCTTTCTTGACATCAGTTTTTTTGTCTTTTTGTTTGATTGCAACGGTATCTTTTCCGCTTACATTATCCAAAGAATCCGAATCTTCATTTTTAGTATCTGCCTCAATTCTTGCTTTAATTTGGCTTAAAGATTCCTCAAATTTATCTACCGGCCCATGATAAGGTATTGTAGGCGATGCAACCACCTGCCCTTTAAACCTTAAATCAAGCGTCTCATATTTGTCCCAACCTATTCTGTTTAGTACATTCTTATAAAATATAAATAAGTTATCAAATTTATCATTAGCCCGTGCAGTATCTCCAAAAATTATTTTTTGATTGCCTAATACAGGTATTAATTCAAATTTATTATTAGAGTCAACAATTATCTGTGTTATTTGTATATTCCAAAAAGTATCTGCTTGTATGGTATTCACCATATAAAGTATTTGAGATTTTAGAGCATTACCGGCACTATCATTTTTTATTTCCGGAACATTAGTAATTACAGTTGTATAAAAAATGAAGTTATCGGTAAGCGGCATAAAATGCATGGTATTATCCATATAATAGCTGCTATTGTCTTTGCCGAAAATACGTGTTACAGGTATTCTTTGTGTTACATATATGTTTAAAATTTTATTTTTATCAATATAGATTTGTGCATCAGCTACCCACGGGTCTGTTTTTAGCACAGTTTCCATTTCATGTATATCTATTTTGGCTACGGGTATATTCATTATATCAATTTGCCTATTGGTAATTATTTTATCCAATATTTCCTTTTGTTCTATAAACTGATATTTTTTATTGTTTTTAATATTTATTACAATATTTTTTATTGTTTTATTGTCATCTATTTTGGCAGCACTTACAATAGCAATAATACAGCAGCAGGTAACTACAAGTGTTAGCAACACTTGTACTATTTTACGAACTGATATTTTACGCTTATCTGTCATTGTTTTATTTAGTTCTATTTTTTAGATAATATATTCTTTATAGGTGCTACTAATTTATCTATATCACCGGCACCGGCAGTAATAAACAGTTCAAACTCATTGTTATTAATATATTCAAGTAAGTATTCTTTAGATACTATTTTATAATTACTATTTTTCATTTTATTTGTAATTATTGTCGAAGTAACACCGTCGATAGGCAACTCTCTTGCCGGATAGATGTCTAATAAAAGTACCTCATCGGCTAAATCTAAACTTTTTGCAAAACCATCTACCAAATCGCGTGTACGAGTAAATAAGTGTGGCTGAAAACAGATTACACATTTGCGATTAGCGAATAAATGTTTTGCACTGTTTATTAATGCAGCTAATTCGGCCGGGTGATGTGCATAATCGTCAATGAAAACAATTTTTTCTGATTTTATTATGTATTCAAATCGTCTTTTTACACCTTTAAAATTGGCAAATGCTTTTTTTACAATACCGGAGTCCATGCCTAATAATTGTGTTACAGCAATTGCTGCCACTGCATTTTCAACATTGTGCAGACCGCCAATTGGCAAATGTATATCGGTTATAACTTCATTTTGGCAGATAACATCAAAAACATACTCTCCATTATTAATATTAATATTGGCAGCTCTATAATCAGCATTTTCAGCTTTTAAGCTATATGTTTTGGTTTGTGGGCCTACCAATTCAGCTTGTCTGTGCAAGCCTTGCTTTACTACTAATGTTCCTGTAGGTTTAATGTTATTTACATATTGTATAAAAGCGTCCTCCATTTGTGCAGGCGTGCCATATATATCTAAATGGTCGGGGTCTATGGATGTTAGAACCGCAATATCGGGTTGCAGTTTCAAGAAACTTCTATCATATTCATCTGCTTCTATAACGGCAGTTTCTCTTTTATTGCTCCAATAATTACTTTCATAATTTACCGATATACCGCCTAAGAATGCATTACAACCATAATTTGTTTCACGCAACAGAAACGCAATCATAGTAGAAATAGTTGTTTTACCATGCGTACCGGCAACTGTTATAGAAAAATATGCCTCTGTAATCCATTGCAAAACATCGCTACGTTTGTAAACAAAATAATTATGTGTTTGATACCAATTAAGCTCAGCATGATTTTTAGGAATGGCAGGTGTATAAACAACTAATTGGGCATGAGGGTCTAATAGACTTACATCATCGGTATAATGTATCTCAATACCCTCCGATGCCAGTTGTTTCGTCAATTCTGTTTCTGTACGGTCATAGCCGCACACTATCGCCCCATGCTCTAAAAAGAACCTGGCAATAGCACTCATGCCAATACCGCCTACGCCTACAAAATAAACCCTTTTTATCTCCTTTACATTCATTATTTATACTTTAGCTATTTCAATAATTTTTTTTGCTATTTGTTCGTCAGCGTCCTTTATAGCCAATCGTTTTAAATTATCAGCCATAATTTCTTGCATTTTTATGTCGTTCACTACTAATTTTATTTTTTTTAATAGTTCTGTTTTCACTTCATTGTCTTTCACTATCATAGCGGCATTTAACTGTACTAACTCCATTGCATTATTGGTTTGGTGGTCTTCGGCAGCATGTGGATAGGGTACAAATACCACAGGTTTACCTGCAATACATATCTCTGCAATAGCCAATGCACCTGCTCGCGATACAATAAAATCAGCCGCAGTATATGCATAATCCATTTTTTGTATAAATGCTTCAACCTTTACATTTTCACCTACTTCAATAGCCTTCTGATTTGCTTTATCATAATAATTTTTTCCTGTTTGCCATATTACTTGTAATCCTTCGTTTATAATGTCGCCTATTACATTGTAAATTGCATCATTTATAGACTGTGCCCCAAGGCTGCCACCAATAATTAATAGTGTTTTCTTTTCGTTGCTTAACCCAAAGAAATGGAGTGCCTCTTGCTTACTACAAGCCATATTCGCAATTTCATGTCTTACGGGGTTGCCTGTATAAACAATTTTTGCTTTCGGAAAGAATTGATCCATTTTTTGATAAGCAACACAAATGATATTGGCATTGCGACCAAGAATCATATTGCTCTTACCTGCAAATGAATTTTGCTCTTGTATTAAAGTAGGTATTTTTCTGTTTTGACCCGCAGCCATAACCGGAAAACTTGCATATCCACCAACACCAACTATCACATTTGGGTTAAAATCTTTAATAATTTTATCTGCTTCTATTCTGCTTTTTATAAGTTTAAATGGTAATAAAATATTTTCAAATAATTTCCCTCTTTTAAATCCGTCAATGTCTAACCCGATAATTTTAAATCCCTGTTGTGGAATTTTTTCCATTTCCATTTTACCCTTAGCACCCACAAATAATAATTGTACGCCCGGCAAAAGTCTTTGCAGAGCTTTGGCAATAGCAAGAGCAGGGAAGATGTGCCCCCCTGTACCGCCACCGGCAATTATTACGCGTAAAGTATCTTTGTTAGTCATCTAATGTTGATATTACTTTTAAACTATTTCCTGTCCCTTGATTTCTTCTTCCTTTTTTTTCTGTTGCAGTTGTAGCCGCATCCATAACCGGTACTACAATTGGATTCTTTTTTGGTTCTTTGCTTTCCTGAACAAATAATTTTGATACTACTTTTTTATCATTTCTTTTTTCTCCCTCCATTTCATCTACATATCTACTTACACTCAATATAATGCCTATGGCAATACTTGTAAACCAAATAGAAGAACCACCCATACTTATCATAGGCAAGGTAAGCCCGGTTACTGGTACAATATGCACGGTAACAGCCATGTTTAGCATTGCCTGAAACACCAAGGTAATACTTAACCCTACTGCCAAGAATGCACCAAAAGCATACGGACATCGCTTAAATATAATAATACTTCGCCATAGAAAAATTAAGTATAGTGCTATTACAAAACCACCACCTAATAAGCCATACTCTTCTATTATAATTGCATATATAAAATCTGAAAAACAGAAGGGTAAATTGTTTCTTTGTATGCTATTGCCTGGCCCCAAACCTGTAAAACCACCATTGGCAATAGCTATTTTGGCTTGTTGCACCTGAAAATCGCCACCTTCTTTACCGTTTTGTTGTTTACCGGCAGAGAAAAATTCATTTACTCTTTTTTTCCATACCGTACCCCTACCATAACCGGTAGCAATAGACAAAACATATATTAATGTAACCGTTACAATGCCTATCCCAACCAATAATAATAAGTGTGTAAATTTTACCCTACCAATAAAAAATAGTATAAAACAAGTAATGCCTAACATTAATGCTGTGGAAAGATTAGATGGTGCAATAAGTACACAGGTAAGTATCATAGGGAACAGTACAGGGAAAAATCCTTGCTTTAGATTTTCTATAATAGGCTGTTTTATACTTAGTGTACGTGCCAAGAACATAAACAATGCAAGTTTTGCCAAATCGGATGACTGAAAAGATATATTAATAATTGGCAACATAATAAAACGGCTGCTGTTATGTACCTTACTACCAAATATTAAAGTTAAAAACAATAAAGGCAAACTGAAAACATATAATATAGATGCAACCTTAGCAAATTTGGTATAATTAATTTTATGAACTCTATATATTATAAACAAACCCAATGCAAGTATCATTAATTGCTTAATAAGATAGTGGCTTGCACTCTGTTCTCTTTTATATGCCAACAAACCGGTAGAACTATACACAACTAGCAAGCTGATAAGAGACAGTAGTATAACTACCCCCCATATTATTTTATCTCCTTTTGTTTTTGCCAGCAATTGCTTCATTTGTAACATAAATACGTATTTATACTTTATTCATTTTTTTATAATAATAAAAATTTTGCATTATAAATTTTTCACAGCCTCTTTAAATTGGTTTCCCCGTTCTTCATAATTCTTAAATAAATCGAAGCTTGCACATGCAGGCGACAACAACACTACATCGCCTTTGTCGGCAAACGAATAAGCAGCAAGTACTGCGTCTTTTGCCGATTCGGTATCTATTATTGTATCAATAACCGTATCAAAAGCTTTGTGTATGGGTGTATTATCTTTACCAAGACATATAATAACTTTTACTTTACTTTCAACTAAATTCATTATTTCACTATAGTCATTGCCTTTGTCTTGCCCACCTAAAATAAGTATTACGGGTTCCGTCATACTTTCTAAAGCAAACCATACAGAATTAACATTTGTTGCTTTGCTGTCATTAATAAATGATATACCCTTTACGGTAGCCACATATTCTAATCTATGTTGCAAGCCTTCAAATGCCATTAGGCTTTCTCTTATTTTTAGGCTTCTAATACCCGAAACACGGGCAGATATACCTGCTGCCATACTATTAGATTGATTGTGTTTACCTTTAAGTGATAATTCATGAATAGACATTTCAAAATCTTCACCTTCAATATTCAGGTGCAAATGTTCATCTTTTAGATACCCTCCTTCACTGCCTTGTTCATTTATGTCCATCGTATAATATATAATTTTTGAGTTAATTGAATGATTAGATAAGTATTCCTTAATGTTTAAATCGTCTTTATTTACAATAAAATAATCTTTATTTGTTTGGTTCTCTGCAATTCTGAACTTTGATTTTATATAGTTTTCAAATTTATAATCGTATCTATCTAAGTGGTCGGGTGTTATGTTTAGAAGAACAGCAATATCCGGCTCAAACCAATGTATGTCGTCTAATTGAAAACTACTTACCTCCATAATGTACCATTCGCTAGGTTTTTCAGCTATCTGACGAGCGAAACTGTAACCTATATTACCTACAAGTGCGGCATCGTAACCGGCATTTTTAAATATATACCAAATTAGTTTTGTTGTTGTGCTTTTGCCGTTGCTACCTGTAATTGCTACTATTTTACTATCACCTTTATATAAATAACCAAATTCTATTTCGCTACATATTTCTATTTTTAAATCTCTAGCTTGTTTTACTATACTTACTTTATTGCTGATGCCGGGGCTTTTTACAATACAATGAGCATTTAATATCTTTTCAGCAGTATGTCCGTTTTCTTCAAAAGGGATGTCTGCATTTATTAAGTCTTTTTTATAATTCTCTTTTATTGTACCCCCATCACTCACAAACACATCCCACCCTTTTTGCTTGCCCAGCAAGGCTGCGCCAACACCACTTTCTGCAGCACCTAATATTACCAGTCTTTGCATGCTTTGTGTCATTCTTATTGTAATTTTAATGTTACGATACTTGCTATGGCAAGTAAAATCCCAATAATCCAAAACCTTGTTACTATTTTCGATTCGTGATAGCCTAATTTTTGATAGTGATGGTGTAATGGTGCCATTTTAAAAATACGCCTACCTTCACCATATTTTTTCTTGGTTCGTTTAAAATACCATACCTGTAGCATTACCGAAATATTTTCTATTAAGAAAATACCACAAATAATAGGTATAAGTAATTCCTTACGTATCATTATCGCCAATGATGCAATAATGCCACCCAATGCCAAACTGCCGGTATCGCCCATAAAAACCTGTGCCGGATAAGCATTATACCATAAAAACCCAACGCATGCACCGATAAAAGCACCGATAAATATAGATAGTTCGCCTAAATTTGGAATATCCATAATATTAAGGTAACCGGCAAATATGTAGTTACCGGATAAATAAGCAAATACACCCAAACAAACACCGACAATTGCAGAAACTCCGGTTGCCAACCCGTCTATGCCATCTGTAATATTTGCACCGTTAGATACTGCAACTATAATAAATATTACAAATAATACATAAATAATAGGTGTCGTAATATCAATATATTTTTCACCAAAAAAGGAAGCAATTTTAGCATAATTAAATTCGTGGCTTTTTACAAAAGGTATAGTTGTAGTGGCAGTCCTAACTTTTACAAAGGCTTGTTGTTTGCCATTTTCATCTTTTCTATACATAATTCCCGATTCCATTTTCTCTGCTTTATTATGTATTCCTTGTTGGGTAGTGCTTACTTCTCTACTTATTACTACTTGGTTATTATAATATAAAGTGAGACCTACAATAATGCCAAGCCCTATTTGACCTAAGATTTTAAACTTGCCTGCCAAGCCTTCTTTATTCTTTTTAAATACTTTAATATAATCATCTGCAAAGCCCACAAATCCTAACCATACTGTTGATATAAGCATTAATATAATATACACATTTTGTACCTTTGCAAACAGTAATGTAGGTATAATGATAGCTGCAATAATAATAAGCCCACCCATTGTAGGAGTACCTTTTTTCTGTGCTTGGCCTTCTAATCCCAGTTCGCGAATGGTTTCCCCTATCTGTTTTTGATGTAGAAATTTAATAAGCCTTTTACCAAAAACCATTGTAATAACCAACGATAAAATAATAGCCATTGCTGCCCTAAAGGTTATGAAATTAAATAGCCCGGCACCCATTAGGTGCACAGAATCTCGTAGGTATGTAAATAAATAGTACAGCATGTACTTAATTTTATCTGTTTAAAGTTTTAAATGATTCTAATAATTCTTCTTTATCATCAAAATGATGCTTTATTCCTTTTATTTCTTGATAAGTTTCATGCCCTTTTCCTGCAACTAATAGTATATCGTCTGTTTTTGCTAGCATTACTGCGGTCTTTATTGCAGCCCTTCTATCCGTAATTCTCAATACTCTTTCTTTTTGTGCCGTATTCAAACCTTTTTCCATTTCATTCAATATCTCTTCCGCATCTTCACTCCTTGGATTGTCTGATGTAAGAATTATTTTATCACTGTGTCTGCAAGCAGCCTCAGCCATAATTGGGCGTTTGCTCCTGTCTCTGTCGCCACCACAGCCAATTATAGTAATTAATTGTTGTCCATTTGTACGCAATTGATTGATGGTTGCTAAAACATTCAGCAAAGCGTCAGGTGTATGTGCATAGTCTATAATACCCAATATTTTATCTTTGGGAGACAAATAAGTTTCAAATCTTCCGGCAGCACCTATTAAACCGCTTAATACAGCTAATACTTGTGTTTTATCTTCGCCTAATAAAATACCGGTACCATAAACAGCCAATAAATTATATGCGTTAAAGATTCCTATCATTCTAAAATGAGCCTCAATACCATCTACATTTAAAACTAAGCCACTTAAATTATTTTCTAATACTTTACCTTTTACAGTAGCAGGCATTTTAAGGCTATAGGTATTTTTTGCCGCTTTTGTATTTTGAAGCATAACTAAGCCTCTTTTCTCATCGGCATTTGTAAGTGCAAATGCTGTTGACGGAAGATTATCAAAAAATAGTTTCTTTACTCTTATGTATTCATCAAATGTTTTATGATAATCTAAATGGTCGTGTGTGATATTCGTAAACACACCGCCGGCAAAAACAATACCTGCAATACGTTCCTGATGAATGGCATGTGAACTTACCTCCATAAAAACATGTGTACAGCCTTTGTCTGCCATTCTTTTCAGCAAAAATTGAATGGAGATAGCATCAGGGGTGGTGTGGGTTGACTCCTCTGCTTCGTCTTCAATAATATTCTTAACAGTAGAAATAAGCCCGCATTTATAGCCCAAACCTTTAAATAAGTTATAGAGTAGGGTTGCAGTTGTTGTTTTGCCATTTGTGCCGGTAATACCAACCACCTTCAATTGCTGCGATGGATACCCATAAAAAGCACTTGCCATTAAACCGGCTGCATTAGCTGCATTAGCTACTACAATATAGGTAATATTAGCATCTATTTCAGTTGGTGGCTTTTCGCATATTATAGCCACAGCACCTACTGAAATTGCTTTTTCTATATAATCATGCCCATCGCTAAGTGTACCTTTTATAGCAAAGAAAGCACTAGCATTGTTTACTTTGCGAGAGTCTACACATAGATTATTGATGCCAATAGCAGTATTACCCACAATTTTTATGGGTTTTATTGGCATTAATAGGTCTTGTAATGTTATCATTAGCTTAGTTGTAATATTATATTTTGTCCTTTAATAATTTTTGCTCCCGGCGGTATCGATTGAGATTGCACTTTACCTTTACCAACAACCTGCACTCTTAACCCACCGCTTTCAAGCATATAAACTGCATCTTTTAAGCCCATTCCACTTACGTCAGGCACTAAATTTTTATATAATTTGGCGGGTTGCATTGCAATGTGTTTACTTATGGAATCTGTTGTTAAATGCATCAACACATCCATATAATCGCCTGTAGGTGCTTTATGTTTTTGTATGCCGTTCAGTAGTATTTCATAAGCTCTGCCGGTGGCTAATTTTGCCGGTATGGTATTGCTTTTTATTTTAGACAAACTGTCAAGCGGGTCGTCCCAGCCACCCATATTTAATGAAAATATTTTATCTGCAACTTTCCTAAATACAGGAGCAGCAATTAAACTACCATAATAATTTTTTGAATTAGGCTTTGTTCTTAAAACCACACAAATAGTATATTTTGGCTCTTCTGCGGGAATAAAACCTACAAACGAGCCTTGATAAACCTTGTCATTATACGTTATGCCTTTGTCTGCTACTTTGGCAGTACCCGTTTTACCTGCAATTGTATAATAGGGCGATTGTATATCGTGGGCAGTTCCGTTTGTAACAACTGCTTTCAAGCATTTCATTATTTGGTCATAAGCACCCGATTCCGTAATATTTTCTGCAAGTACGGTTGGTTCTACTGTTTTAATAACTCTGCCATATTCTTTTACTGAACTAAGCAAATAAGGTTTCATCATTTTGCCTTTATTTGCAATGGCATTATATATCATGCAAGTTTGCATAGGTGATATTTTCATTACATAACCGGTAGCCATCCAAGGTAGCGAAGTAGGATTCCAACCGGAACTGTCGGGTGTAATCAATTTAGGTTTCAGTTCTTTAGGCAAATCTATACCCGATGTATTATTAAGACCCAATTTAACCATGTGGTCTATAAATTTCCTTGGTTTGTCGCCATAATTGTTATTAGCAAGCTTAGCAAATGCGGCATTACTTGATTCTGCAAATGCCTTCCAAATGGGCATTTTATGCAAACCTAAATGCGAATCCTTCATTGCTTGTCCTTTAAAAAATATCACGCCCCCTTCTGCATCAACTGTATCGTTTACATTTATTTTACGGTCGTTTAATAACGACAGTAAGGTTACTAATTTAAATGTAGAACCGGGTTCGGTAGGATATAAAGCATAATTATAATCCTCTAAATAAGAGCCGTCTTTTTGGAGACCTAAATTAGCTAGTGCCTTTATTTTTCCGGTCTTTACTTCCATTACAATACAAGTACCTCTAATACAATCAAATTTTTTCATAACACTCATTAAGGAGTCTTCTGCTACATTTTGTAGGTTCAAATCTATTGTAGTAACAATATCTTTACCGTTTTGTGGTTCTATTTCTGTTCCTTCCAATGCTCGCCATTGTGAATTCAAATTTTGCTTTTGAGACAATCGTCTGCCATTAATACCACTTAGATATTTGTCATATTGACTTTCTAAGCCTGTTTTATTACTGTCTCTAAAACTACCCACGGCACAAAAACCTATTTTATCGTAAGGGCTTGGTAAAGACCTTTTAGATTTAGATGTTTCTATAATACCTCCAAAACCTTTTCCTTTTCTAAAAATGGGCAGATTTCTTAGTAAGTCATACTGATTAAATTGTAATTTCTTGCCTACATGGTATCTATCCTCTTCATCATTATATGCTTGTATCAATTCCTTTTTATATTGATCTGATGATTTATCGGTAAATATGGAGGATAAACAATCGCTTAGGGAATCTAAATTATGATTAAATAAGGCAGTGTCTCTTATAACTGAAAAATCAAGATAAACATCAAAAACCGGTATAGATGTACTAAGTAATACACCGTCTTCGCTGTAAATACTGCCTCTTTCTGCAATTAAGGTATCAAAACGAATATGCGATTCGGATGTAGGTATGGTGCGTAGTTTCTTACCCTCAAATGTTTGTATCATAGCAGCCTTAACAATAATTGCTAAGCCAAACAAACAAATGCCGGTAAAAGCGATATACACCCTTAATCTTATGTTTTTCCTTACATCCAATTTATTTATTGTTTATATTTATTTTAATTTATTTATCTATTATAAAGCTGTCCGATTTTATTTTGTATGCCGGCATTAAAGAAGGCATTAAGCCAATTTTACTTGCATTTTCAAGCACTTTCGCTTCACTTTTCTCGTTTCTTAAATTTGATTTAGCATACTGATATTTCCATCTTAACTCTTTCAACACTTCACGTCTTGCATTCAATTCCTTTTGCATGTCTATTGCATGACGGCTATTGCCAATATAAAGTACACCTAAAAGAGCCAAAAAAGTAAGAAAAGGAATATTGCTGACAATAGCAGTATAGGACATTTTTTCAACAAGGCTACGCCAATCCGAACGTACCCTTTCTGCCGGTGTCATATTTTCTTGTTCTATATTTTTTTCTTCAATACTCATATTTTTTCTGCTATTCTTAAATGCGCACTTCTGGCACGCGGATTTTCTTTAACTTCTTCTGCACTCGGCTCAATAGGCTTTGCGTTAATAGGTTTCAATACCAATTCTTTAGGTTCTTCCATTATATTCGGTTCATCCCAACGTCCTTTTTTTATAAACTGTTTTACTAATCTATCTTCCAGCGAATG
Source organism: uncultured Bacteroidota bacterium (assembly GCA_903929195.1). GTDB lineage: Bacteria > Bacteroidota > Bacteroidia > Chitinophagales > Chitinophagaceae > CAIYTT01. The sequence continues at coordinate 105,409 of CAIYTT010000028.1, forward strand.
GAAAGAAATTACAGATAAGCGACCACCTGAATTTAAACTTATTGCAGCCTGAGCTAATAATTCTTTCAATGCACCCATTTCATCATTTACTTCTATACGTAAAGCCTGAAATACCTGTGCCATATATTTATTAGGATTCCCTATTAAAATTTGAGCCAATATAGCTTTAAGTGCTTCGGTAGTATTTATATCCATGCTTTTACGCATAGCTACAATATGCCTTGCCAACTGTCTCGAATTTCTAACTTCGCCATATAATTCAAATAGCTGATGCAATTGTGCTTCGGTATAGGTTTTAAGAATAATAGCTGCATTCAAGCCTGCCCTTTTATCCATTTTCATATCTAAAGGGCCATCTGTTCTTATAGAAAACCCTCTTTCGGCTGTATCAAATTGAAAAGAACTTACACCTAAATCTGCTATAATACCATCAATTGATTTAAAACCATGCAATTTTAAAAACCGGTTCAGATACCTGAAATTCTCTTTTACAGGTATTAGCCTGCTGTCATCCGGTTTATTTCTCCAAGCATCTGCATCTTGGTCAAACGCTATTAAACGACCGTTTTCGCCCAATTGTTCTAAAATTGCCTTACTATGTCCGCCGCCACCAAAAGTTGCATCCACATAAATACCCTCTTTTTTTACCATTAAAGCATCTGTAGCTTCCTTTAATAGCACTGTTTTATGGTAAAAATGGGTGGTCATTCGAAAATCAATTTAATTTGTTGTTTGTTTCTTAGTCATTACTTTTTGCGCAAGCATACTATAATCATCGGCATCCGTATTTACAACATTATAATAAGTATCTTTGTCCCAAATTTCCACTTTGTTGCCTTGTGCCGATAATACAGCATCTTTTACAATACCTACCCTTTCTTGTAAGGGCTTGGGAAGTAATAATCTGTCTGCACTATCTGCTTCTACAATAGTTGCACCATTCAAAAACCACCGTTTAAACTTTCTTGCATCGGCATCAAACTCATCCAGTTCGTTAATTCTGGCAGATATTATCTGCCATTCATCCATTGTATATAAATTAAGACAATTTTCTATACCTCTATTTATTACAAACTTATCGCAGCTACCGTCCGGAAACTGCTTACGCAAACCGGCAGGTAGAAGGAAACGTCCTTTGGCGTCAATTGCTATTTCATATTCACCAAGAAGATTAATCATTGCAAAAGTGGATAAATTTCACCACAAATCTACACATTTAAACACAAATCTACACATTTTTAATGCAAATTTTATCCACATGTTATTAAATATGCTGAAAACCTTTACTGTATTGGTTTTTGGAAGTTTTGAATAAGAAAAAAATATTTTTTGTCCTGTAAAAGCACTGTATAAAGTGTGAATTAGTGTTGATTTTGTGTTAATAACCTAAAAACAGGGGATGTAATAGTAAAGAGAAAGGGGAAAGATGAAATAGTTAAATAGATTGGGTATGGAAATAGCACCGGCAAATACATTTGTATTTTTTGTTATTTAAAAAATACAAAGACACGGCAGCTACTTCACTCTCAAATTTTTGAAATTGGGATTCACTTTTTCATTAAAGAAATTTGGTAATAATTTGGATGATAAAAATGCAACTATATACACAACTTTCGCAAGTGTAATCCTTTTTGAATCATATAAAAAATAAAAAATTTTTATTACGTATTTGCCTCCGGAATGCGAAAGCTTTTATTTCATTATCCCAATACAGACAAAAAAAACTGCATACGATATGTAAGGAGAGGTTTTTACTCTTGCTAATGAAATACATTCATGTAAACAAAAAGATGTCTAACTTATTTTCACAATTTGGTTTGGGATTCTGATATTTTTCTGAAACACAAAATCCAAAACAAACTATTCCCAATTTTCCACCAATAATATTTAACAGTCAGTAACACCTGTAGTTATAACTCAAGGTGGCTCTTTTTTATGATTTTTTTTGAATTGAGTATCAGTTACAAAGACTTTTTTATAGCGAACTTGCCTATAAATTCAATCCCTAAAATGTAAAAGGTATCCTAAAAAATTATAACTTATATTGAAACAAAAATAAAGAAATATTAATAAACCATATACACCATTCCACATACAAACTATACAATAATCATAATTGAACACCAATGATAATAAACAAAATTTATTATCATTATTTTATTAAGTATAACGAATTGGCAGCTTTGTGATTTTGAATATGCAAAATAATTCATTAAATAATTGTAATTTATGAGGTAACATTACCATCTCTTTTTTATACAACTAGGTACTCCAAAATAATTGAACCCTAATGTAGAAAATTAGGCTCAGATTCGCAGGTTAATTGGATGAAATAAGACTTAGTACTACCCTATCAGTCTTCCATAGATAAAGCAACCATTTCGGCAATATCCATAACTTTTACACTATCTTCTTGTTCTAAGTTTTTTACACCATCTGTAAGCATTGTTGTGCAAAATGGACAATTAGCTGCAATAATTTTACTGCCTGTATCTACTGCTTCTTCGGCACGATTAAAATTAACCCTGTCGTCGCCCTTTTCTTCTTCTTTAAACATTTGTCCGCCACCGGCACCACAACACATACCATTACTACGACAGCGTTTCATTTCTACTACTGCGGCATAAAGTGCATTCAGTACCTCCCTTGGAGCTTCGTAAACACCATTACCCCTGCCTAAATAGCAGCTATCGTGGTAAGTAACCGTTTTATTATAAAACTCGTTCCATGTTTTAATTTTTATTTTACCCTCGCTAATAAGTTCGTTAAGGAAGGTTGTATGATGTACCACATCATAATTGCCGCCTAAAGCAGGGTATTCATTCTTCAGTACATTAAAACAATGAGGACAAGTAGTTACAATTTTTTTTATGCCATAACCATTTAGCACATTAATATTGTTGTAAGCCATCATCTGGAAAAGGAATTCGTTACCGGCACGGCGAGCGGGGTCGCCGGTGCAACCTTCTTCTTTACCAAGTATAGCAAATTGAATACCAGCTTTATTTAAAATTAGAGAAAATGCCCGTGTAACTTTTTGGGCACGTTGGTCGAAACTACCGGCACAGCCTACCCAAAAAAGTACTTCGGGTGTTTCGTTATTAGCAATAAATTCTTGCATTGATTTTACTTGCATTGTAGTCTGTTTTTAAAGTTTTAAAAGTTGATTGGGTTTTTAAGGAAATAAGAACGGAGCATTGAGGCGTATTCGGTCTCGTCAGTCTGAAAGTTTATCAAAAACTCTTTGGCTGCTTGTCTTTGATTTGTTTCAGGATGTCCAAGTGCCAAATTATAAATAACTTTTATGAATTCTAAATTTTTTCTTCTATCATCATTAAGTGTTAACCTGTTTAGTCCTAGTTTTTCAATAGTAACATTACCTCTTGCATTTCCATTAATTGTAATGGCAATTTCATCAATAAAAGCAATATATAATTCCGGGTCATCATTTACAGGATGAATAAATAAAGGTTCTTCGTCTAAAATATTTTGGTTATGGTTCAAAGCTCTTTGCGACGGATTGGATAATGGGAAAAAGTTCTTTTTATTTTCACGATTACAAATTTCACACGAAACAAACAAATTATCCCAATTGTATGTAAGCCAATAATAGCCGGGTTTATTTACTTTCTCTTTATTTTGAATCCATCCTGCTTTAGGTCTGTAATGTTCAACATCCCCTGGTGATACATGATTGAAACTTGATTCACAAAAACAACATTTATTATTTTGCAAGTCAATTATTGTTTTTTTAACTTGTTTATGCCCATAAATATTAGGTTTGAATTTAAAATCAAGATTATCGCTATTAAATTCAGCTTTTAATTTTTCAGTTTCTGCGTCTCCCTTAGTAACTAAAATTTCAGGTGGGTCAGAGTTTATTTTTCTATTAATTCTGATCATTTTGAATTTTTTTATTTTTTAAAAAAGCAGCAGCTTGTTTAATTATTTCCATCGCATCTATTTCTTCTTTAGTGTTAGCTGTAGGTAAACTATGCGATACCTCGTTTAATTCATCTAATCTTTCTTGTTCTTTTGTGGTCAATTTCGCCTTTTGAATCAATTTAGTTCTTTCTTCCATTAGTTTTTCAACTTCAGGGTTTCTTGTACCTATATCAAATAAATCGCTTGATAAAATTTGGTCTATCCGCCAATTTCTTACAAAATTTTTATCATTAATAATTTTCACAATAAATTCATCACCAACTTTTTCCTTTTTTAGTACAATTATATTGGCATCTTTAGGGGCGCTTTGTACAATTAATGGGCTGTGAGCCGTAACAATAAATTGTGCATTGGGGAACCTTTTTTCTAGAAAATCAAAAATATCTCTTTGCCATTTGGGGTGCAGGTGTAAGTCTATTTCATCTACAAGTATTACAACAGGCTCATGCAGTGGATTAGGGGATTTTGGATATTTTTCAACCATTCGTGCAAAAACATCTAAAATCCATGCCACCATTGATTTATAACCAAGACTTAAATTATCCATACTAACCCAACCAAAAGGGGTTTCAAATTCAATTACAGGTAAATAATTTTTATCATTATTATTTTTTTCAACTAATCTTATATTATTTATATCAGGAAGTATACCTTTTAACAGTTCAAATATTTTATTTCTATTTTCTAAAGCAGCATCTTTGCCAACATTTCTTAACAAAGAATAATCACGCTGCATGAACCATTCTTTTGTATTAATCAATTTTGCATCAATATCAAAAAGAGTAGCAGATATTTCAGGGTTTATTTCATCATCTGTTAAAATTTTAGAACTCATGAAACGGTTAGCTCCATATCCAAGAATAAAAATATTTTCATAATAAGCCTTGTCAATTAGTTCTTTTCCAAATTGACTTGAATCAAATATTCCAATCATTAATTGTGTAAATCCAATTGTAAATATCTCATTATGTGAATTAATCAATTTGCAATATACTTCTGTGTCAGTATATAATCTGTCGTATTGATGAATATTAGATGTTTTGCTGAAATCTTGATATTTGTTCTCTAAACATGAAATTTCTATAATAGGTTCGTCTAAAGGTTGGATTATTATACGTTGTTGCATCCCCGCCAAACACTGCAACAAAGTAGTTTTACCTGTACCGTTATCGCCCAGAATTACATTCCATTTTTGCCATTCGCCTTTATCATTGCTTAATTTTAAAATGGCTTCATCACCAAAACACCTTACGTTTTGCAGTTTTAGTTCTGTAAAATAGATTCCTTTATTTTCGTTTGCCATTTGTTGTATTTATTTAATATTTTTATACTTTAAAGCATCACTCAAAACTCTTAGAATTTTACCGAGAAAATCGGCAAATTTTGCTATAATCTTTTAGGGTTAAATACATAATGTCTATTTATTATATTATTATAGTATAATTTAAGTGATTTTGACAAAAAAGAATGGCCATGAAAAAAAGAATCCTGAGAGAGATTGCCGCCTTCGTATACGGTACCATCGGTCTTTTTCTGATTATCTCGCTATTTTCTTACTCGGCCCTTGACCC
>CAIYTT010000029.1 GCA_903929195.1 uncultured Bacteroidota bacterium
TATACGCAGAATCTATTGCTTGTCCTAGTGTAATATTTTTTGTAATTTCATTATTATTATTTGGATTAAAACAAAAAACACATAATGAAAAACACTTTGATTATGTTGCAAGATTAAATAAATATTATAGTGATAAAAATGAAATTCCAGCTCTGCAAAGAAAGGCACAATCTGATTTCAAAATTAGTTCAGATAAATATGAAATTAAATATAATAAATATGAAGAAGATTTAAATAATTACAATAAATATTTAATTGAATTCAATAGAAAAAATAAAGCTAAAGAATATAGAAAACACCAATTGCTTGATACATTAAATAAAATTAAAAAGCCAGAAAAATCCGAAATAACAAATATTACAAAAGGTGTTTGTGAAGATTATTTTGTAAAAGAACTAAAAAAATCATTAGAATTAAATGTAATGCAAAATTTAATTCTAAAATTTGGATGGGAAAATGGTGGCTACTATCCTGATATTGTAATTCAGAATATAGCAAAAAATTTATTAATTGATATAGAAATTGATGAACCGTATGTTGGTGCAACTGGTGAACCAATACATTATTTTGATAGCGAAGATGGTAAGGATTACTTTAGAGATAAATTCATTGTTGGAAATGGTTGGATAGTAATTCGATTTGCAGAAGAACAGATAATAAAAAACACCCAAAAATGCATTAAATTAATAATTTATGTAATTGAATTAATTTTACAAATTGATTCCAATTTAAAACAGGTAGAAACTTATCTAAATACAGAGAATTTTTTTGTTTCTCGATGGTGTAAAAAAGATGCTGAATTAATGGCTAAAAACAAATACCGTGAAAAATATTTAGGCATTGATACTTTTGGAACAGGTGCAAATACTAAAATAACATTTCCGTCTATTGAATGTGTTAAGTCAGCACAAAAAGCACTATGTGAACAATACAACTCAATGACTCCAGGAGGAGTATTTGTTATGCCTATCTTCACTCCAGAAGGTAAGGCTACAGCAAACCATGTAATAGCACCAAACCCCGGATTTACCAATCCACAAGTGATGCTAATGTCTATAACTCCTACGGAAATAGATGACTATGGTAGAGTTACAGGAGGAAATGCAAGATATGCTTGGAGTGAGCAAACACCTGCAATGCTTGCTGCTCTAAAGATAGGACAGAATGTAGGAGGTAGGATATGCCAACAAGATTTCACTGAATCAACTCTTGAGACCTTTCCTGAAGGTCAACATCCAAGATTGCGTAAAATAGTGGCAAAGAATGATGTGAAATATATCAATGCCTTAGCAGAGGCAAATGAGATTCCATGTGTTACTGAAGATGGTGAAGTTATATACCAGGATAAGTTCTGGAGTCCTAAAGGCACTGCCAAAGATGTTAGGATAACAACTAATGAAAGTATAACTGAGCAATTAAATGAATTAAAAGCTTTAGTTACAAATACTTCTAAAATCAAAATAGGTAAATAAAATTTTGTATTTTTCACCTATTTACATTTATTATCAGTTATAATGCTTTTATATTATATTTATTTTAGTTAATGATACGAATTACAATAAATAAACTTTTAAAGATGCAATAAACAATTTTAGTGCAATACACAATAAACAATAAGTGTTTAACTCTTTTAAATTTTTTTTCCCAAAAAATACTGCTTCAATTTAAATTTTCAACATATCCTTTCTAAGTTACCCCCCCATACCACATTTAGCAGAGTTTAAGAAATTGTATATATCCGTATGTACTAAAGGTTACTACCTAATTTAAGCCCACTTTCTTAAATAAAACGATTACCCCCTACTGTTTTCCTATTAAATTATCCCTTATACAATACCTAAACAAAGTTACCCTGCAACTTACTTAGAGGCTCCCCTCATTTATTCCTAAATATTGGTTCCTAAAATTAATACTTAAATCATAAATTTATGACAGACTTACAGTTTGCAGAATTATTTAATTTATCCATTGTTATACCTCCTAAAAAAACGCACTCTTTAAATAGCTTTTATATAACTCCGGTAGAGGAAGAAGAAATTAAACTTTCCTGTTATTTCAAGGAGAAAAATAGGGTTGAAAAAATACCTTGTTAGCTTATAATAGGTAAGACCTATTATGAGGCGATATTAATTAGAGGCTAAACCTCATTAATTTCTTAGTTGTGGATTAAATGAAATGTATGCGAGAGATAAAAAGACAGTCTTAAATCAATCTTATATCAACCTTTATCTATAGTTTCAAAATTCTATAAATCGGCTTACTTTAATTTATTAACTCTATAAATCGGCTTAAAAATTTTTGTCTAAATTTTCAATCAAACAATATTTATTTACTGAAATCTATATCAGAATAACCCCCATCATAATTAAAAAAATGTTGCATGTATTTGATATAGAGTAAGCCTACCTTCTTATTGCCATTCAAACATACATAAAGGCATTTATACCCGGTTTCAATTAATACAGCTTGAATATAGATTACAGTACCCGTTTCAAGTATTAACTGTTAAATCTGTTTGACCTCTGCCTCACGGTTTACGCATAGTAGTAAGTATTCAATTCATATCCTAAAGTTTAAATGGCTACCATCTACACAGCCATAAGTCCATCTATTGGATATTGCTTCACATTCCTCCAGAAGCTAAAAAACACCTACAGCATTCATTACCCTATTTGAATTAAAAACCTATTGCAATAGCAAATCCTAAAAATGTATGAATTTTTAAAATTTAATTTTTCCTCACTTTTTTAAAAAAATAATATGGTCATAGTCAAAGACTACTTTCTCCGTGAAGGAGATAAAGGAGAATATGTAACCCTTCAATTAGAAGGAGAAATAGAGTTGGTACAGAGCCAGAACACCGGAAGACATTACGCCACTGCCAGACGATGCAATATCTATTCAACATTCGATGAAGAAACAGCATCAAGAATGATAGGTTCTGTTATTGCAGGCAGAATAGTAAGAGTACCATGTGAACCCTTTGAATACACTATTCCAGAATCAGGCGAAGTAATTACCCTTAATTTTTCATGGGATTATAACCCAGATGAAGCACCTGCACCAAAATTAAAGAAAAAACCTTTGCCTATAGGTATTATGGTTTATGAAAAAAACAAAGCCAATTAATTCATTCTTAAAATTAAAAAAATGGAATTAGAAACAGCAAGTCGTAGAAAGGCTAAAATTAAATTGGCACTACAAGGTCCAAGTGGAAGTGGTAAGACTAAATCTGCATTATTGATTGCCTTCGGCTTATGTGGTAACTGGCAAAACATAGCAGTTATAGACACAGAAAATAGGTCAGCTGATTTGTATGCAGACCTTGGCAATTACAATGTATTGGCACTTGCACCACCATTTACACCTGAGCGTTATTGTGAAGCCATTGGAGTTTGCTTAAAAGCCAATATGCAAGTTATTATCATTGACAGTATAAGTCATGAATGGGAAGGCACAGGTGGCATATTAGACATTCACGCGGGGATGATTGGTAATAGCTTTACCAACTGGAGCAAGGTAACACCAAGACATAATGCTTTTGTACAAACTATGTTGCAAGCAGATGTACATATTATAGGTACTATAAGAGCCAAGCAAGAATATGTACTATCAGAAAAGAACGGAAAACAAGTACCTGAAAAAGTTGGTATGAAGGGAATTACAAAAGATGGATTAGATTATGAATTCACCTTATGTTTTGACCTTGATATTACTCTTAAAGCCAAAGTAACAAAGGACAGAACCCAAATCTTCTTTGGAAAACCTGAATTTATACCAAGTTCAGAAACAGGTGCAATAATTCTTAAATGGTGTAACAGTGGCTCTACTGCACCGCTTATTACAGTAGAAAGCATTGTAAAGGCAATCCATGCTTGTAATACTAATGAAGAATTGGTTGCACTGTATAACGCACATCCTATCTATCAACAATCCCTATTAGTTGAATTCAGTAAACGCAAACAAATCTTATTTAACAATCAAAACAATTTTTCTACAAATGGAAATGGAACTTATGCAGGTTAATACTGCCAGAAAAACAACAACCGAAGATTTTACAGAGTATGAAATGGTATCTACCAGCAAACCTTTCATAGAGGCTAATACAATAGAAAGTAACCTTAATGAAATTAAAGCTAGTCATATAATACCGGTGTTCATTAAGGACAACGAACCTGTTATTAGTCAAGCAGAATTCATACAATCAGCCTTAGAAATGGTTGCAGATGTGTATCATGGAGAAACGATTTTAAAGCCCAATGTAAGGCTCAGCCACCCTATTAAAGGCAGAATACCCGAAGCTAAGCTAAAGCCTGCAAATCAACTCATGGAGCATGAAAAGACCTTATATTATGAACGCATGGCATTTGTTATAGAAGTGCCAAGCATCTATTCAGTTATTAACGGCAACAGGATAAATCTGTCTATTGGAGGAGTTAAAGCATACAATTTGGACAACCTTTATAATAAACAAGGAGCAGACCAACACTTTAAAATATTTGTTGGTTTCCAAAATAAGGTATGTACTAATTTGTGTGTTTCTACGGACGGCTTACTATCCAGCTTAAAGGTAAAAAATCTGGATAACCTCCGTAATGCAATAAGAATGCTGTTACAAGATTTTGATGCTATACAATTTGCAAGAAATTTAACGGAACTGAATAATTACCAGTTGACAGAACAACAATTTGCACAATTAATAGGTAGATGCAGAATGTATAGGTATTTGCCTGATAACCTACAAGCTGAAATACCACAACTACTATTTGGTGAAAGTCAATTAAATACAGTCTGTCATGATTATTTCAAGGATAAATCATTCTGTAAGTCAGATAACGGAACTATTAATCTTTGGAATTTGTACAATCTATTTACAGGCAGCAATAAGAGCAGCTATATTGATACATTCCTGGACAGAGGAGTAAATGCCTACGATTTGGCTACTAATCTTAAAGATACACTACAAAACAGGAGTAGCAGTTGGTACTTGAATTAAATTCACCCCCACTTAAACGAGGTTGTTCTATAAAACGGAGCAACCTCATTTTTATTTATGGCAGAATATGAAGTAAAATATTGTGATGCTAATAGTATTTTAATAATCAATAGCAATGGCAAAATTAGGCATCTGCATACACCATTCAGAGTTAGGTGTGTAGCAGAAATTGGTAAATTCAAGATTGGCTCTTTTGTATATGTACAAGAAGTTACAACAGGTGATAAAGACGAGCTAATCTATTTAATAGGTGAAGGTGCTTACTATCACAATAATTTCCGCATTACAGCCAATTTTTAAACCTTTAAAAGCCTATCTATGAAAAGAGCGTTATGTTGTATTTTATTTCCTGTTACCAAAGTAGATAGCAAGTGCACATTGTTATATACTATACAGGTTTCTTTTGAGACGGTCTTACTCTGCAACAAAGTCCCCTGAAAATGAAATGTAAATAATTATATTCTATAAAATCAGTCAAGTGTAAAAGCTTGGCTGATTAATATTATTATTAACTAAGTAAAGAATTTTTTTTTACAAAAATTTTGCAATTTAAAAAACTTTAGTATTTTTACCCTAAGTTAATTCCATAATAAATGAATCGGTCAACTTGTTTAATCTTTTGGATTCTTGCAATAATTCTGTTTATATCATCGTGTACAATTAGCAGTGGAAATGATACAGATGAAGCAAATAATATAGGTACAACAGTTCAAGCAATTAAGCAAAAAACAATAGATAAAAAGTATAATTATAATGTTTTCATAGAGAATTCTGGTAGCATGGATGGTTATGTGAAAGGAGTAACCAAGTTTGAGCAAGCGACATACAACCTCATAAGTGACATTAAGGACAAAAAAATATCTGATAAATTAAATCTATTTTATATAAATTCAAGAATAATTCCCCGTATTCCAAACGCTACTACAGAACAATTAGGGGATTTTATTAATAAACTTGAACCATCTAATTTTAAAAATAAAGGAGGTAATAGGGATAGCTCAGATATGCAAAAAATAGTAAAAATGGTTTTTGATAGTGTAAATTCAGGTAGTGTAAGCATAATAGTTTCTGATTTTATATTTTCTCCAGGAAAAAATATAGATGCTCAACACTATTTAGTAAATCAACAAATTGGATTTAAGAGTATATTTTCTGATAAATTATCTTCAATGAACTTGTCAACTATCATGTTGCAATTTTATTCGCAATTTAATGGGAAATATTTTGATAAAGAAAATAAAGGTATTGATTTAACGGATAAAAAAATTCAAAGACCATTTTACATAATGATAATTGGAGATGCTACAGCTATAGATAAGTTTTTTGAAAAAATAGATTTAAATAATTACAAACCCAGAGGATATAGTCAAATGTGCTATTTTCACTTACATGATGATAACCCACCAAATTCTTACCCATCAAAAATAAGCATGAAAGATAAAAAGGGTGATTATGATTTTGAAACACCTACAAAGTTAGTAATTAGAAGTGCGGAAAAAAATGAAAACGGCATTTTTCAATTTGCTCTAAATGTAGATTTTTCAAAATTATTAATAGATAAAAATTATTTAATGAATCCTAAGAATTATGAAATACCAGCAAACTACAATATTAAAATTGAACAAATTGAAGATACTACAGAAAGTTCAACGAAGGGATATACTCATGTATTAAAATTATCAACAAATAATTTAACCAGTCAGATAGTTTTTATACGTCTATTAGATAAAATACCAGAATGGGTTGAACAATGTAATTCAGAAAATGATGAAGATATTTTAAATTCAATTGATCAACAAAATAAAACTTTTGGTCTCAAATATTTATTAGATGGTATTAAAGACGCATATAAAAATAATTTTGAAAAATA
>CAIYTT010000030.1 GCA_903929195.1 uncultured Bacteroidota bacterium
TGTATCTATTGTGCCGTCATCAAAGTAAGCACCTATATGGTTGGTAGCATAAGTGGACCTCGGGCTGCCTAACACAACATAAAAAGTAACACAATAAGATTGCCCTGCAACTAAGGTATGATACAAACGACCTTGCAGGTAATTAATAAGCAAACCACTCGCCCATGTATCATAATACATATCCATACCTGCTAAGCCATTACCTGTACGTGGGTAATGATTGAAATAACATGCATGTGGTAAAGAAAAACCACCAGTACCACAAACGTTATAATATTCAGGAATGCAGTAAGCAATACTATGTGCCCCCAAACCCGAATTCGTATCAATACCACTCCAATAATTGGCATATCCAATACCATCAAAACTATTCGGGCAAGTATCATGGGCTTCAAAACTTGGATTTCGCACCAAATTTATTTGGGCATAAGAATAATTACAAAAAAATAACAAAAATACGAATATCGTTTTTTTCATTTTAAATAAAATTAATAGGAGCAACTAAAATAGCTGCTCCTATGGTTACAAATTATTTTTTATTCATTATTTTTAGTAAACTTTCTTGTGCCAATGGGTGGTAATTGTTACGGTATTTTAAAAAGATTGCTTTTGCCATACTACTACCTTTTTCTGTTTTCATCATTTCGCCATATAAGGGTTCTAAGAATTTCCGTCTGCCCACACTGCTCAAAAATGTATCCATTGCCGGGTAGGCAGTCGTATAATTATTTTTTAGTGCTATTAAAAACCATAAATCGGCTATTTCCGCATTTTTAGATTGCGTAAATTTAAATGCAACGTCTAAATCTTCCATTTGTTTTAGAAGTAAAGTATCGGGCATTTTTCTTAAAAACTGTAACCATTCGTGGGTTGTCCAATCGTTTACTGCTAATTGTTTTGCTGGCATACCCTTTAAAAAGTTTATTCTTTGGGTATTCACTTTCATAAAACGTTCAGAGTCGGCACGGGGGCAATTTTCGGGTATGCCGGGAGCATATACCCACATATTTATCTGTATTTTATGTAGTAGTGCGGTATCTCCTTTTATTAAATGTGTATTTAAATAGCTCAGAAACTGTTCAGTATTCATTGTTTTAAATGCGTGTTCGTTAAAGTAGCTTGCCAAGAAGCTGTCAAACTTGGGTCTGCCTACATTCAATTCTATCAATTTAAGAAAATGTGAGCCTTTTTCGTAAGGTATATCAGAGAAACCGTCATCGGGGTCTCTGCCGTTAAGGCTGTCTTTAAGCCAAGTATCACGGCTTGTAGCCCCTAATTCCTTTACATTGTCTATCAAATCTTGGTAACCCAATTCCCACAGCATATCGGTATAGCTTTTACCCATCATTTCTTCGGTTATCCTGCGTTCAAAATAATTAGTAAAGCCCTCATTTAGCCAAAAATCGTTCCAAGTAGCATTCGTAACTAAGTTACCGCTCCAGCTATGTGCCAGTTCGTGTGCTATTAAGCTCACTAAAGACCTGTCGCCTGCTATTACAGTAGGTGTGCTAAAAGTTAGTTTAGGGTTTTCCATACCCCCAATAGGAAAACCGGGCGGTAATACAATTACATCATATCTGCCCCACCTATAAGAACCATACAATTTTTCGGCAGTAGTTACCATATTGCCAATGTTTTCAAACTCCCATCTCACCTTATCTATCATTCCCTTTTCGGCATACACACCGGTGCGGCTATCCACACTTTTAAATGCAATATCACCCACAGCCAATGCCATTAAATAAGCAGGTACAGGCTTGTCCATTACAAAATGATAAATACTACTGTCGTTTATTTGTTCAGGGTTGTCGGCACTCATAAGTGCCAGTAATCCATGCGGTACTTTTACCCTTGCGTTATACGTAAATCGGATACCCGGCCCATCGGCACATGGCAACCAAGAACGGGCATAAATAGATTCGGACTGCGTATATAAAAAAGGAAACTTTTTATCGTGTGTTTGTTGCGGTTCAAGCCATTGCAAGGCTTTCGCATTGGCACCCGCTGCATAATAGACAGCTATAGATTTTGTAGTTTCAGTTACGGGTATTGCCAATGCCCTACCCAGATATATTATTGTATCACCAAATTCAAATTTTACTTTTTTACCATCGGCTACTACGCTGTCAATCAATAAGTTATAAGTATCAAATTTCAATTTTGGTAAGGCATATTTACTATTATCAACAGACCAAACAGCCTTACCGGAAATTCTCTTATTATCCATATCTACATTTATATCTAAGTCCAAATGTTTTAATTCAAAACTGTCGGCATTAGATAAAGTATGAGCGTCTTTATTGGGGTCAATGGGGATATTTATCGTTTTTACAGGGTTATTACAAGCAATAAAAGCAGACATTATTACCAATAAAAAAAAGTTGTATTTAGTCATAATGCAATATTAATTTAAAAATCTTACAAAATAAAAGGCAGCTATTAACCCAATTTACTAATATCCGTATTTCTCTTTCCAGCAATGTTTTAAATAGTCTCTGGCTCGTATTTCTGCAGTATTATTACCCGGCTCATAAAAAGGTGTTCCTATTAGTGCCTCGGGTAAAAATTCTTGATTTACAAAATTGCCCGGATAATCGTGTGCATATTTATATCCTAAGCCATAATCTAAGTTTTTCATAAGTCCGGTTGGGGCATTGCGAATAGGTAGGGGTACGGGTAAATCTCCGGTTTTCGTTAC
Organism: uncultured Bacteroidota bacterium; assembly: GCA_903929195.1. Classification (GTDB taxonomy): domain Bacteria; phylum Bacteroidota; class Bacteroidia; order Chitinophagales; family Chitinophagaceae; genus CAIYTT01. The sequence goes on from CAIYTT010000030.1 coordinate 2,699, forward strand.
CATTTCCTGTGCTTTATTTATTGCCATATATGCGGCATTGCTTTTGGGCGATGTTGCCAAATAAGTAGCTGTTTGAGACAGAATTATACGACACTCCGGATAACCAATCATTTCTACAGCCGTAAAGCAGGTTGTAGCAAGTAACAATGCATTCGGATTAGCGTTACCAATATCTTCACTTGCCAAAATAATCATACGCCTGGCAATAAATTTGGGGTCTTCACCGCCTGCTATCATTCTTGCCAGCCAATAAACAGCAGCATTAGGGTCGCTACCTCTCATAGACTTAATAAATGCCGATATGATGTCGTAATGCTGCTCACCTGTTTTATCATATAATGCTATTCTATTTTGTGCAATTTCCTGCACTGTTGCATTTGTAATTATTTTATTATCAATTGGTAGCGAAGCCACTACCAATTCAAGCAGATTTAAAAGTTTGCGAGCATCGCCACCGCTTAATTGTAGTAATGCTTCCCATTCTTCAATTTTTATTTGTTGTTCTATTAACCATTTATCTTTTTGCATTGCTTGTGCTACCAATGCTTTAAGATGTTCTTCGTTTAATGCATGTAAGATAAATACTTGGCATCTGCTCAATAATGCACTGATAACTTCAAAAGAAGGATTTTCGGTTGTAGCTCCTATAAGTGTTATTATTCCTTTTTCAACCGCACCAAGTAAGCTATCTTGTTGTGCTTTATTAAACCGATGTATTTCGTCTATAAAAAGTAATGCATGTCCACTTTTGCGAGCCATATCTATTACAGTTCTCACATCTTTAACACCACTATCAATTGCACTTAGTGTAAAAAATTGTATATTTAAAGAATGTGCAATAATTTGTGCCAATGTCGTTTTGCCCACACCGGGTGGGCCCCAAAATAATATAGAATGTGCTTTACCGCTTTTTATCATTTGCTCTAAAGCCTTACCTTTGCCTACCAAATGCTCTTGACCAATAAATTCATCAAGACTATTGGGTCGCATACGCTCTGCTAAAGGAATATGTGAATTTGCCATATAGTTGTATTTATTTAATCTCATTATAACTTAAAACAATAAGATGTTACGCAATCTACTAACTTTCATTTGTATTCTGGGAACACTTTTTTTGAATGCCCAAAATAAAGATTCGGTTAAAAAAAATAATACCAAAACTACCGAAACCCCCATAGATACAAAAGTTGATTATACTGCAATTGGTGCAGATATGCCACCTTTAATTGGCATTCCTGTAGATACAGTGCTACAAAATGGTGCTGTAAAAAAACATAAAAATTCGTTTTTAAAAAAGAAAAGAAATACAATTAATAATTTAAATATTATTACCAATAATGACTTGAAAATAGGTGCAAACCTTTTTGTGATGATTTTTAATCCTACTTGTTCTCATTGCGTTGAAGAAACAGAAATATTAAAAAAGAATTTATCTCTTTTCCATAAATCTCGGCTTCTAATGGTAGCAAATAGAAGTACTGCTATCTATGTTACTGATTTTGTAAAACAACGAAATACCAGAAAATATTCGCAAATTACGGTAGCAATGGATAGTACGAATTTTATAAGCCAAGCCTATTTATATAAAGCATTACCACAAATAAATGTTTATGATAAAAACCTTAAATTATTAAAATCATTTTGTGGCGATTTACCAATAGATAGCTTAAAGCAGTATATACAATAATATCAAACACCTTGTAAAAAACGTATCATTCAAAATTAATTCTACTCTGTTTTATAGATTAAAATTGTGTTTATCTTATCTAAACATTGTTTAAATTAGCACCATGTTAAGCAAACTATTTACACTCCTTATTCTTTTTGCATCTATTTATGCATCTGCACAAAATAGGGATACAACATATACTAAAAAAAACAAGCCGGCAGCACCCAAAATTGCTGAACCAAAAATAGATTATACACAGTTAGGTACTCCCATGCCTCCATTTTTAGTTATTACAATAGACAGTGTAAGTGCAAAAACTACTGCCCACAAAAGAAAACATTGGTTTAAACACAAAAAAAGCATAATAGCAAAATCTAATTTATTAACAGAAAAAGACTTTAATACAGACGCCAATCTGATAGTAATGATGTTTAATCCTACCTGTTCTCATTGTATTGAAGAAACAGAGTTACTAAAAACAAACATTCAGCTTTTCAATAAATCTAAACTTCTAATGCTTGCCAATAAAAGCATGAAAGATTATATGCCCGAATTTTGCAAACAAAGGAACTTAAAAGATTTTCCTAAAATAACTATTGGCTTAGATAGTATGGGTTTTATAAATCAAGCTTATTTATATAGAGCTTTACCACAAATTAATATATACGATAAAAATCATAAATTAATAAAAATATTTTCAGGCGAAGCACCTATCGATAGCTTGAAACAATATATTGAGTAGATTATTTTTATACGATGTATGTATATTCAATCCGTTGCAAAAACACCTATTTATGAAAATTACTAATAAACAAAAAGAACAATTTAGTAGTTTACTTATGGCATGGCACTCTGTTGATAATAAACGCAGTTTACCATGGAAAAACGAGAAAGACCCTTATCGTATTTGGTTATCCGAAATAATTTTACAACAAACACGTGCATTGCAAGCATTGTCTTATTATTTAAATTTTATTGATACCTACCCTACAATTTTAGATTTGGCTAATGCAGATGACGATGATGTTTTTAGATTATGGCAAGGTTTAGGCTATTACAACCGCTGCAAAAATATGCTTAAAACAGCAAGATATATTGCTAATGAGCTAAGTGGGAAATTCCCGAATACTTATAGCGATTTATTATTATTAAATGGAATTGGCCCCTATACTGCTGCCGCAATAGCATCGTTTGCCTATAATTTACCCCATGCAGTTGTTGACGGAAATGTTTACAGAGTTTTAGCACGGTATTTTGGTATTGATATACCGACTGATACAAATGATGGCAAAAAATTGTTTTCAGATTTGGCAACCGAGCTATTAATTAAGGATAATGCAGCTACTTATAATCAAGCTATTATGGACTTAGGGGCAACGGTATGCTTACCTGCAAATGCCAAATGTACAGATTGCTATTTGGCAAACATCTGTATAGCCAAAAAGCAAAACTTAATAAGTCTATTACCTATAAAAAGCAAAAAAACAAAAGTAAGAACTCGTTTTTTTCATTATATTTTATTTGTAAAAGACGAAAAAATATGGATACAAAAACGTACAGAAAAAGATATATGGCAAAACCTGCACGAACCCTACCTTATTGAACACGAACAACCCTTAACTCAAACAGAATTACAAAAACATGATGCGTTTAAAACAATAAATATTCCTGCTGAAGAATTGGAATATTTAGGTGCAATGAAACAAAAACTTTCACATCAAATTATTGAAACACGTTTTTTTACAGTAAAAATTAATAAAGAAAAATCAATAAATCTCGTAAACGGTTCATGGTTAACACAATCTGAACAAAAAAAAATTGCATTTCCGAAAACAGTTTTTTCTTTTTTACAAAATAATTTCATACTTTTATTTTTCTTAATAACGAATTGTCTGATTTAAGTCATTTGAAAAATTAAAAAAAATAATTATGAGGGGAATAAATAGAGTAATGCTTATTGGTAATTTAGGAAAAGAACCCGAAATACAATACCTTGAAGGAAACATTGCAGTAGCAAAATTCCCTTTAGCAACAACAGAAACCTATAAAGACAAGAACGGTGCTTTAATATCCCAAACGGAATGGCATAATGTTGTTTTATGGCGCGGTCTTGCTGAATTGTCCCAAAAACATCTGCATAAAGGTAGTTTAGTTTATGTAGAAGGCAGATTAAGAACACGCAATTGGGAAGATAAAGACAAAACACGCCGTTTTAGTACAGAAATTGTTGTAGATAACTTAGTAATGTTAGATAAAAGAAAAGATGTACCCGATGGAAATCTGCAAGACAGCGGTGAAAGCCAAAGTAGTTACAATGGTATCAACTTAAATATAGGTAATAATACACTTACCGATTTAAAAGATGATTTAATTTTTTAGTTTTTATAGTAAATTTAATAGGGAAGTAATTTAAATTTCATTATTTTACCCCCTTATTTTAGTACCTATTTTTTCACGAAACTTAAAACAAATTGGAAAGTACAGAAGGTGATGCGAATTCTATAATGCTATTACAATCATTAGTGGGCTTTTCGGCTACTAATGCTACTATTCAAATTATTATTATTTTTGTATTATTACTGATTTCTGCTGTTATTGCTGCATCAGAAACCGCTTATTTTTCGCTTACAGCTAAAGATATAAGTTTCCTTAAAATAAAGGATAAGGCGAATGCACGACAAGCTTCTTACTTATTAGAACAACCTAAAATGCTATTAGCTACTATTCTTGTGGCTAATAATTTTATTAATATTGCTATTGTTATTACAACCAATATCTTTATTACCTCTATTTTACCTGCCGGTCTCAATACCCTGGTTTCTTTTTTAATACAGGTAGTATGTGTTACCTTTTTATTAGTTTTATTTGGCGAAGTATTGCCTAAAGTTTATGCTACACAAAACAATTTAAGAATGGCTTTATTAGCAGCACCTTTTATTAAGGTATTGCTACATGTATTTAAACCCATAAGCGGCGTACTTGTTTCTTCTAGCAAATTTATAGAAAGTAAACTGGGTACAAAAACAGGTAATAATATGAGCCATAAAGATTTTGAACATGCCATAGAACTTACCGTAGGGCACTCTGCTACCAAAGAAGAAGTAAATATTTTTAAAGGAATACTGAAATTCGGCAATATATCGGCAAAGCAAATAATGCGTACAAGAATGGATGTATGTGCTATCGACTTTGACTTTACTTTTGATGAAGTGAAAGCCTATTGCATTGAAAACGGCTACTCCAGATTACCTGTATATAAAGAAAGTTTAGATACTGTTGCCGGAATTATTCATACAAAAGATTTTTTACCCTATCTTAATGAACAAAATTTTGATTGGCACATACTAATAAGACAAGCATTTTTTGTACATGAAAGCAAATTAATTGATGACTTACTTAAAGAATTTCAGAGCAAACGGATACATATAGCAGTTGTAGTAGATGAATTTGGTGGTACATCGGGTATTATTACTTTAGAAGATATAATGGAGGAAATAATTGGTGATATTAAAGATGAATTTGATGAGGAGGACAACAATTACAAAAAAATTGATGACCATAATTTCATTTTTGAAGGTAAAATGCTCATTAATGACGTTTGCAGGGTTATTGGAGAACCATCTGATAGATTTGATGCCGCAAAAGGAGAAAGTGATTCTTTGGCAGGTTTAATTTTAGAAATTTCAGGCAAATTTCCCAATATCAACGAAGTAGTGCGGTTTGAACAATATGAATTTACAGTACTTGCACTCGACAAAATGCGGATACAAAGAGTAAAATTAACAATTGTAGTACCTTCAGAAAAAGATTTAAGTTTATAATATACAAAAAATAAAACCCATACCTACTCTGCAATATTGTATTCTTTTATCTTCCTATATAATGTCCTTTCAGAAATTCCTAATTCATTAGCAGCATCTTTTCTACGGTTTTTATGTTTTTTAAGAGCTTTTAATATATATTCTCGTTCGCGGTCTGCTAAGTAGAGCGTTTCAATTACATCCTCATGGTGGTCGTTCGATTCTAATAAAATAGGAGTATTACTATAAGTGTTTATATTGTTTTCTGTTTCATTATATACACTAACTAAAGAGTCCGATGGGTCGGACGGTGTATAACCTTGATGATTCGCGACATCAAAAATCATTTTTTTAAGGTCATTCATGTCTTTTTTTAAATCAAAAAACAGTTTGTACAAAATATCACGCTCCGTATTAAAATCACTTGGTGCTGTTGCAATACCGGTTTGTGTATTCGTAGGTATTAAAGCAAGACTTCTATTTGCATCGCGTTGAGGTAAAAATCGTTGCAAAACATCAGCAGTAATTAATTTTTCTGTTGAAAGTACCGAAATCTGTTCGGCAATATTTTTAAGCTCACGCACATTACCTCGCCATTGATAATTTACTAATAATTGTAATGCCTGACTGTCTAATTGTACAGATTGTGTTTTATATTTTTCTGAGAAATCGGCTGCAAATTTCCTAAACAACAAAGGAATATCTTCTTTTCTGTCTCTTAAAGACGGTACTCTAATAGGTACAGTACTTAATCTATAATATAAATCTTGCCTAAATTTTCCTTCATGTGTATATTCTAGCAGGTCTCTGTTTGTTGCAGTAATTACTCTTACATCTGTTTTTTGCACTTTAGATGAACCAACACGTATAAACTCACCAGTTTCTAATACTCTTAGCAAGCGGGCTTGTGTACCTAAAGGCATTTCACCAATCTCGTCTAAAAAAATAGTGCCACCGCTTACTGTTTCAAAATACCCTTTTCTGCTATCTACAGCACCTGTAAAAGAGCCTTTTTCATGTCCGAATAATTCACTGTCTATTGTGCCCTCCGGTATTGCACCGCAGTTAACAGCAATAAATGCATTATGTTTTCTTGGCGACAATGCATGTATGATATTAGAAAAAACTTCCTTACCTACCCCACTCTCCCCTACTATTAATACCGATAAATCTGTATTGGAAACCTGAACTGCAATATTAAGTGCGTGATTTAATGCAGGTGAGTTGCCTATAATTCCAAATCTGTTTTTTATACTTTGAATATCCATGAATAAAATTTCAGAATTTTTTTGTGCTATTTTATTATCTTATTATTTCGCCTATAAGTGTTGCTCCGGTAGATTGGGTAATCTTTACTTTTACATACTGCCCCTTTACCGGATTAAAATTACTTTTAGGAAAAACAACCATTTTATTTTGAGAGTTCCTACCACACCAATCATCTGCACTCCGTTTACTTTCGCCTTCTACTAACACATCAACTACTTTACCAATATCGTTGCCATAACTTTCTGTAGAATGTTTGCGTTGGAGTGCTATTATTTCTTCTAATCTTCTTTTTTTGGTCTTTTCAGGTATGTCATCAGCATATCTTTTTTCGGCAAGTGTGCCGGGGCGTTCGCTGTAGGCAAACATATACGCCATATCGTAGCGGCATAGTTCCATTACAGACAAAGTATCTTGATGCTCTTCTTCTGTTTCGGTACAAAAACCCGCAATCACATCGGTACTTAAACCACAATCGGGCATTATTTCGCGTATTCTTTTTACCTTATTTATATACCATTCTCTTGTATAAGTACGGTTCATTAATTGTAAAATACGGGTATTACCACTTTGCACCGGCAAATGTATATACTTGCATATATTATCGTATTTTGCCATTGTATATAATACATCATCTGTAATATCTTTAGGGTGCGATGTACTGAACCGTATTCTTAATAAGGGTGAAATTGCAGCAACACCTTCTAATAATTGTGCAAATGTAATACCGGCATATTCATAGCTATCTACATTTTGCCCTAATAAAGTTACCTCTCTAAATCCCGCATTAAATAAGTCAGTACATTCTTTTATAATACTTTCTGCATCTCTGCTACGCTCTCTGCCACGTGTAAACGGTACCACACAAAATGTACACATATTATTACATCCCCTCATAATACTTACAAATGCACTCACACCATTACTGTCAAGTCTTACAGGTGCAATATCGGCATAGGTTTCGTCTCTGCTAAGTAACACATTTACCATTTTTTGTCCGGTCTGTGCTTCTTCTATTAATGCCGGTAAACTGCGGTAAGCATCCGGCCCTACAACTATATCTACTAATTTCTCTTCTTCAAGCAGTTTTGCTTTTAATCTTTCTGCCATACAGCCCAACATACCAATAAGCATACCCGGCTTACCGTCTTTTACTTTGCGGAAGGTTTGTAAACGGTTACGAACGGTCTGTTCTGCTTTTTCTCTTATAGAACAGGTATTTAATAATACTAAATCTGCATCTTCAAAATTGCCGGTAGCACCAAAACCCACCCCTTGCAGTATAGATGCTACAATTTCGCTATCGCTGAAATTCATTTGGCAGCCATAGCTTTCAATATAAAATTTTTTTGTGTTTCTTTCAGCCTCAAAAGGTAAAGTAGTATAAGCTTCACCTTGTCTTGCCTCATCTATTACTTTTTGCAGTATCTCTGCCATAATTTCCGATTCTCTTTATGCGAAGGTACGTTATATGTTGATACGATAAGAATTGAAATGTAAAATGACCGTATTTGAATTTGTTTTTTATGGGTAATTAGATGTTCTTTTTCATTTATTACTTGATTAGATTATGTGAACGGTTTTAGATTTTGTTTTTTGATGCAAGCCGGAAAATAAAGTCCCAAGCGGGGAAATGTCGAACCAATTGTATGAAGATTTGATTGAAATTTATAAGGTGGCGCAGAAATTGAAAATCTCATTTTGAATTTTATTGTTTACTAACTTATTTTTAGAAAAATAAGTATTTACTCTTCATGTTTACCCAACAATGGCATTAATTGAAATGAAACTGCCTTCTCAATCTCTTTAGTTAAGGAAATATTCGGTATTTTAATGTAATATAATTTGAGTTTCAAATTGCTTGCCCAATGCTTTAATTGTAAACTATAAGTATTCTTATGTCCTAAGCCTAAATGTTCTTGCAGTCTTTTTGCCAAACGGATTTTTGTAACGCATCCAACATATAAAATATTACCAGAGTGTTTTTTGACATTAACATCGACTTTTGAACTTGACCTTCTCATGTCGTTTCCATCTTTGTCTTTATTTTCTGGAGACCGAAATTTTAAAAACAATTCTATCAATTTTTCTTTCTCATCTTGAGAAACATCTATCATTTCAAAAATGTAAACCACAGGTTGCTTAATGTCATTAATAACCTTTAATTTATCGCAAAATTCGTAACCTTTTTTACTTGCCAGCATGTTATATTCGACTAAAATTTCAGAAATAGAAAACTCAATAGCTTCTTTAACAACTAACTGGTTAATAATATCTTGCAGTCCTAATATTGTATTATTTAATTTTCTTATACGCTCATTAACTACTTTTTGAAAATCTACCTTCATTTTATAAATTATATTTAAGTTTTAATTCATTAATTATTGGCATACTTAGACAATCATCTTCTAAACAGGAAAATTTAATTAATTTATGTTTTACCCTGTTATCTCCAATCTTTTCACCACTAAAATAATCTCTGATTTTTTCTTTAGCATCTTCATTTTTGTAGCCTATATATTTTTCATTAAAACAAAATCTACAAATACTATTTTTTTTATTATTACCTTCAAAAGGCAATACACCACTAATTGAACATTCTTCTTCGTATTCTGAACAATGTAAAGGATAAAATTGTGAAATTTCAATACCTAATTTAACGCTTTTATATAATACCCCCTGCTGAAAGTTAAATATTGTATTCCTAAAAAGGTCATATTTATACTAATATCGGGCAAAAATAGTGCATTTTATTTAGTGAAAAAATTTTTTTTCAAAAAAAGTACGCACCTTTACAAAACCTTTTAAAGATGCGTACAATCAATCTCAGTACAAGTGAGACTGAAAAGCTAAATTACGAAAGATATTATCATCCCTGCCCGATAGTCCAAAAAAGATTACACGCTGTTTATTTAAAGACGATATTATCTAAGTCTGATAAAGAAATTGGACGTATTGTTGATTTACATCGGAATATAGTTGCATCATGGACAAAAATTTATCTGGAGTATGGATTTGATGCACTCTGCAAAGTAGAATATGGTAATAATAACAAAAGTCAATTAGAATTATTTTCAGATTCTATTGTATCGTCTTTTGAACAATCACCACCTTCAAAAGTAAGTGAAGCAAAGTCGCGGATTGAAAAATTAACAGGGGGCATTAACCGGGGGTTATCTCAAATAAGAAGCTTTCTGAAACGCAATGGCTTTAAGTGTAGAAAAATGGGACATATACCTGCCAAAGCAGATTCACAAAAACAGCATGAGTGGGTTGAGAATACATTGACGCCGGTAATTGAAAAAGCAAAGAAAAATGAATGCATTGTACTGTTTATGGATGCATGTCATTTTATCCTTCAACCCTTTATCAGACGGGTATGGAGTAAAACGCGTTTATTTATTAAAGCCGCCGCCGGACGTAATCGCATTAATGTATTGGGAGCATTAAATGCTACTTCAAAAGAAGTAAGTACGCTAATCAATCAAACCTACATTACTGCCGAAACAATTGTTACTTTTTTGCACCAATTAAAAGAACAATATCAGAATGCTCCAATTTTTATTGTATTGGATAACGCACGTTATCAGCACTGTGAGTTAGTAAAAAAAACCGCAGAATCGTTGGGAATAACGCTTTTGTTTATGCCACCCTATTCCCCTAATCTTAATATAATTGAACGTTTATGGAAATTTACAAAAGAAGAAATTCTCTATGGAAAATATTATGACTGCCCCCAAAAATTTCATCAGGCAATAACATCATTTTTTGAAATTGTCAATCAAAAATATCAAAAAGAGTTATTGTCTTTACTCACTTTAAAGTTCCAATTTTTTGATGAAGAAAATGCACTAAACCTAACCGCGTGAAGTATAGTAATCAAAAGCTTGTTATAAATTTCCTTTTTCCTTTTCTCATCGTAATCGCTAATATTTTTTGAGTAATGTTCATTTTCCCAACTTTTACCCAAATCCGATAAAGAATTATAAAAAAACATAAGTTGTTCATAGGCAGAAATTTGAGCCCTAAAGTGTTTTACATAATCATATTTTTGCTTTGGCGTTAAATATTTTTGGTCATCAATGTATTTTATTGCTTGATAAAAATTTCTAAAATAATTGCCTAACCTGTTTATATGTCCAGTATAATATGGGAATGGTTCCTTAATTTTTGTTTTTACTTCGAATAATGACTGTCCTTTAAATTTTGAATATGCTGCTATACACCCAAAACCAATTTGCTTGAACTCCTCTTCGCTATTATTAAATTCCTTTTATCTTCCCATGCACCAAAAAAAAGACAAGAATAAATAAAATTAATCTTCTTGATTTTACTTTCTCTATTAAGTAATTCTTTAGTCGAATTTTGAATTGAATATTCATCAAACATCCTATTTAACTCATTGCTAAGAATTATAAAAAACTCTTTCCCGTTCGAATATTTTTTTTCATCTGAATCATTATCTTGATAATTGGGTTTTCTATATTTTATAATTGCAACATTTTCCCTATGAAAATCAATGAACTTAAAAAAACGATTTTCAAATGCAGCTATCTGATTTGCTGTTTTTTGCTCATCTATTGCTTTTCTTTGAGCCTTTAGGGTTCTAAAAAGTAACAGCGCATTAATTATTGAAATAAAGAAAATTAAATAGTTAGAAAAATCTATGTCATGTAAATGATAGAAATATCCTTTCGGGCTATGATTTAGAGTTGAGTTTAGAACAAAATAAAGAAAAAACATAAAAAAAATAACAATTATGTATATTTTAATTTTGTTAAATGCTTTTGTGCCAAAATAGGAAATATACAACACAACAAGTGTCAAAATAATAATTAATAAAATTAAATAAATAAAAATATTTTGCATATTCAAAATTCTTTACTGTTATTACAAAGTGTGTTTTACAACGTATATTTATTCTGCCTGTCCTTTTTATCCCTTTTTATGAATAAATAATTCATACATCTGTTATTTCCCTGTTCTTCCAGATGTTCTGCGAAGCGGGCATCTGGAAGCATAAATAAAAACCGTTCTGCGAACGTATTCAAAGAACTGAGGTTAAATGAAAAGGTATATAGCTAAGAATTTCATAACTTTCATTTAGCTTTGTTAAGTAAATGCCTTTGAAAAAGGAGTTTATTCTTACTTCCCGATTCCCTGCGGAAAATCCGGAAGAACAGGCATCAAACAGATGTGTCAACATAAAATTTCATTTATCAAAATTACAGATTTCAATTTATAAAATCGAATTCTTGATTTTTTTTTTCTTTGTTTGTGTTTTACTGTACATCCAACAAAGGCACAAAATAATTGCCGTAATAATTATATGATAATAACCATCCATAACAAAGCTAAAAACGTCATTTTTTTAACTATATTTGTATTAAATTACTTTTATGGACTATAAAGATTACATAGAATCTAATGCAGATATAATGTTAGGAAAACCGGTTATAAAAGGTACAAGAATAACAGTTGCATTAATATTGAGAAAATTATCAGAAGGTGCTTCATCTGAAGATATTATTTTGGCATATCCAAATCTTACACACAATTCAATTTGGGCTGTTTTAGCTTATGCATCTGATGTTGTATCCAATGAATCACTAATTGCAGCTGCATGATTTTAGCAGATGAAAATATTCATTCTTTTATTATTAAAGCGTTGCGTGAAGCTGGTTTTGAGGTTCTTTCCGTAAAAGAATTTTCCGGTGGTATCAAAGATGTCCTTTTTTTACAACAATTACCACAAAAAAAATAAGTGTCAGAAAACTATAAGGCTTTGCCATCGTTAGTTTTCACAAACAAATAATGTTTACTTCTTAATATTTGTAATAACATTATTTCTAACATACGTCTTAGTTGATGAAAAAAAGCAAGTAAAGGCAGAAAAAATCATTATATCGCTGCATTACAATAACAGCAAAAATGGCAATTTATAATATTTATAAAACTGGTATATTTATATTTTATTTGAAAGAAGTACTCACTTTTTTTTGTCTGGCTTTAAAATTTTCCATAGCTTTTCTTATTTCTTTAAAATAGCGTTCTTTATCAGTATTGTATAAAACCATGCGCCGTTCTGTAGAAAGGGAATTAGAAATAATCGGGGAGGTATTAAATAAGATTTTAAAACACCTTCCGGATATTTCTAAACACTATACCCAAATAGAAAAACACCAATATACTAACGGTAGCAGAAAATAAAAATAGTACATTAGAACCAAAATAATACCATATAATACCCGCAGTGCTACTGGCTATCATTGTGGCTATACTCTGGAATGCAGCCATAGTACCTATTGCTGTTCCTGTTTCTGATTTATTGCAAATATTAGAAATCCATGCTTTTGATATACCATCGGTAGCAGCAGCATAGATACCATAAATAATAAATAGTAACAAATACACATAGAAACTCGCATTAAATGCCATACCTGTATATACCAATGCAAACAATAGCAAGCCAAAAAGAAATACTTTTTTAAGTCCTATCTTGTCGCCTAACTTACCTAACGGATAAGACAATAAAGCATATAAACAATTATACATTATGTATATACCTATTACATATATATCACTTAACCCTACGGATTTCATTTTTAATAATAAAAAATAATCGCTACTGTTAAACAAAGTAAATAGAATAATACCAGTAGACAGTTGTTTATATTGTTTGCTACTTATCTTCCAATAATTTATAAATAACCAAAAACTGTATGGTTTTTTAGCAATCGTTATTTGGGGTTTATTCTTTTTAATAAAAAACAATAGAAAAAAAGAGAGTATGCCCGGTATAAATGCAAAAAAGAATAAGGGTTTATATTGTGCCGGTGCAAAAAATAAATAGACAAGTGCAATTAGTGGGCCTATAACTGCACCCAAACTATCTAAAGACCTATGGAAACCAAACACAGCTCCTTTAGTTTCCGGTGTAGCCTCATCAGACAGCATAGCGTCTCTGGCACCTGTACGTATTCCCTTTCCCAAGCGGTCTATTGTGCGGGCAGAGAAAACAAAAGCAGGTAATTGTGCTATTGCCAATAATGGTTTAGATAATGCAGAAAGTAAATACCCCCATTTTATAAATGGTAACCTCTGCCCTATCCTATCTGATAAAGAACCAAAATACCCCTTACTTATTCCTGCTACTGCCTCGGCTACACCTTCTAAAATGCCTATAAGTATTACCGAAAAACCGATGCTTTTTAAATAGACAGGCATTACCGGATAGAGCATTTCACTGGCAACATCATTTAGTAAACTTACAAATGAAAGTATTTTAACTGTTCGTGTAAGTACAGTATGTTTCAAATAGATATTATTTAGGTGTGTTTTGAAACAATTATAGTTAAAAAAGGTGTTTCTTTATCTAAGTAATGTAAGATTTCCTTTTTTTCTAACTGTATTTCCACTAAAGGTTACGGCTTCTACAACATAAACATATACATCAAATGGCTGTGGCACTCCATTATAAGTACCATTCCACCCTGAATCTATATCCGTTCCTTCATATATTAAATTACCCCACCTATTATATATTCTTAAATAATTTAAACTGGCGATTCCTCGTTTGTTTATTTTAAAGATATTATTAATACCTGTTCCCGGGGTAAATGCATTTGGAATATCTAAAACAGCGTCTGTAGCTACATAAATAGTTATGGAATCCTGCGTGCTGCATCCCCACTCCGTTGTTGCTGTTACTATATATTTCATACTTATGCCGGCACTATCAACAGGGTTGGCTACAAATGGATTACTCAAACCAAAAGACGGGAACCATTTGAAACTACTGCAATTGGTTTGCGGTGCAATCTGATAAGTTTCGCCCGGATAGATTAATACTGAATCGGGTAAATAGATGAGTGGTTGCGGACGCACAAATACACTCACATTCACAGTATCTCTACAACCAAACGAGCTGATTGCCAATAATGTATAATCTATTGATGTAATAGCATGTACCCATGGGTCTGGCGACAATGTATCGCTGATATACATATTTGGATGCCAATAATAAAAGGCAGCTCCTGATGCGTTTAATTGTACAGAATCGCCCGGACAAATATTTCTATTGGTATCAACTACGGCAAAATCACCGGGGTGAACAATAATTAATGCAGAATCTTTATTAGTACAGTGTGCAGATGTTGTTACTGTCAATACAATCTCTGTGCTATCTCCGGCTGTAAAGGCAACATTTGCAGCACTGGGGTTGTCAAGATTTAGTGTAGGTGTCCAAGAATAAATATAATGTGTGTACCAAGCAGGTAATACAGAAGAAGCAATATGTATGGTATCAAACTTACATAAAGACCTATTGCCACCAATATATACTATCGGATTCGGCTGTACATCAATATAAACAGAATCTATAATACCTGTACAACCGGGAACAGTAACCATTAAATAATACATAGCAGACGTATCGGGTGTAATTAAGGGTGCTAAACTGGTAGATGATGCAATACCGGCAGTGGGTATCCATTGATAATTGTAGCCTGCACCACCTGCCACTACTACTTGCACAGATGCCCCTCTGCATATTGCTGTATCGGGCGTAAGTATAGAATCAGAAACACTTACTACCGTAATGGTTAAGGTTTTGCTTACAACACAACCGGCATTCGCTGATGCTGTTACTACATACGTTGTAGTAACAGATGGTGTTGCTGTCGGATTTTTAATTGTAGGGGTATCTAAACCTGTAGTAGGTGTCCACAAATAATGTAATGTATCTGCACCATTTACCCTTATGTGAATTATTTGCCCGCTACAAACAGACGTATCACGTGTTAATAGCTGAAAATCAATGCTATCCATTGAAATTGTTACCTCTCTTACTAATGGCGGGCAGCCGGAACCGGGTAAGGTTGATGTTAATGTATAAACAGTTACCCCTGATGGGTTGGCAACCGGATTCGGAATTGTTGCACTGCTTAAACCTGTTGTAGGTGTCCAGTTATAGGTTAATCCAGGTGTTCCTGTTGTACGTATAGTAAAAGAAGAACCACTACAAATAGAAGTATCCGGGGTAAGAATACTTATTGTAGGAGTATCAATTAAATTAAATGTCATGCTGTCTAAAATACCGCATACACCATTTAAATAAACAGTAACTGTTTTTAGCCCGCCAATAGGTGTAGGCAATCCCAAAACATTAAAAACAACACTTGTATCTCCGGTTAACATAACAGCAGAATCGGGTGCAATAAAATCTATCCCTTTGATGCCTGTACCACTATAGGTAAGATTTAAAGTTGTAGAAGCAGCCACTGCAGCAGAAGACAATATCTCGATTGTTGAAGGAATACATCCTTTTACCAAACTATTCGGAATGCCTAAAATAGTTGCTCCTAATGGGTCTGCATGGTCAAAATGAAAGGTATTCGTTGATAAACTTGCAGCTTCAATAAATACACCGGAGTCAAAAAAACCATTACCTGCATCCACAATTGCCATTTTTAGGTGGTAAGTATCGCATGGAGTAACAGAATGATAGGCTTTCAATTTTTTAGTATAGCCTCTATATGCAAAATTTGTACCTAAAGTGTTATCAATATAAAATGCCGGAAAAGGAGAACCACCACCAATACTTGTACAATTACTATAAGTACCCCAACCTGCTACTACACAAGGGGCGCCACAATTAATTGTATTTACCAAAACAGGAAGTGTAGTACCCGGCACTAGTGCCATATTTTGAGTGCCAACAATACCCGGTCCGGAAATAAAAAAGGCAAATGCATCATCATAATTACCGCATGTAGAATGGATGTATTCTTCTGACCCAAAAATATAATTAAAACTGATGGTATCGCCCTTCGGTACAAAATCAAACTGAAGTTCGCAAGCATCAAAAGTAGTAGCTGTAAGAGCAAGAGCTGCCATGGCAGGGTCTCCTGCTGCACCATTGTTAGACGATGTAGTGCCTGTTTCTGCTCCTGCTGCATTGGCTGCATGCCCTGTAGTTAAGAGAATACCACTGTTTATGCCAAAAACATTTACCCCCGATGTGCCTAATAGTGTACCCGGTACAACTGTAAAAGTTCCATTGGCAACACCCGGGCAAGTAAGAGTTTCATTAAAAACAGAAACACCACTACCGGCTATATTTGCTGCTAAAACAGTAGCAGTATGCGTTGGGCTTACTGTAAGCTGTGCAAATACATTTTGAGTAGAATTAAATAAAAAAAGAAACGATAATATATAAAATAAATATAATTTATGTAATTTTAACTTCATGTAGTTTTTTTTAATTTAATCGAAAATTTGAAAAATCCGACTTGAACTTGTAAAGTTAAGGTTTGCAATATTACCAAAATATTATTTTTATGTTATTTTTTTTAATTCATATCAACAGTATTAAATAAATTTACCTCTTTAAGGTCTTTGGATATAATTGCAAAAATTTTGCCTTTAGTTACATTATTAAATACTTTAGCATATATAAGCCCCTCCACAAGATAACCATGATTAAAGTTAGAGTTTGTATTTAACTTCTGTTCCATTAGACTGTCATAAATACTATCAGGCGTACTTTCGGGCAATATTGCTTCTAATAACTTTGCTTTACCATTATAAATTAATTGCGCATAGTGATGCGAACCTGCAAATTTATCATCCGCATCGGTATCCGATTTGTTTTCTAGTAATTCGTCAATTCTATTATTTACTAAATTATCTTTATTTATTAATCCGTTACTAATTTCCTCCTTAATAAAAGAATACTTCCCTTTTTCACTTATTGTATCTATACTTAATATAGAAATACTATCAATTTTAATGAGCATTTCTCCATGTAGGCTTTCCATACAATTAATAATCCTATTTTTTATAAGTTCTTTCTTTTCGGCATCACTATTTTTATTTCTTGTATTACAAGAAATAAATAATTGGCAAAATAAGAAATATATAATAATTTTATTCATAATAATTATTTTTTTTGCAATATTTAATTTGATTATTACAAAACGAATGTAAATATTTTTCCTTACGATTAAAACTCATTACATTCTTTTTATATTTTCTAAAAAAATTAAATTTAGAAATAAATACTAAAAAAACAAAAAAATAATTGAA
>CAIYTT010000031.1 GCA_903929195.1 uncultured Bacteroidota bacterium
ATTACAGTTTATATTGGTGTATTGCATAATCATATACAATTAGCTGTTTTTTTCTTCTTTGTTCAGGTACTATTGATTGTAGGAAGCGTGCTTATTTATAGTTATAGAATTAATAGTACCTGGAAACAATCAATAATTCCCCAAATTACACTACCGACTGTAAAAAGAAAAAGTTTTCTTTTATATCTCTTTTATTATTCTGTAAATAATAGAAAGGCTACTTTTTTTACAATAAAAATTTTTTCACTCTTATTGTTACAATTAATGGTTTTTGTAAATAGTGAGCAGGTGAGCCGAGAGAATGTATGCATTTTGCTTTTATTTATTCTGTCTGCACACTCTTTATTACCCTATTATTATGTTCGTTTTTTTGAAATTGAACTACCATTTTTAAGAAATTTACCAATATCTGTTTTGTATAGATATTTTACTTACGTATTTACTTATATTATTATCCTTTTGCCCGAGATCGTTTTCCTTTTTTGGAACGAATTGAATGTATTAGGAGTTAGTACTCTGTTTTCTATTTATTTTTTCGGGATTGCACAATTGGCACTTTTTACAAGTTTACAATATTTAAAAGGTCTTACTATTGAACGATATTCTACAATTGTGTTAGGGTTATTTTTTGTATCAATGTTGCTTTTAGCTGCTATTGGTTTATGGTATCTATTTTTTGTAGAATTAATACTTTCAATATTTATTTTCTTTGCTACATTTAAAGATTATGAAATTAATACAGCGCATAGTTAGAAAAATATAATGCATTTGTTTTTTTTCTTAATGTATATGTCTAAAGAATAAACATATCAGATGCAATGCTATCAGCAAATAATTTACCTTTTGTTGTGAGTTTTAATAGATAGTTTTCTACAAACATTTGCCCTCTATCAATATATAATATACTACTTCTTTTTATCTTGGAGGCAATATCTATACCCCATTTTTTTTCAATATAATTTAAATCGCAACCCCACATTGTTCTAAGAGAGGTCATTAAATATTCATTTAATTGTTGGTAAATAGTAAGAGTTTCTTCTTCGTAAACCTTTATTTTATTGTTTTCGGTAATATTTGTTGCATATATTGTATTATTAGCAATATTCCATCTTCTAGTATTCCCATTATAGGAATGTGCAGAAGGCCCGATACCTAAATAGGGCACTCCAAGCCAGTAGTTAGTATTATGTATTGCGTGTTTGCCCGGCAATGCAAAATTTGATATTTCGTATTGTTCATAACCCAATTGTACACATTCATGCATTAATATCTCCAATTGTTCGGCTGCTTGTACAGCATCAACATTTGTAGTTTTCTTCTTATTTATTGAATGAAACAATGCTGTATCCTTCTCCACAGTTAATGAATAGGCTGAAAAATGAGGGATACTTAATGCCTGCATAGCAGCTATATTATGTTGCCAATTTTTGTGGCTTAATCCTGGAATACCATATATTAAATCGATACTTAACAGGCTAAGACCTGCATCTTGAGAAGCTTTAATTGAATAATCAGCTTGTGAGGCTGTATGAGCCCTTTTCATAAATTTCAGGTCTTCGTCTCTAAATGATTGTACACCAATACTTAAACGGTTTATTGCAGTATTGCGTAGCGATTTTATATATTCTTTATTTAAGTCATCCGGGTTTGCTTCAAGCGTACATTCTTTTAATTCTGATATATTGTAATATTTGTATATTGTATCTATAAATAAAGAAATTTCGTCTGCTGTAAGTAGCGAGGGTGTTCCACCTCCAAAATAGATTGTATCTATGTTTGCTGATTCTAAGAAACTACTGTTTTGTTTTAGCTCAATAAGCATAGCTGACAAAACTTTTTCTTTTTGTTGCAAAGAAGTTGAAAAATGAAAATTACAATAGATACATGCTTGCTTGCAAAAGGGAATATGCAAATAAATAGAACATATTGATGATTTGAAAGATATAAGTGAATATACAGTAGCAGATATATTTCGGTTAGTATTTCAAAACAGAGGAAAATTATTCAAAGTTGTATTTAAAGACTATGATGGAGCAATAAAGAATTACAATTTAATGAAAGAGAAGCTGAAGACTGCGGCGGCTGCGAGTGAGGCAGACATATATATAGGTGATACGTATCTTGCTATGGGTGATATAGAAACGGCGAAGAAAATATATCAGAAGGTTGTCGATGAATATAAAAATCAAGAAGATGGATTTAAGGGAAATTATGATGTGGCAGAAAAAAGGCTACGCAACCTTGAACAAGGTAAGCCCATCG
>CAIYTT010000032.1 GCA_903929195.1 uncultured Bacteroidota bacterium
AGACCCATTGTAAGTAATTTGCCCATAGATGTAAGGTCTTGACTTGTAGTATAACCCATAAAAGCCATAACGCCAAACATTGCAGACGATGCCGCAAAACAACCTACTACAGAACTTGCAGTATAAACAAGCAATACAGAACTAAGACTTATACCCATTGCTAATGCAAAAGCTAAAAACAAAGCGGTAATAGCTACTTGCGATAGTCTTGCAAATCCAAAATTCATTATTAAAAGAAAAGCAAAAGGAGCAAGTGTTACTAACCATCCAAAGCCACTCATATGCCTGCCTTGTTCGGTATCCGGATAAAGCATATTGAATAAAGTAACATTAGAAGCAAACTGATAAGCACAGAAAGCAGAAACGCCTAATGCAATAAACATCCATAAAAAAACATTTGCCATAAATTTTTTGGCAATGGTGTTGCCACCGGTAATTGGTTCACTGTTTAAAACCGTAAAATCAGAGAAGTTACGTTGATCTTGATTGTAGTTCATAAAATGTAATTTAATTGTACTGTAAAGTTAAGTATAAAAACAAAGAGAACCCGTATATATAAATATGCATAGATTGTTTTTAACTCTATTTTTAGATTTTAATTAACCGACTTAGGAAGGAATTATTTGAAAGAATATTTTAAGGTATATAACAAAATCCACTCAATGCTTATTTATAAAAGCAATAATCACTCCAAACAATACCCCAATCGTACCAATCCAAAAAATAAACATCCATTTTGTCATTTCTGCCTTATTCTCAGCAATTTCAGTAAGCATTTTTGCCATGTCTTGGCGTAAAGTTGCAATATCTTCTTTTGTAGCTAATACTTTTAAATTTTGTTCGTTATTTTCTTTTAGTTTTGTTTCAACGAAACTAACAATTGCTTCAACTTCGCTTTCTCCAATTTTCCGCCTAAGAATCTGGAAAAGCTGTAATTCAGTTAGATACATTGTTACCAATTAGTTGTTTAAACAAAGTTACATTAATTCTTTAGCTAAAATATAATTACATTTTTATTTTCATTTCTGCCTATCTTCTAGCTTTATTCCGGTATTACCATTCTCTGTTATAGCATTTCTTTATTTACATAGCGTACCATTCTATTTATATATTAATTAGATTTGTAGCTTTAATAGACAAATGAATACTAAAAATAAAAAAATAAATTTATTATAATTGATATTTTTAAATTTCCCTGATTACTTTTGACAATAGACTATTTATGAGAGAAGGCCAGTTTATAAAACAAAATCTGGAGCGTTGGGAAGGCTTCCAAGAGCCTACAGAAAACCCTGATGAAATTGCTAAGAGATTTACTTACTTAGTAGATGACTTGTCGTATGCAAAAACTTTTTATCCAAATAGTAATACTATAAGATATATTAATGGTATTGCCGCTAATATATACTTGTCTATATATAAAAATAAGAAAGAAAAGAAAAACCGATTAATTACATTTTGGAAAACAGATTTGCCATTAGCCATAAGAAGTAGCCATAGAATATTACTTTTCGGGTTACTGTTTTTTTTGTGTTTTGTATTAATAGGTGTTTTCTCTGCTGCTTACGACCAAAATTTTGTTAGAGCTATTTTAGGAGATGGTTATGTAGATATGACAGAAAGGAACATAGCAGGTGGCGACCCGTTTGGGGTTTATAAGCAAGAAAATGAATTTATAATGTTTGTTTCTATTGCTTGGAATAATATTTTTGTAACACTACTTTTATTTTCATCCGGCATTTTTTTAGGCATAGGCACTATCTATTTTCTACTGAAAAATGGATTAATGTTGGGCGTTTTTGAATATATGTTCTTTCATCATCATTTAGGTGGACAATCAATATTAGTAATATTTATACATGGCACACTTGAAATTTCTGCAATAGTAATTGCAGGTGGTGCAGGTATAAATTTAGGCAATGCTATCTTATTTCCTAAAACTTATAAGCGAGTACAGTCTTTAATGTTTGCGACAAAAAACAGCATAAAAATTTTAATAAGTGTTATTCCTGTTTTAGTAATAGCGGCTTTTTTTGAAGGTTTTGTAACCCGACATACAGAAATGCCTTTATGGATGAGCATTTCCATTTTAGTAGGTTCTGCTAGTTTTATTGCTTGGTTTTATATTATTTATCCTATAATTGTTGGTAAGCAGCATAATCTGAAAGAGAATGAAATTTAAACCATTTTTATTGCTTTTTATACTATTAGTTATATTGCTTGTACCGCAAATAAATAGTTATGCATCTGCAAAACCAAACATTACCGAAAGTGAATGGGAGAAATTAACTAAGTCGAACGATTTTTATTATAAAAATGATATTGAAAGAAGAATAACTCCTAAGCAGTATCAAGAAAATATATTTATAAAAGCTGTCAGAAAATTTTTTGAATTTTTAATGAGTAAGGAAGGTAATATTCTTATTTGGATTTTAGTAATATCAATTGTTGTTTTCTTTTTTTATAAATTCTTTTTTACAGGTGAAAGCTTTTTATTTGGGAAAAGCAAGAAAAAACTAATAGAAACGGAAAATAGTGAATTAATAGATGAAGATTTAATAAGCACCAATTGGGAAAAATTATTAGAAGAAATAATTAATAATAAAGAACAA
>CAIYTT010000033.1 GCA_903929195.1 uncultured Bacteroidota bacterium
AGACGGTAGTTTATAATGACGAAACTAGAACACATTGACTATTGGGTTAAAACTTCTGAAAAAGATTGGAAAGCAGTAATGGATTTATTTAAAAGCAAAAATTATCTTCAATCTTTATATTTCGCCACGCACCTATAATACAAAAGACTTTACCCCTGAAAAAGACCCCTTTGTAGAAGAAATTTTAAAAACCGGGATTGAAATTTTGTAAGAATTAAAAAACACTGGACAATTTAGGCCTTATCGCTTATTTCACAATAATGTTTTGCAGGTGAAAGCACCTGTAAAGGCAAAATTAGTAGCGAGAAATTGTATTAAGTATTTCATTAATTCCAAAAAGTGTTTTAGATAAAGTAATAGACTTAGTTTATATATTATGAAAGCAAAGCATCTATTTATAAAATTAATCTTATCTATAAAATACTTCCTAATACATCTTATTACATTTTAATTGTGTATACACTTTTTTAGTGTATACATATAAAATATTTATTATGTATTTGAATTACTTATGTATTTTTGCTGAAAATAAAAACAAAATGACAAAGGAAAATTTATCTATCGAACAAAGACCTCATAATTCATTTACACGTGAATTGTTTTTTGAATTAAGCGTATTAGAAAATCATACCATAACTATTAGTTTTATACCTAATACAGAATCATACAATAACTATGGACTAACTATAGGTATAAAAGTTATTTTTGAAGATAGTGAATTACAAGAATTAATTTTAAATTATAGTCAAATACCAATCAAACGTACAACAGGCTATATAAAAGGTAAGGCTTTATTACCTCAATTAACTGATGAACAAATTTATCGCTTAAAAATATATGGTTTTAATACGATGGATATATATGAAATAATTAATGTATGAAATAATTAATGTATGAAATTAGAACAAGTTAAAAAGGCTATAGAATTGTTAGAGATGACTAATCCCAATGATCCTAAGGCTTACGCAAATACCATTAAAATTTTTAATTCAATAGGTGAATTGCCGACTATTATTGTTATTACTGATACAGAAAAAAAACTATATCGTACAAGAACACATTATGATGATATATTATTTACAGAAATAAAAAAAATATCAACACCTGATAAAATATATGTGAAATCTTTTGGTAGATGTAACATTCCAAATTCACCTATATTTTATAGTTCCGAAGATAGGAAAACTTCATATGCTGAACTAGTTGAAGGTTGGATTGAACAGCAAAATGAACATAATAAAATATATGCTACAATTGGTTTGTGGCTTACAAAACGACCCATGAAACTAATAATTGTTTCATCACCAGACGCAAGTGATCGCAAAACTGGATACGACAGATATTTTGGTGGTATTTTAGATAATTGTATTGATAAAATTCATTCCAAAGATCAAACAGCTTATATAGAATATCATATATATTTGTTTAATAAATTTCGTCAAAAATCAAAGAATGATAATAAATCTTATATTATTACAAGTGCTTACACTAACCTTGCATTATATGTAGCTGGCAAAAAAGCTGATGGAATATTATACCCCAGTGTTCCAAGAGATGGTGAAGGTTTTAATTTTGCTTTAAAACCTTCATTTATTAAATCTTCAAATATAGAATTGAAAGCTGTGTTTAGAGATGCCTTTGTAAGAATAGACAATCCAACTGGTTTGCCTACTTTTCAACAAATTGAAAATCAAATTGAATCAAAAAATATAAATGTCGCAAATGGTACTATTATTTGGTAAAAAATTATTAAAAAGGTTCTTCATAATCCGCATCTTTCCAAATAGAATCGCCTTTTTTATTTATATTATAATAATGTACACCAATAATAGAGTCATTGGAGATTTTAGCTATCCCATTAATAAATGAAGTCGCACTTACATATTCTAATGGGATTATTTCTTTACCTGTATTATCAATATAACCGAATTTATAACACTCAATACAGACAACTGCTAAACCTTCAGAAAAAGCCTTAACAGAATAATACTTTAATGGAATTTTGATTTTGCCATTGTAATCTATAAAACCATACTTACCATATTTTTCTAATTGTACACCTCCTAAGCCATCAGAAAAAATTGTTATATCATTATAAATACATGAAATTATTAATAACCCAGATTTATTTACATATCCCCATTTACCATTTAATTTAACTCCAACTAAGCCTTCTGAAAAATTTCCTACCTCATCATAATTGCATGGTAAAATTTGTACACCTTTGTTATTAATAATACCCCATTTATAAGATTTATTGACTTTTAATGAAACCTTCCAAAACCCGTCACCAATCTTTTCGTACCAATCATAAACACTTTCTACTAGTATCTTCCCATTTTTATCCTTAAAACCATGCCCCCACTTTTCGTTTTCAAAAAAATTAGTTTTAAGTTTTATAGTAAAAGGTATTAGTTCATCAACACTTTCTACCTTTGTATTTTGAATTTCATTAATATTACTATTTATCTTATCTATGTTAATCGTATTTGTATTTTGCTCTTTAAATTGTTTTATTTCCGTATTAACGATTGGTGATTTTATATTAATTTCAGCGAGTAATGTTTGAATATCAAAATTAAATAATGGTTTATCGTTTTTTCCTAACTCTATAAGGTCAAGAGCTTTTACATCCATTACCACTAAATTATTTAAAACATCCCTTATTTGAATATCAGTATCTGTTGCTTTTCGTGGTGTATCATTTACATTTGGTTCAATTTTATATATTATTTTAGTTTCTGTATTTGTTGCAAAACTAAATATGCCAAGGTACAATTCACGTTTTTTATTATTAGACCATATTTCGGCTACTTCTTTTGTCCATTGAGGTATTGTTATTAAGTTATTTGAAAATTTTAAATTGTCCGGTATATTAAATTTGGGGTTTATTTTATTAATAACTTTGGCTATAAATGAACAGCAACTAACTGGGAAATTATGTACTTGTATTTCTGCAAACCTAATTACTATCCATCCATTATTTGCAAATGCTTTATTTCTATCTGTATCTGCTCCTACAAAATGTATGGCTTTTCGGGTAGCAATATCATTTGTACCCTCGTAAGGTTCATCAATTTCAATATCAATAAATATATTTATACCATTTGTTTCATCAATTAAAGCAATGTCAGGCGAATAGGGATAACTACTATTATTAATTTGCAACAGTATATTATCATCAATCAGCCATTCATTTTTTAAATAATGCAATAATTCATTTTTAAAATCATTCTCCTTATATCCCTTTATACCATTTCTACCTTCCTGTGGTGTTTTAATAATTGCTTTTTGTTTTGGCATTACTACAATTGGGTAGCT
>CAIYTT010000034.1 GCA_903929195.1 uncultured Bacteroidota bacterium
CATTTTTATTAGATCCATTAGTAACTTTAATAGATAGATCTAGTTCTTTATCCATGCTAGATGTTCATATTATTGAAAAAGATTTTAACGAAGCTAATGCCATGATAGCTCAATTATTACTAAGTGATGAAGGTATAAAAAATTTTAATAATCTTGCTTTCTATGAATCCATAATCAATTCATCGGATGATGCTATATACAGTATTGATTTTGAGGGTACTATAATAACTTGGAACAAAGGAGCAGAAGAGTTATTTAACTACACCGCAGACACTGTAATTGGGCAAAAAATAATATTTCTATTGCCAAAGGAACTTATAAATGAAGAAGAAATTATTTTATCTAAAATAAAAGCCGGAGAACACATTAGACATTATGAAACAAAAAGACTAAGAAAGAATGGCACACTAGTATATATATCCTTAACAGTTTCAGCCGTTAAAAATAAAAATGGAGATATTATTGGGGCTTCTAAAATAGCCAGAGATATTACAGAGACTAAAATAGCCGAAGAATTATTAGTAAAGGTAGAATCAAATTATAAAAGATTAGTTGATAATATTCTTGACGGTTTAATGATTGATGACAAAGACGGCAAAGTTATTTATGCAAATAATCAGTTTTTAAAATTATTTGGTCTTAATAGCGACGACTTAAACCATATAAATCTTGAAGACTATATAGCACCCGAACATAGAAAATTTTTAAGAGAACGACATGACAAAAGAATAGCAGGAGAAGAAGTGCCTGACACATTTGAATATTTAGGCATAAAAAAGGACGGGGAAAAAAGATGGATGGAAGTAAGGGTTTCTAAAATATATGAAAATGGACAAATAACAGGTACACAATCAGTAATTAGAGATATTACCGACCAGAAAGTAGCCAATGAGAAAATAATAACAAGCGAGAAAATATATAAAACAATAGCCGCTAACTTACCTGATGCAATTGTAACTATTATAAATAAAGAACGAAAATATGTATTAATTGAAGGTGAAGGATTGATTAATTTGGGCTTAGATAAAAATAGACTATTAAACAAAACAAAGTTTGAAGGTCTTACGTTAGCCACTGAGATGGAAGTTGAAGTATTAAGAAATAGAGCCTTTAATGGAGAAACCCTTACCGATATAGTTAAAGCTAAAGATTTATATTATAAAGTTAGATACTTACCCATTAAAGAAGAAGACGGCAGTATAAATTCGGTAATGACTATATCGCTTGATATTACCGATATAAAAAGAGCTGAAATAGGAATAAAAGAACATAATGAATCTCTTGAAAAAAAAGTAAAAGAAAGAACCTTAAAATTAGAGGCAGCTAATAATGAATTAGAGTCTTTTTCTTATTCCGTTTCGCATGATTTGCGAGCACCATTAAGAATTATTAATGGCTATGCCGACATATTACAACAAGATTATAAAGAAAAATTAGATGATGAGGGCAAGCGATTCTTGGAAAGCATTAGAAACAATACTGCCAGAATGGGTATTTTAATTGATGAATTATTGAATTTAGCAAATTTAGGGAGAAAAGAAATATTAATGCAACAAGCTAACATGAATATTATTGTTAATTCTGAAATTCAATTACAAAAAACAATTACAAAAAATAATTTTAATATTTGTGTAAATGATTTAGTTGATATTACTTGCGATGTTGTATTAATACGACAGGTTTGGAGCAACCTAATATCAAATGCAATTAAATATTCTGCAAAGAATGAAAATGCATTTATTGAAATAGGTTGTAAAGAAAATACAGATTCTATTATTTATACAATAAAAGATAATGGGGTTGGCTTTGATATGAAATATAAAGATAAACTTTTCGCTGTATTTCAACGATTACATAAAAAGTCTGAGTTTGAAGGTACGGGGGTCGGTTTAGCACTTGTGCAAAGAATTATTAATAAACATGGTGGTGATGTTTGGGCAGAATCTGAAGTAAATAAAGGTGCAACTTTTTATTTTAGTTTGAAAAAAAATTTAATTATAAACAGTTAAATAGTACGTATGGGTAAATATAAAGTAGATTTTCTTCTTATAGAAGATGATTTTGAAGAAGCCGAATTAACAATAAGAAGTCTGAAAAAAAACAATATTGTAAATACCATTATACACATTGATGATGGAGCAGAGGCATTGGATTACCTGTTTTCAAGAGGGAAATTTATTGAAAATAATAGTACTGATATGCCCAGATTAATGCTTCTTGACCTAAATTTACCAAAGATTGGCGGACTGGAAATTTTAAGACAAGTTAGAGACAATCCTCACACTTGTATGTTGCCAATTGTTGTATTAACTTCATCAAAAGAAGAAAAAGATATAATTGAAAGTTACAAATTAGGTGTTAACAGCTATATTGTAAAACCGGTAAACTTTGAATCTTTTGCAAAAGCAATAGAGGAATTAAAAATGTATTGGATGGTTCTGAATCAAGGACCTCCATATATAGAATAATAAAAATTATTTAAATGCAAATTAAGAAAATACTCATTTTAGAAGATGAAATAAATGATGCAGACCTTATTTTAACAACATTATTACGCTCGGGTTATCTATTCGATATTAAAGTTGTTTCGGATAAGGAAGAATTTTATTGTGCCATAATGAATGATAGTTTTGATGCAATACTATCGGATAATTCATTACCGCAATTTAATGCTCTTAATGCATTAAAAATGGTAAAAGAAAACAATATACAGTTACCTTTTATTTTAGTTACCGGTACAACATCTGAAGAGTTTGCAGTAGAAATTATTAAACAGGGCGCCAGCGATTATATATTAAAAGACAGATTGCAACGATTACCTAATGCTATATTAAATGCTATAAATAATTTTAAAAGTGAATTAGATAGAATAAAACATCTGGAAAAAATTATTAAAAGTGAAGCCTTGATGAAGGAAGCCGAACAGCTTGCACATTATGGCAGTTGGGAACAAGATATTATACATAATGTAAATTATTGGTCTGATGAATGTTTTAGAATTTTAGATTACGAAATTGGCGAAGTTGAACCGTCTCTTGAAAATTTTTATAAAAAAATACATTACGATGATATTTGGTATGTAAAACAAACGTATGATATCGCTTATCTAACAAATACAAAAATAAAATTTGATTGTAGAATACTTACAAAACAAAATACAATAAAACATATTGAAAACGAAGTAATTTTTCACTTAGATAAGGATGGAAAATTACTACGAATAAATGGTTTTATAAAAAATATTACAGAAAAAAAAGAAACCGAAGAGCTGATTTTAAAAAAAGAATTAAGCTATAAAAGATTAGTAGATAATATTATAGATGGCATTTTAATAGATGACAGAGACGGAAAAGTTATTTTTGCAAACGACCAGTTTCTGAAAATGTTTGGTTTTACAAATGCTGATTTGGAAAATATGCATTTTGAAAATTACGTTGCACACGAACATTTATCTTTGTATAAAAAACGACATAAGAAATTTCTTTCCGGCGAAAACATGCCTAATACGTTTGAGTTTTTAGGAGTAACAAAATCCGGAAATAAAATTTGGTTAGAGATTTGTGTTTCAAAAGTTATAGAAAACGGTGCAATTGTAGGTACACAATGTGCAATAAGAGATATATCTAAAAATAAAAATGATGAGCTGTTAAGACAAAAATCGGAAGCTAATTTAAGGGCTATTTTCGATAATACAGATGTATGTTATTTATTACTTGATATAAATAATTTTATTGTGTCTTTTAATAAGCCCATGGAACTTTTTGCGATAGAACAATTAGATAAAATAATTTTTGAGGGTAAAAATATTTCAGAATACTTTAAAGATGAAAAATTAAATGCTTTATCTGTTTCTTTAAACAAAGCACATAAAGGATATGCTACAAAGTTCGAATTATATTTTAATAAACAGGAAGGTACTACTATTTGGTATAATGCAGGCTTTCACCCTATTATTAATGACGACAAAACTATTTTAGGTGTAATTATTGCTTTTAGAGAAATTACAGCTAGAAAAAATCTAGAATTAGAAGACAAACGGATAAAAAAAGATTTAATAAGACGAAATAATGACCTTGAACAATTTGCTTATATTATATCGCATAACTTAAGAGCACCTGTTGCAAGTATTTTAGGCTTAGCTAATTTACTACTTGAACACGATGTAGATAATTTTGATGATATTATAGATATTATTACCGGTATTAAAGAAACTACACAGAAATTAGATGATGTAATTAAAGATATTAATAACATTATAAGTATAAATAAAGACATTGAAGAAAAAAAAGAAATAATAAATTTTAAAGACTTAACAGAAAAAATTGTAGAAAACATTAATAATAAATTTAACTCTATAAAATTTTCTATTTCTACCGATTTTAGTACTGTATGCGAAATTTATTCCTTAAACAGTTACTTTCATAGTATTTTTTATAATTTAATATCTAATGGAATTAAGTATTGTAAAATGAATACAGAACCAATAATTGATATTTGCAGTACTGTTGAAGATGAACAAATTGTACTTTCTTTTACAGACAATGGTGTTGGTATTGATTTAGAAAAACACGGTAACAAGATATTCGGATTATATAATAGATTTCATTTTCATGTAGAGGGCAAAGGAATGGGTTTGTTTATGGTAAAAAAACAGGTAGAATTATTAGGCGGCAAAATAGAAATAGCAAGTAAAGTTAATGTAGGCACAGAATTTATACTTAAATTTCCCCAATAATACCCAACATCTTCAACTTTATAATTTCTATATGAACATGCAAAACGACTAAAAAATTAGTATTTTTGTTATAAATATAATTATGAAAAATAGAATCACAATTTTAATAATCACTTTTCTATTTGTTTTTAATATAGCCTTAAATGCAACAACAAGAAAAGTATTATTTATAGGCAATAGCTATACCTATACTAATAATATGCCGCTTATTGTAGATTCAATTGCTTCTGCAATGGGCGACACGTTACTATATGATTCCAGAACAGTGGGTGGTTATACTTTACAACAACATAGCACCGACTCTGTTACTATAAATAAAATATTCTCGCAGCAATGGGATGTTGTCATTATTCAGGAACAGAGCCAGATGCCGGCTTTTCCGCCTGCACAGGTGGATACCGAAGTTTATCCTTTTGCAAGAATATTAGACAGTTTTGTACATGCAAACGATACCTGCACACAAACAATGTTTATGATGACTTGGGGACATGCAAATGGCGACCCAACAAATTGTACTACCTATCCTGTAATTTGCACCTACGATGGTATGCAGGAACGACTTAGAGAAAGCTACTTACAAATGGGTTCTGATAACCATACTGATGTAATACCGGTAGGCAGTGCTTTTAAAATAATGATGGATAGTGCCTATTCTCCTTGGCTTTATTCACCCGATAGTTCACATCCGGTTGTTGCCGGTTCTTATTTGCAAGCATGTGTAGTGTATTCATCTATTTTTCATAAATCAACTAGAAATTGTATGTATTACGATGGATTAAGCAATACAGATGCGGCACTTCTGCAACGAATAGCTACCAAAGTAGTATTCGACAGCCTTAATTTATGGCAAGGTACGGGGCATTACCCTTTTGCAGGTTTTACAATAACCTTTGCAGGTTATTATAATTTCAATTCTACATCACCAATAATTTGTAATCATTATTGGCATTTTGATGACGGAACTCATGATACAAGCACTAACTCAAGCCATTCTTTTGGCATGGGCATACATACAATTACACACACTGTTTTTACTAATTGTTTTTCCGAGACATGGGCAGATACTGTACATGTGCTTGAAAGTGTAGATAAACATATAAAAACAGAAAACTATATTAAAATAGCACAACTTAACAATGGTAACATACAATTTAATTTCTTAACCAATGACTACAACCGAATAGAAATTTACGATATGAAAGGTAGCATTATAAAAACGTACACAATAAACTCTAAGTACCTACAAGAGAATTTTATTAAAGGGCTATATGTATATAAACTCTTATCTGATAAGGGTTATGAAACCATTATTGATAAATTGATTGTATATTAAAATAGACAATTTAATAATTAAAAATGTATGCAGGTTTTTGACGCACTGCAAATACACTGTATTGATTGAAATTTTTATAGTAGCCTTTTTCTTTAAAAATAATAGTTACTACCAAACAATTATTTTCTCTATATAGCAAGTTTCACCAATAACTACTTTAAGTAAGTAGGTGCTTGCAGGCAATGCTTTTAGATTCAATTCCGTAAGTAGGTTTTTGCTTTCTATTTTTTCAACAATATTGCCAGATAGGTCTAATATGATTATAGTGGCATTGGTCTGTAGCATTGGCAATTCTAAAGTAAATATGCCATAGTTTGGATTCGGAAATACCCTAATACCTGCATTTAATGCTGTAACTTTATTTACGGAAGTAGTAACAGTACCTGCAATTTTCCTGATGCAATTATTACCGTCATCAGCAATGTAAAAGTTTCCGATGCTGTTTATGGCTACACCCGATGGTGCATATAATTCTGCTGCCGTTGGCAAACCACCGTCTCCGCTGTAGCCCACAATACCATTACCGGCAAAAGTTGTAATAATGCCGGCAGTGTCTATTTTGCGTACTCTCTCGTTACCATTATCACAAACATATACATTCCCTGCATCATCTACGGCAACCCCATAAGGCTGAAAAAATTCAGCAGTCGTAGCCGGTACGTTTTCTCCTATAGCCCCCGATGTACCGTTACCGCCAATAGTGGTCATAATACCTGCTGTATTTACTTTGCGTATGCGATAGTTATACTGGTCGCTAAAATAAATAGCACCGCTACGGTCTATTGCAATTCCCCAAGCTTGGTTCATTTGGGCAGCAGTAGCCGGTCCGCCATCGCCACTATAGCCTACAGTACCATTGCCGGCAACCGTGCTAATAATGCCTGCTGTATTTACTTTACGAATCACACACCTTACATAATCAGATATATAAATATTACCACTTGCATCTACAGCTACTGCATTAGGGTTGTTAATTGCTGCTGCCGTGGCCTGCCCTCCATCTCCGGTGTAGTCGGGTGTACCTGTACCTGCAAATGTACTTATTACGCCACTTGGTGTTATTTTGCGTATCCTATTATTAAAATCATCTGCAACATAAACGTTACCGCTTGCATCTACTGCCACACCGCAAGGGCCATGTAATTGTGCCGCTGTGCCGGGACCACCGTCCCCGCTAAAACCTTGAATACCTGTGCCGGCAATTGTGGTAATGATGCCACTCGGCGTTATTTTGCGAATACAGTGATTTACAACATCAGCTACATAAACATTGCCCGCAGCATCGGCTGCTACTCCAAACGGGTCGTTAAGGCTTGCCGCTGTTGCCGCAGCACCATTGCCACTATAACCTGCAGTATGGTTACCGGCAATAGTAGTTATATTCCCGGTTTGTGCCACCAAACGAGAAACAGTTGAAAATAGAATTACCAATATTGCAATAAAAATATTCATTTTTTTCATGGTATATTATTTGTTATTTGTATATATTTTAATTAAATTAATAGTGATAGTTTATTAATATGTTTATTTTTTCAAGTTTTATTTGCAATAATGAACTTGTATTAAAGTAAAATTATACTAATAAAACCTTCTAAAAATATATAAAATTCGGTATTTTTTTAAAATATTAAAAATATTTATATTAATAATATGTACTTTATTGAATGATAACAATCTCATTATGCTACTTTTCAAAACTCCCTAATAAATACGATAAATTTACAATAAATGTATTACATTTCTTAGTGCTGCTTTTCTTATTTTTACCTTAATAATTATATTTGTGTTTATTCATAAATATTAAAATATAAAAATCATTATAAAAATAGAATTATCCAAAATTTAGTTCAATATCACTACATTTGATTCCTACAAAAAGGCATCATTCCACATTATGATTATGAAAATGCTTAAAGATTTTATTAAAGACCGTTTCCTCATACTTATGATACGAAACCGTTTCAATCCGGAAGTACAAATTAGTCAGCGAAGGTTATTTCATTATTATCAAGATTGCACTTACAATAATAAAGTTCCTGCACTAAAAGATACCGGATTTAAAGTATTTTCTCAGTTTGAAGAAGACGGAAAGTTATTATTTATTTTTTCGATATTGGGAATGGATAATAAAATTTTTGTAGAAATAGGTTCCGACGATGGCTTGAATAGTAATTGCGCTAATCTTGTTTTTAATTTCGGATGGCATGGTTTATTTATAGATGGCAATGCAAAAGGAGTTAATAGAGGTGAAAAATTTTATTCCCGTTATCCAACACCCTTTAATTACTCACCAAAATTTACTTGTGCCAAAGTAAAACGAGAGAATATTAATCAACTTCTTGAAGAAAAAGGTATTGGCGGCGAAATTGCATTATTATCTATAGATATTGATGGTAACGACTATTGGGTATGGGATGCCTTAACAGTAGCCAGCCCTAAAGTTGTAATTATAGAAACACATAACGAATTTGGATATGAAAATATAGTAGTACCCTATAATCCTGATTACTATTACCCGGGCAAACACCCCGTTTATCATGGCGCCTCGCCAATTGCGATGGTAAACCTTGCCCGCAAAAAAGGCTATAGGCTTGTAGGAGCTAACGAATTAGGTTTCAATTTCATTTTTATTAAAAATGGTTTAGCTGATGGTCTCCTTCCGGAGGTATCAGTAGAATCAGTACTTCAGCATCCGTCTGTAATAGAAGGCTTTAAGAAATTTGAAGAAATAAAGGATTGGGAATATTTAAAAGGTTAGTATAAATAAGTGCCTTTCTGTTTCAATAGAGATTCTTTTTCAATGGCATAATGAAGAAATCCGGATTAATGCGAGTAATTATTTATATTAACAATAAATGTATTTACTAACTTTTTATCAATTGTAAGTATCAAAATACTAAAAACAGTTAAAGCAGTTCTATTTTTTCTTTATCCAATCTTCTGTAAAATTCCGTATTTCCTTTTCTTTTGCAAATTTATCTTTATTGTAGTCTATCGACTTGTTTTTTGGAATTGATAAGCTTTGCCAATCATTTCTACTAAGCAACTTAGAAACATATACTATTTGCCCTATGTGATAACTGTAATGTGCTATTTGTCTATTAATAGCTTCAAGTACAGTATGCCCTTCATTTCTTATATATATAATTTTATCAAGGTCGGTTTCGCTAATTGTATTAAGTGCTGCAAATAGACAATCCCAGCCTTGTTCCCATTTTTCTAATACTACCGTTTTACTCCATTCTTCATTTTCAAATTCTGCATCACGGTTTCTCCATGGTTTTTCTCCATCGCTAATTAAAAAATCTGTCCAGCGGCTAAGCATATTACCCCATAAATGTTTTACAATTGTAGTAATACTATTACTATCTTCATTTGCCTGCCACGATAGCTGTTTTTCATCTACCTGTGCAATTGCTTTTTCACCCAGTTGCTTATACATTCTAAATATCTGTGTGGCACTATTTAAATAAGTAGCATTCATTTTAGTATCTATTATATTGTTAAAAAGTCAATTTTAAATTAAACGAAATTACCTTTACTTTTGGTGTACCGAATTGTATTAGAAACGGCAAGAATTAATAATTTAGTGTTTACGTTTCTAAAATTTTGGTTTAAAAAACATTCATTTATCATGATAATTTTTCCTTCAGAAATAAAAACGTCTCAGTTACATGCCTATTTATTAGGTTCTATTGCACCTCGCCCTATTTGCTTTGCAAGTACTATAGATAAAGACGGACAATCGAATTTATCCCCTTTTAGTTTTTTTAATGTTTTTGGTAGTAAACCACCCATTCTTATCTTTTCGCCGGCACGTAAGGTTAGAGATAACACTATTAAACACACTCTCGAAAACGCTTTCGAGAACGGTGAGGTTGTTATTAATGTTGTAAATTACAATATAGTACAACAAATGAGCTTGGCAAGTTGCGAATATCCTAAAGGTACCGATGAGTTTGTAAAAGCCGGATTTACTAAAATAGCTTCCGAAAAAATAAGACCCTTTAGAGTAAAAGAATCACCGGTGCAATTAGAATGTAAAGTAATGCAGATAATTGAAACCGGAAAAGAAGGTGGGGCAGCAAATCTTGTTATATGCGAAGTATTATGTATGCATATTAACGATGAGATTTTAGACGCAAACGGGCAAATTAATCCGCATAAAATAGACTTAGTAGCAAGAATGGGTGGCGATTATTATTGCAGAGCATCTGGCGATGCTATTTTTGAAGTTGCAAAACCCAATACTGCATTGGGTATCGGTGTAGATAATTTGCCGGTAAACATACGTACAAGCTCTGTACTTACAGGTAATAATTTAGGCATGCTTGCCAATTGCAATACAATACCGGTAGTTAGCAGCATGTTTGTTGATGACCGCTTAAGGAATATTTACAGAAATTGTACACACAATGAAATAGGATTAAAAAACGAATTGCATCATTATGCAAAAGAGTTATTAGATAAAGGGGAGATTGATAAGGCTTGGCAAGTACTTTTGTCTTGTTGAATATGTTAGTAATGTGTGCATTTTGTTGTGTTATACATAAAAGATAATAATTTGGTAATGTTGTAATGTGTACTTTTATATAACCAAAATAAGAATCTCATGTTATGGCGGAAATTTACGGGCGAACCATTAAAGTTACCGATAAAAAATGCAGTTGAAGAAACAATTGTAAGAGAAACAAATGCAGGCTACAAACTAAAGGTTTGTATAGGAACTGATTCACAAGTACGTTACGGAGAAACAGAATTTGCAACAGTAATTGTATTTCTTAGAGAGAAACGCGGCGGATTTATGTTTATGAGTAACGACAAAACGAAACAGCCCTTTTCGGTGAAAGAAAGGATGTTAGTTGAGGTGGCTCGTAGTATAGAAATTGCTTACGAACTATGCGATTTATTTAATAAGTATGATATTGACATGGAAGTACATGCTGATATTAATACAAATCCACAGTTTAAAAGTAATGAAGCTTTGCGGGAGGCAATGGGATACATTTTAGGTATGGGCTTTGCGTTTAAAGCCAAACCCGATGCGTTTGCAAGCAGTTGCTGTGCCGACAAGCTGGTGAATTAATTATAAAATTCGCCTGCATTTATATTAAATATTTAACTAATTGTCTTGTTTTGACATTGGTATTGGCATTTTTTCCTACAAAAAAGAATTTTTACTAACTATTTTAGTTGCTATTACGTCTTATAAAATAGATAGTTTAAAACATAATAATTATTCCTTTTTACCGTTTAAAATTTCATAA
This sequence comes from uncultured Bacteroidota bacterium, assembly GCA_903929195.1. GTDB lineage: Bacteria > Bacteroidota > Bacteroidia > Chitinophagales > Chitinophagaceae > CAIYTT01. The sequence continues at coordinate 11,336 of CAIYTT010000034.1, forward strand.
ATAAATTATTTTTTTGAAATACTAATTCATTTTTATATTATGAATAAATATACTGTAAAATATCTTTTACAACTACTTTTTTTAGTTTTTTCAAATATAATTTATGGACAGAATCTGGTAAAAAATCCGGGCTTTGAATTAAAAAATGCTTGCCCTACAGACAGAGGGCAAATAAATTATTGTCCGGCATATAATCATTTTCAAACTGCCATAGAATGGGTAAGCCCCTTAAACACTACGCCCGATTATTTTAATAGATGTGGAACAGCAAATACAATTAAATTACCTAATTTATTAATAGACGGTTACCACGAACCACATAGCGGCGATGCTTGTGCGGGTATCACTATGTTTTCGGGGGCGGTATATAAAGATACAAGCGACTATTGGGCTGAATATCTTGAAACAAAACTTGCCGATAAACTAATAGCCGGGCACACTTATTATGTTAGTTATTATATATGCCCTACTTACCATGCCAAAAAAGTATTTAACATAATTGCCATAGACAATATTGGTGCAAGATTAACTGTAAATATGCTGGATACCATTTGTAAATCGCCGATGTATTTTTTAAATGGTCCTGCTGATATACAAACGCCAACGGGTTTCTTTATTACCGATACAACAGACTGGACCTTAATATCGGGACAATATACGGCTACCGGTGGCGAACAATGGCTTACATTAGGCTCTTTTTACCATAGCAATATTAATGCTAAAATGCTCTATTTACCTTTAAACAATAGTGATACAAGTAATAGTGCCTGCTATATGCTTGTAGATGATGTTTGTGTAATAGATATGGACAGCCCTATAACTATAGATACAACAATCTATACACCGCAATTGCCTATAAAAATAGGTTATGGCTACCCTAAAGGGCAACATTTATGGTATAATGGCGACACTACCGAAACAATTGAAGTAAATAGTATTGGCAAATATTACAGACAGCGGTGGAGCGATTGCAGTTACTTTATGGATACATTTAATGTAGCCGAAATGCCCGTGGAAAGCTGTGTATGGTTACCAACAGCTTTTACGCCCAATAATGATGGCGATAACGACTATTTTGGTCCGGGAAATATTTATTGTCAGCCCGATTTCCAAAATTTTAGTTTCGTAATATATAACCGGTGGGGACAAATTGTTTTTGAAACATTTAATCCGGGTATAAAATGGGACGGTAGATACAATGGAGCAAATATGGAAATTGGTGTGTATCACTATGTGCTAAAATATACTTACGGGGGTAGTTTTTCGAGTCATAATCAAAACCCAAATACACTTAAGATGCTCACAGGCGATATAACCCTAATACGATAAAGGTAGGTATCTTTATACATCTAGTTTATTATAAATAAGCTAACCCTTAGCTATCTTTTATTAGCAATTTACATGCTTTCTTATTGCAGTGAATACATTAGGTATTCATAAGGCACATCAATCTCACTTATGTTTTTTGCAAAAAGTGAAACTATACATTTAGTGTTAAATATAACAAACAAACATAACTATTAAGGTTGATAAAAATAATCCCATCTGGATTTTGAAAAGAGAAAATTTACTTTTTTTTAAATAGTCTGAATAGCAATAAATCAACTAAAGCATATTAATGCATCTTATCAAACCTACGGTAGGTATCGTAGGTATTCCACCATGCAAACTCGCTCCAGTGCCTTGAAAAAGGCATTAGTATTAATGAAATAGATGTATTGGTAAGACCTCTAATTCTAAAGGGTGCATCTGTTAGATTTGCAGAACCGCCATTTACTATATTGTCTGTTTCAGTTATATAGAATACATTTCCAAAAGAAGATTGTATTCTAAGTTTCCAACAATAATGTGAAAAGAGTGCAAACTCTGCCTTCACATACGGGCTGATACCAAAAGAGTAGCCATTTGTATGGTCGTATTTTGAACTTAAAGACTCAATATTAGAACCATTATAAGAAGGCATAATACCAATACCAAAAGACGCACCGGTACTTAATCTTTGCGATTTTATGGCATCTGTACCTACTTTATAATCAATGCCCAATGGTAAAGCCAACTGTTGAGTAATAACACTAATAGTACCGGGTGTCTTATTTACTTTATAGCTACTTGTATTATAAACCTCATTTACATCGCCCCAAACAAACTCGTTTGCCATTAAATGTATTGTAAAAGCCCAAATACTGGTATGTCCTAATCTTTTTAGCGGTATACATTTACCAACGGTAATACCATAGCCAAATTTAGTCATAATGCTTCTTCTCGTTGAAGTATCAGCAAGCCAAGTACCCGATACCGGATCCACTACGGTTGAAGAACCGATAAATTCACCTGTAGCAACAATAAAGCCGCCCCCGATTTCGAACCTGTCCCAATTTCGGAATTGACCAAAACTATTTACACATAAAAGCAAGCCTACCAACAAAAAAGCATAAAAAGGCGTATAACGCAACTTCATAATAGTATCTTTAGGTTGTAAAAATATAAAAAGACAGTTAAAAAAACATAATTTTATTTTCAATTTAGAAACAAAAGCTCATTTAAGTGCTATTATGACCAAAATAAAGCTTTATATATCACAATCTGCCCATAAAGGGAGGGGTGTTTTTACAAAAAAGGCAATAAAAACAGATACAATTATAGAAACATCGCCTGTTATTGTAATGACAAACGAAGAAAGACAGCATCTAGATAAAACTACACTGCATGATTATATTTTTGAATGGCAACCCAACGGAACAAACGCTTGCTGTATGGCATTGGGTTTAATACCATTATACAATCATTCTTATACCAGTAATTGCGAATACTTTATGGAATATGATAAAGAAACAATGTACATAAAAACGGTAAGAGATATAGAAGCCGGCGAAGAGCTGACTATAAATTACAGCGGAGACTGGAATGAAACTAAAAAAGTATGGTTTGATGCTGTATAGTTAAATATTGTAAACGATATTTGGGTATTACTTATTATGGGTTTAAGCTACTTTTTTATGGGTTTTGTAATCTTATGTCTAAATAGGTTACTTTTGCATTATATTCCATATAGTGGCTTAATAAAAATACGCAAGCATGCAGAGCAGGAAAGTGCAGCAGTTTTATTTAGCACAATTTCAAAAAAGCAACCAAAGATGTAAATGCAGAAATGTATCGGATATAGGTTGATGAATTTAATTATTTTTAATATGTGTGGATATTTAATAATATAGTTCTCAAATAAGTGTATTATTTCAGCCTCTATAATATCGTCCCCTCGGAATTTTGAAAAGGGAATATTTACTTTTTATTTTCAAGCCAGAAAAGTTAGTTATAAAATGATGATGAATAAATATATTAGGATTAAAACGGGCTAATATTACATAAATTTATTCTTCCTCATTTAAAGCTTGCCATAGCATATCTTTTAATTCATTTATACCTTGTTGTAATACCGAAGAAATAAAAAGATGTGGTATTGTAGCAGGTAATGTTTCTTCAATAGCTTGTTTCAGCTCTTCATCCAGCATATCGCTTTTGCTTATAGCTATTAGCATTTTTTTATGCAGTAATTCCGGATTGTATAATTCCAATTCATTTATAAGAATATTAAATTCTTTGGTATGGTCCGGGCTATCGGCAGGTATTAAAAATAACAATACGGAATTACGTTCTATATGCCTCAAAAAACGGTGTCCTAATCCCTTGCCTTCTGCTGCCCCCTCAATAATGCCGGGTAAATCGGCCATACAGAAAGATTTATTATCTCTATAAGAAACAATACCTAATTGGGGTATTACGGTAGTAAACGCATAATTGGCAATTTTAGGTTTGGCAGCACTTACTACCGAAAGAAGGGTTGATTTCCCTGCATTCGGAAAACCCACAAGACCTACATCGGCAAGAATTTTCAATTCAAGTGTTTTCCAGCCCTCACTACCCATTTCACCGGGTTGTGCATACTCAGGTGCCTGATTGGTTGATGTGGCAAAATTTGCATTTCCTAAGCCGCCACGTCCACCGGGTACCCAGATTACCTCCTGCCCATCCTCCATTATTTCAGCCTCTATCTCGCCTGTTTCTTCATCTCTTGCCACAGTACCTAAGGGCACTTCTAATATTATATCTTTACCCTCATGCCCACTGCTATTATTTTTATAACCATTTTCGCCATCAACAGCTATAACGTTTTTATAATAACGCATGTGTAGCAATGTCCATAATTGCACATTGCCTTTAAGAATAATATGTCCACCGCGACCGCCATTACCGCCATCGGGACCTGCCATGGCATTAAATTTTGTGCGCATAAAATGTGCACTGCCGGCACCACCCTTTCCTGAATGGCAAAAAATACGAATATGGTCTACAAAATTGCCTTTCTCCACTATGCCGGTAACAGGTATTTATTTATTTGGTTGCTTAATAATTTAAATGTCTCATTTATAGAATGATTCCCATTCACATCTTCCAGTTTGCCGTGTTCCTTATAATAATTGGCTACCGGTGCAGTTTTAGAATGATACTCTTTAATTCTTTTTATTACCACCTCTTCTGTATCATCACTTCTGCCCGATGTTTCACCCCGGCTGATAAGTCTATTTATTAAGTCGGGTTCTGATACTATAAGCGATAATACCAGATTTATCTTTGTGTTTTTAAATTCTAATAATTTATCTAATGCTTCCGCTTGAGCCTCGGTACGCGGGAAACCATCGAAAATAAAGCCTCTTGCATCTGCATTTTCATCAATTTTACTGCTTATCATACCTATTACAACCTCATCGGGTACAAGTAAGCCTTGGTCCATATATTTTTTTGCTTCTACGCCAAGCGGAGTTTGATTTTTTACTTCATTACGTAATAAATCACCGGTAGATATATGTTCCAATTTATATATAGAAACAATATTTTCTGATTGTGTGCCTTTGCCACTACCGGGAGGGCCAAATAATACTAAGTTGAACATGTATTAAAAAGATGTAGTACACTGCAAAAGTAACCAATTACATGTTGTAAAGTACAGATTCTAAAGGTAATTAAAATATATTACACACATATAATATATTTTAATTAATTATTAATATTATATATCACTGTTTTAGCAGCAAATCTTTCGTTTTTTCGTCTAACTTTATGTAATTACCTACAGCAATAGTGCTTAAATTTAAGTTACCAATAGCATATCTAATAAGTCTTAAAGTAGGAAAACCTACGGAGGCAGTCATTTTTCTTACTTGTCTGTTTTTACCCTCAATCAGTGTTAATGACAACCAAGAATCCGGTACATTTTTGCGGAATCTAATAGGTGGGTTGCGTGCCGGTATATCTATTTCATTCGTAATAATTGTTGCCTTTGCCTCTTTTGTTTTATATTTTTTCCCTTCTACTGCAATCAATACGCCTTTTTCTAATTCCTTAATAGCTTCTTGTGTTATTATGCCTTCTACCTGTACCCAATAGGTGCGTGGGTGTGCAAAAGAAGGATTTAATAATCGGTTTGTAAGTGGTTTATCATTTGTAAGAAGCAACAAGCCCTCACTGTCATAATCTAACCTGCCTACCGGATACACATCTTTCGGAATTGAAGGGAAATAATCAGCCAAGGTTTGCTTATCACCCTCTTTAGTAAATTGAGAGAGTACTTGATACGGCTTATTAAAAAGATAATAATACAACATTTTTTAAAACAGAAACACCAAAGATAGATTTATAATGTAAATGATAATTATTTTCTAGTCAGACTGATAAACAATCTAGTAGTAGTAGAGGTAGATTGCTAAAATTTATTCATTTACTTAACTACCTTAGCGAAGCAATAAAATATACTGAATGCAAATACAAGCCTATTTTGAAAATATACAACAGGAAATTATAGCTCATATTAATAAAGCACAAAGTTCTGTATTTATTGCTGTTGCCTGGATAACAGACTTTACTATTTTTAATATTCTTTGCGAAAAAGCAAAGCAGGGCATTTTTATAGATTTGTTGCTCTTGAATGATGAAATTAATAATGAGAAAACAAGCATAGACCATAAAGAATTAGCGAAATATGGCAGTAGTGTCCATTTTGTAAATCCGGGAAATGATGGTGCTATTATGCATCATAAATTTTGTGTTATAGATAATTGCACTGTTATTACCGGTAGTTATAACTGGAGCAGGCAAGCTACAAGGAATAATGAAAATATTGTTATAAGTACCGATGCCTGCAATTTGGGTGCACAGTTTATAAAAGAATTTGAAGCCATAAAATACCGTTGCATAGGAATAAAAAATGAACCTCTTTTTATTGATATTGCAACCATTGTGAAACGACTGCAAGTAATAAAAACATTTGCAGCACTTGAAGAGAAAGAAGATATTAATGTACAAATAAAAAAGCTAAAAGAACAAAGCCTGCCGGATGAAGTAAGCATAATTTTAAGAAAATTAGAACTAGGGGATTTTGGTAATGCATTGCGGCTTGTAGATGCATTTATTAGCCTAAACAATCGTATTACTGTTTATGAGGATGCAGAGTTGTTTGGGTTGCTGTTAGAAATAAAATCATACGAGATACAACTGAATGCACTTGAAAACGAAAAGGTTGAAATTGAAAAATTGGTGCATGAATTTTTGGTAAGGCATACCCGTGAATTAGGGGCATTGATTATTGAACTTTTGGCACTGCGAAAGCTGAATGCAAAAACCGATGATGAACGAGAAGAGGCTGCAAATGACGAAAAGCAATATAAAGAGGGTTATGAAGCAAATAAGGACAAGCAGATACCCGAATTGACAAAAGATGAAAAGCAAAAATTGACAAAAATGTACCGTGAAGCATCTATGCTTTGCCACCCCGATAAATTTACTAATGAAAGCCCTGAAAAGCAGAAACAGGCGGAAGAACTGTTTAAACAATTGGCGGAAGCATATAGTAATAACAATACCGTGCTTGTACAAGAACTGTTGCACAATTTGCAAAACGGGATATTGACCCTTAACCCCGAACATAATACAAATAAAAAAGCAGTGCAAAAAGCAAGGTTAGAAAGCCTAAAAGCAAAGGCAATTAGCTTGACCCAACTTATAAATGAATTGAAACTAAGTGAAACCTATTGCACAGCCACCCAAAACAGTAATTGGGATAAATATTTTGAAAATGCGAAGATTCGTTTACAGGAACAGATTTTAGAAATTAAAAAATAATACGAAATGATTTTTTTAATAAAAAGATAAAATGTAATTTCGTATAGCTAAATTTATTACCTAATGAATGAAGACGAACTAAAAATTGAGGGCAAAAACAAACTGAATGACAAAATTGTAGCCAATATGAAAAGCTATGCTAACGACCCTTATTTTATTAAAAAAGGTAAGGAATCTAAAGAATTTTTAGAGCGCGTGGGCTTTCCTGAGGAATTTTTAAAGAATAGGTAGCGGGATTTGAATTATGATTCAATTAGAAAAATGATTTTATGATAAGTAATTTTAGTTTATATACAAAGACTGAAATATTACCGGAAAACTTAAAGAAAGATGTAGCCGAGTATATAGATATGCTGCTAAAAAAAGCGGAGCAGCAGAATGTTAATATCCTTCCCGGTTTTGGTAGTGCTAAAGGAAAAATTAAAATGGCAAAAGATTTTGACGCACCTGTTGATTTTGCCAATTAAAACAACAAAATGGACAGCACAAACCTTATAATAACCAATACATCCCTGTTTAAAGCTGATGCCGCCATACAAGTGGCAAATAAATTATTAGCACCTAAAGACGAACTACCCGACCTTATACCTTACCGAAAGGGCGATAAATGGGGTTTTTGTGATAGGAATAAGAAGATTGTAATTGAGTGTGTGTATGATTGGGCTTATCCATTTATAGAGGGTTTAGCGATGGTAAAATATAAAAGGAAATATGGGTTTATTGATATGACAGGTAATGAAATTATTCCTTGCATTTATAATGATGCAAGTAGTTTTTCAGAAGGTTTAGCAAGGGTAAGATTAAATGGCAAAGAGGGTTTTATCAATAAAGTTGGGGGTTATGTTATCCCATGCATTTATAGTAATGCAAATAGTTTTTCGGATGGATTTGCAAGGGTAGAAATTGATGGTCATTTGGCATTTATCAACAACGAAGGAACTCAAATCACGCCTTTGGAACATAAAAAAATAAACAAGTTACCGAAAAAAGTTGAAGTTATAAAATTGGAGGAAATATATATGGATTTAGGTCCTGAAATTGGGACGGTGTATGAAGGATGTAGATGGAATATTCTTATAAATGATGGAATGGAAAAAAGAAGCAAAATTTGTGTTTATGATAAAATATATGGATTTTTTGACGGGTTAGCTATTGCTCGTAGCTATTGTTTTTGGAATGGTTCTTCGGAATATGGTTTTATAGATCAAGAAGGAAAATCTGTAATTGAATGTATTTATAGTAAAGTTGAACAATTTAATGGTGGATTAGCTTTAGTTGAAAAAGGTGGTACTCATACTTTTGAAGAAGATGCGGGAGGAGAATGGGGTTATATTGATAAGAAAGGTAATGAATACTGGGAAAATAAAAAATAAAAAAAATGGGAAATTATAGAAATTTAGAGATTGACTTTGTTGAAAGAACTTTAAAGTTAATTTCTCAGTATGAAATTATAATGCATAATTATGAATTTAATAAACAATTTAACCACACTTTATTGATTAATTGCTTGCTGGGACTTATTGTATTTCCAAAGGAAATATCTATAAGGTATATACCCAATGAGCGTTTGCTTTCAAAATTAAAATCTGAAATGGGCATTACTAATTCAGTTTTCAATGCTGAAATTATAGGTCTACGCGAATTAATAATTGCATTAAGACATTCAATTGCGCATTTTGACATTTCATTTGAATCAAATAATGAAGATTTTCTAATTGATAGGATAGTTTTTAGAGACAAAGAAAAAAATGAAAATTATATTATAGCTTCATTTGTACCAAACGAACTTTTATATTTTATTCGCTATTATTCAACTTGGTTAATAAGTAACCTTCATGAGCATAGAGAATAGACTTATTTGAAATATATTAAAAGCGTCTTATAAAAGCAAAGAGAATATTTTATATAATTCTCATGAAATAATTAAACTCAAACATAATGATTGACACCTACCTAATAAATGTTAATACTGCCCTCATAAATAGATACAAATGGGCATTTTGGTATATATAGGTTAAAAAGTAGTTCTAAAAAGTATATCTCTTTCATTTAGCTTTGTCAAGTTTATGCCTTCTTAGAAGGAGTTCATTCTTTCTTCCGGATTCCCTGCGGAAAATCTGGAAGAACGGGGTTTAAATTATATTATAGCTGAATAGTTCCTTATCTTTGCATCAATAAATAAAAGTATATGCCGGAAATTGTGATAAAATATAAGAATGAGAAAACGCTGGAATTGTTAAAAGATTTGGCAAAATACTTTGATTTTGATATTGAAAAAAAAACGACAATCGCAATCAAAAAAGCGGATAGGGCAGAGGAAAATACATATCCAATAAGCTTTGCTAAAAGACCTGATTTTATGGCACTAGCCGGAATTTGGAAAGATAAAGAAATTTCATTAGTAGAACTTCGTAAAAACGCTTGGGGCGATAGACAATGAGTTTGGTTATTTGCGATACTAATATTTTTATTTCTTTATTTAAACAATTGCCTGAAACTATAGAGCATTTAAAAGCTATAGGTAGCGAAAATATACTAATACCATCCATTTCTGTTATGGAGTTATATTGTGGTATGCAAAATAAAACGGAATTAGCGGCAATGAAGAGTAAAATTAAGCAATACAATATTATTCATTATAACGATTCTGTTTCTAAAAAGGCAATTGACTTTATTCATGTATATAAGTTATCTCATAATTTGAAAATACACAATGCAATTATTGGTGCTATGAGTGTTGTTTACAACATTCCATTATTTACTTATAATAAGAAAGATTTCAAATATCTACCTAGTATAATATTGTATTGAAAACCACTCTGGTCGAAGCTATACCGTTAAAAACCTCGTTCTTCTTGATGTTCCGCAGGGAATCAATACATAAGAAAACCCCGTTCTCTGAACGTATTCAAGGAACTGTTGTTAAATGAAAATCCATTTAGTTACGAATTTTAGATGCGATTGGGCATTTTGGCATATATAGGTTAAAAAGTAGTTCTAAAAAGTATATCTCTTTCATTTAGCTTTGTCAAGTATATGCCTTCTTAAAAGGAGTACATTCTCACTTCCGGATTCCCTGCGTAAAATCCGGAAGAACTAAAGAACGGAGAAAAACTATTTGAAATAAAATTAGATAATTAATAAATGTAATAAAATTTAAGGTTTTATGGATAGACCAAATAGATATTCCGGTTTCAGACTCTTGCTTAGCATCTTTCTTTGTTTTGGATGCACTGCCAATGCCGATTCTAAATTACTCATAAACCCCAAAGGCAGTACTGTTAAAGAACGCATCAATACACCTGCCGGTTATTCCCGTGTTTCCACACCTGTAAACTCTTTCGGAAACTATTTACAAAACCTTAAATTAAAGCCCGACGGTAGCCCGGTACATTATTTTGACGGCAGAATTAAAAATAACAACAATGTTTACATTGCAGTTATAGATATGAAGATTGGCAATAAAGACCTGCAACAATGTGCTGATGCGGTTATGCGGCTCCGGGCAGAATACATGTACCAAAATAAAATGGAAAACAAGATTCATTTTACTTTTACCAACGGATACCGGGTTGATTACAGCAAATGGATGCAAGGCTACAGAATTGTTTTTGCAGACAACAAAACAAATTGGGTAAAGAAGGAAAACCCGTCAAATACTTATGAGAGTTTTCTCCGGTATTTAGATCTCATTTTTACTTATTGCGGCACTCTTTCCTTATCAAGAGAATTGACAAAAGTTAACTATCCCGATATGAAAGCGGGTGATGTTTTGATTAAAGGCGGCAGTCCCGGACATGCCGAAATTGTTATGGATGTAGCACAAAACAAAGAAGGCAAAAAAGTTTATCTTTTGGCACAAAGTTACATGCCGGCTCAGGAAACCCAGATACTCACAAACCCGAATAATCCGGATATGAGTCCTTGGTATGAGTTGAGCTTGGATAAAACCGAAATTATAACCCCCGAATACAATTTTACCGTCAGCCAATTAATGCGTTTTAAAGAGGACTGAAAGAAGTGAGATGTAGCAAGTTTTTACGCTTTTGTTGGTGTTTACTGTATAAAACACTCTAATAAACTCCCAATCAGGTTTTCAAACACAATTAATTGTTCGAGTCGCAGGATTCACCCCAAAAGGCATAAATGCACAAATTTCAGTTAATAATAGAATAATTTGCTGCCAACTCAAATATCAAATTATAATTACATTACCATTTCTAACCTCAATAATCCTTACTTTTACCGCTTAATTAGTAATAACCTTAAATGCAGATAGATACTCTTTTTGAAGACGATGACATGATAATAGTAAATAAACCTTCCGGTTTATTAGTAATACCCGATAGATATGATTCTACTTTGCCCAACCTAAAACGATTGGTAGAGGCTAACGTAGGGCAGCCCATTTGGGTGGTTCACCGTTTAGACAAAGATACAAGTGGTGTTATCTGTTTTGCTAAAAATGATGTTGTACACCGCTATTTATCTATCTTGTTTCAGGAACGGGAAGTAAATAAATTTTATGCCGGGCTGGTAAATGGTAAGGTAATACCGGAAGAAGGTAGAATAGATAGCCCAATTGCCGAACATACAACAGTAAAAGGACGTATGGTTGTGGCAAGACGTGGCAAAACAGCAATTACAGATTATAAAGTAGTGGAGCAATGGCCACTCTATTCGTTAGTACAATTCCAGATACATACAGGCCGCACACACCAAATAAGAGTACACATGCAATCCATAGGTCATTCATTGGTTTGCGATGAGTTATATGGCGATGGAAAACCATTTTTCCTTTCTACCATAAAAAGAAAATTCAGACTATCGGAAAAAGACGAACAAGAAAAGCCATTGCTAAGCAGAATTGCCTTACATTCTTATAGATTGGAATTTAAAAAAGAAGACGGTACAGAAATACGAGTAGATGCCCCAATACCACGCGATATTTCGGCATGTATTAAACAATTAAATAAGTGGTGTGTTAATATATAAAGATTATATTTATTTTAAGTTCTGTCAAATAATAATCTTTCACCTTTTATAGTATTGTTTATTTGCCTGTTTTCATAAACTATATTTCCGTTTACTAATGTATATTCTATTGTAGCATTAAAAGTATGTCCTTCAAACGGAGACCAGCCACATTTATATAAGAGCGTATCTTTTGTAACCGTATAGTTTTTATTTAAGTTTACTAAAACGAGGTCGGCTTTATAACCTTCTTTTATATAGCCTCGTTTCGCTATTTGAAAACATTGTGCGGGTGCATGACACATTTTTTCTACAATTTTTTCAATACTTATTTTTCCTTCCTTTACATATTGCAACATTAACAACAATGTATGTTGCACCAATGGTATGCCTGATGGTGCGTTTTGATAAGCTTGTTGTTTCTCTGCCCATGTATGTGGTGCATGGTCAGTAGCAATTATATCAAGTCTGTCATCAAGCAAAGCCTGCCATAAAGCTGCTTTATTTTCGGGCGATTTTATTGCAGGATTGCATTTTATTAGATTTCCGTATTTGGTATAATCAGCAGCAGTAAAATGCAGATGATGCACACATACTTCCGATGTGATTCTCTTATCAGCCAAGGGGAAAAAGTTGGTAAACAATTGCAATTCTTTTTCGGTAGAGATATGTAATATATGTAAACGGGTATTGTGCTTTTTAGCGAGCGCCACTGCTGCAAACGAACTTTCAAAACAGGCTTCTGCATCTCTTATTAAAGGATGAAAAGAAGCATTATCTGCATTTGGGTATTTTAATTTGTTTGCAGCAATAATTTTTTCATCTTCGCAATGGGTTGCTATTAATAATTCAGAATCGGCAAATATTTTATTTAGTGTTAAGTAATTATCTACCAGCATATTACCGGTACTGCTACCCATAAAAATTTTTATACCGCATACGTTGTTTTTCTTAGTATTTGTAAATAGCACCTGCTCTACATTATCGTTGGCAACACCCATAAAAAATGAATAATTAGCAACAGAATTCGCAGCAGCAATATCATATTTCTGTTCTAATAATTCTTGTGTTAAAGCAGGTGGATTTGTATTGGGCATTTCCATAAAAGAGGTTACCCCGCCTGCTACTGCTGCCATAGCCTCTGTTGCAATACATGCTTTGTGTGTAAGACCGGGTTCTCTAAAATGTACTTGGTCGTCTATTATTCCCGGTAACAGATGCAATCCTTCTCCATTTATTTCTCTACAATTTACAGGTGTTGTAATTTGTTTATCTATTTGTTCAATAAGTCCGTTCTTAATAAACACATCCGAAACAAAGCTTTTCCCTTCATTTACTATTGTTGCATTTTTAATTATTATGTTCATCTGTATGTTTTTACACCATTAATGGCAAGAAAATTAAAAACAATATTACTGTATTCATTTGAAACGAATAAAAAATTAGGGTATTTAAGTGAATATTTTATAGAAATTTAGGTTCCTTATGGGTAAAAAACGAACAAATACTATCAATAATTTGTTAATATCCCAATAAAAGTAAAACTTTACATTGGCTTAACTTTGTAGTACATACCTTTGCACTGTCAAAAAGAAGTAGGCAGAATAGGAGTAATTTATCGAATGTTCAAAATTCTCTGCAAAATAGGTAAATTTTCATTTTAAACAAGGATTTAAAAGTCTTTTTTATACATATTTTTAACACTAATAAAAATTTATTATGGCAACTCAAAACAATTTACTAGACAATGTTGTTGAAACACAAAAAAAAGTGTTGGACACAGTAGTAGAAAACACAAAAAAGTTTTCAGGTAGTAATTCTATTATCAACGAAACAATTGAAAAAGGTACCGATTGGTACAAAAACTGGTTAGAAGACCAAAAAAACTTATTTACAAAAGCTACTAATATGGCAACAGGTGCTACTGCAAACCATACCGAAGCAGGTAAAGAAAATCAAGAAAATACAAACCACAATACAGACCATACAGCAAAAGCAACCGACTTTTTTGAACAATGGATGAACGTTCAAAAAGATTGGGCTAAAAAGATTTATGATATGGGCAGCGAATCAGCTAAAAAATTTACAGATAGTTTTTCTGCTAATACCGCAAATCAATCTAATCCTTATACTGCTTGGATGAATAATATGCCAAACATGAATTGGATGAACAATATGCCAAATAATACGAATTGGATGAATAACATGCCAAACATGAACTGGATGAACAACATGCCAAATAATATGAATTGGATGGCTAATGTGCAAAATATGAATCCATTTAATGCAGATTCATTTAAAAAAGCAAATGAAAACTTCTCGTCAATGTTCAATCAATATTTCCAACTTTTGAATACGAATTTTAGTGAATTCACTAAAAACATGCAAAATGGTTCTATTCAAGATGTTTATAAAAATATGACTAACAGCGGTGAAGGTTTTGCAAAATTTGCAGAAATATGGACTCCAATGTTAAAATCTATTCAAGATAAATCTTTTAATATGGATGTTTATAAGCAATATATGAACCCGGAATTATATAAAGATTTCATGGATAAATTTTTTGGTTTCATGCCGGAAAGCAGTCGTCAACAAATGCATCAGTTTAGTAGCATGATAAATGACGGTATGAAAAAAATGAATGCTGATGGTACTCATAACTTTCATCAAATGCGTAATATGATGAATAATGCTATGAACAATGGCAGTACTCAAATGTTTGGTAATATGAATAGTGCTTATACAAACTTGTATAACTCTATTAATGAGTCTGTTGCACCTTTTGCTAAATTAATTACTCCTACACAACAAACAAAAACAATACAAGAGTGGGCAGAAATAAACCACCGTATTATGTTATATAACATGAAAAATGCAGAATTGCAATACATGATGTATAATCAAGGTACTAAAGTAATGGATAAACTTGCTGAAAACATTGCAGAAAAAGTAAAAGATGGTAAGGAAATTACAAGCATGTTATCTCTTTATCAAGAATGGTTAAATATAAGCGATAAAGTTTATGTTTCATTGTTCGAAAGCAGCAACTATAGCGAATTAATGAGCGAAGTAGGTAGCATGCAAATGAAATTACGTAAGGATATTGAATTACAAACAGAAAAAATGTTTAAAGATATTCCGGTTGCTACCCGCAGCGAAATGGACGAAGTTTATAAAACAATTTATGATTTGAAAAAACAAGTTCGTGAATTAGAAAAAAAACTAAACGTTGAGTCTAAATTAGAATCAGTAAATCCGGAAGAAACAACTGAAGAAAAAGCTACAAAAGCAAAAGCAAAAAAAGCTTAGGTTTTTGCTTCCATTTCAAAACCCTTAAAGGGTGATATTATTTTCACATAAATTGTAAAATAATATCACCCTTTAAGGGTTTTACTGCATTTTGCATTGTATTTTGCTATAATAGTATCATCCCCTCGGCATTCATTTTTTTTGGAGATAGAATAGTTACAATACATTCTTTGTTTATATATTATTATGCTATTTGCACAAAGCAAAACAATATATAGTTGAGTACATTTTCTGCTTGTTTTATGCTAATATTGCCAATACTATAAATAGAACAAATAATGAATTATTTAGAAATAAAAACGCTTGGAGCATTAAAGAAGGCGGGATATAAAAGTAAAAATGTAAAAGAAGAAATAAGAGAAAATCTAATACCTCTTATTCAAAAAAAACAAAGCCCTTTTAATTCTATTTTAGGTTACGAGAATACAGTTATTCCTGATGTAGAGCGTGCTTTATTATCGCGGCACAATATTTTGTTTTTGGGTTTGCGAGGACAAGCAAAAACACGAATGGCAAGAGAAATGATTCATTTATTGGATGAGTGGATACCGGTAATTGAAGGAAGCGAAATTAATGACGACCCCTTAAAACCTGTTTCTTATTTTGCAGTAAAATTACTTGAAGAAATGGGTGATGCTACACCTATTACTTGGTTGCACCGAAGCAAACGTTATGGTGAAAAATTAGCCACTCCCGATGTTTCTGTGGCTGACCTTATAGGCGATATAGACCCTATTAAAGCGGCACACATGCGTTTGAGTTTTGCTGATGAACAGGCACTCCATTTCGGTATTATTCCCCGTTCGCATAGGGGCATTTTTGTAATTAATGAACTACCGGATTTACAAGCACGCATACAGGTGTCTTTGTTTAATATATTGCAGGAAGGGGATATACAAATTCGGGGTTTTAAATTAAGATTACCACTTGATATACTTTTTATATTTACTGCAAATCCGGAGGATTATACCAATAGAGGTAGTATTGTTACACCACTTAAAGACCGTATTGAAAGCCAAATTCTTACCCATTATCCTAAAACGGTAGAGATTTCTAAGTCTATTACAGAACAAGAAGCAGCTATATTACCTGCACAATTAAAGCATGTTGAAATACCTGATTTATGCAAGCTGTTAATAGAACAAATAGCTATGGAGGCACGCAAAAGCGAATTTGTAGATCAAAAAAGTGGTGTTTCGGCTCGATTAACTATTTCAGCTTTTGAAAACTTAGTAAGTACTGCCGAAAGACGTGCATTAAGAGAAAACAATGCGCATACTATCATGCGTATTTCAGACTTTGCCGGTGTAATACCTTCTATTACCGGCAAAATAGAATTAGTATATGAAGGCGAACAAGAAGGCCCGCTTAATGTTGCCTATCGCTTGTTAAGCCTTGCTATACGTAGTACATTTATACAATATTTTCCCGACCCGCAAAGTTTTAAGAAAAGTAATAAAGAAAATAATAAAACGAAGCCGAAGCCCAATCCGTACCAACCTATAATTAGTTGGTTTGACAAAGGCAATGACCTTGCACTTCTACAAGAAGAACCGGATGCAGCATATTTAAATCATTTATATAAAGTAGATGGACTTTTTGCAGTTGTAAAACAATATTACCCTACTGTTGATAAAGAACAAGCGGGGTTACTAATGGAATTCTTATTACATGGTCTATCTGAATTTTCATTGATAAGCAAAAAAATAATTACAGAAGGTGGTTATAAATTTGGAGATATGCTGGGTAGCATGTTGAATATGAACATGAGTTTAGACGATGATGATTTTGAATAAATTGCAATCCTGCTAAACAAAAATATCCGATTGACAAATTATGTCAATCGGATATTTTTGTTTAGCAGGAAAATTAAAAAAAAGGAATCTTTAAAAGTTGGTAACTTTTCAGGTCTCCATAAAATGAATCCCAATGGGATGATATTATTATGGAGACTGAATAGATAGTTATTGATAACAATAATTTTAATAGTATAATTTTCGATATTTGATGATATTCTATATAATATATTCGGTTTAGTTGGCTATGCATTTGGCTTTAATGGCATGCCAATATCCAAATTTAAAAAACTATTTTACTATATTTACCTTCGAGCTTTGTAAAGTATTAGTGGTAACATAAATGAGTTTACCATCAAGATTACAGGAAATAATTGTATTGCAGCAACTCACTACTGTTCCGTTTTCAAAAAGACCGGGAGTATATGATTGTGTTTTATTACCCTTTTGTACAATGTTAGTTATAGCAAAAGTTCTGCCTGCTTTCGGAAGATGAATCTTATAATCATAACCCGGCAACAAAAATGACGAACCTAAGCCGGAATTACCATATTGAGACATTACAGATAAACTGGCAGTGTCGTAGTCGCCATTGGTATAATATACAAAGTGGGTACTATCAATTATTATATCAAAAGCATTATCTTGTTTATATCTATATACAATTGCAGAATCAAAATCTGTTTTGGTAAACCCAACCGGATAGATAGCGATTACACCATCGTTACAAGTAATATTCTTAGAGCAAGATACAAAAAGGATAGATAAGCATATTGCTACTAAACTAAACAATTTCAAAGACTTATTCATTGCATATTTTTAAGTAAATATTACAAAAAGTATGCCATAAAATGTTAAAGTTTTAGTGAGTTTTGAAAAAAAATAGTATTACACTACATTTTAATACCCAAACTGCTGATATACATATAATTTATCATTCGCTGTATAATACTAATAATTTTAAAAATAGACTATCAATAAATTTACATACAAAACAATATACACATATACGTAATATTATACAAACAATGGTTTAAACTGCCATATTCTATATACATCGCCTCGTGTATAAGTTTCCTTACCCACCGGCAGTTCCATAAATGCATTGGTATCTAAAATATTAGAAAAGTCTCCCGAACCATTTCCTTCCAGTGGAGTTGCAACCAATTGTCCTTTGTTGTTTACATTTACTTTTACCTGTACAAAATATTGTAATGACGGTTTAAAATGAACATCTACCCCTAATAATGCATGTAGATTGGGTAGTGCTTGCCTGCCGGTATTATTATATAGCCAAGGTAATACATACCTTATCATACAAAGAAAAACAGAAACAGGGTTACCGGGCAAAGCAAAAACAACAGCACCATCATTATGTTTACCAAACCAAAAAGGCTTTCCGGGTCTTTGTTGCACTTTATGAAAAAATTTATGTACACCGCAAACCTCTAATGCTTGGGGTACAAAATCAAATTTGCCCATAGAAATACCGCCACTTAATAAAATAATATCATATTTATCAAGGCAATCTTTAATTGTTTTTATTGTAGTATCTAAATCGTCATCAATATGTAGGCAAGTGGCATTAATAGTTTGTAGTTTTAAAAGTGCCTTTATGGTGTGGCTATTGCTACTTCTTATTTGGTAGGGAGAAGGGGTTTCTGTTATTTCCACCAATTCGTTTCCTGTAGAAATAATAATAATTTCAGGCTGTTTTTTTACAAGTAACGTTGTTGCCCCCACTGTTGCAGCAATACCTATTACAGCAGCATCAATCACCCTACCGGCAGTAACTACAATATCATTTTCTTTTTTATCAGTACCTTTAAGATGTACATTCTGACCTTTTTTTACAACTTTTGAACCCAAAATCGCAAGCGTGTCTGTTATTTCCAAGTCTTCGTACCTAATAATAGTATCTGTATTATTTGGCAATACAGCCCCAGTCATTATTTCAATACATTCATCTTCCTTATTAATTTCTAAAGGAGGCTCACCGGCTGCTTGTGTTGCAATAATTTTAAACTTATTGATACCGTTTTCTATTGCTTTATAATTTACAGCAATTCCATCCATAGTAACTTTATTATAGGCGGGTAGGTCTCTATCTGTTTTTAGGTCTTCGGCAAGTATATGCCCTAATGCTTTTTCAAGTTCCAGCTTTTCGTTGCCAAAATCCTTTCTTTGCGACATTATTATTCTTTCAGCCTCTTCAACACTTATCATTTATTACAATTTATTTAAACTATTTTTCTTATATTATTTAAACAAAATACATACAAATTTCAATCTTTTGCAAAGGTAGTAATCGAGTTTTGTAAAGGCTGAATCAAAATAAAATTATCCACCAATGCTTGCCATAGATTCTAAAACAGGGTCGTTACTGTTTCTTGCCTTTTCTGCCTCCCAACCATTTATGGCACGCTTCTGCAATGTATTAATGATAGTATTTTGCAATTCAATATCTGTATGGATTCCACGAATAAGGTCGCGAATGTTTAAAACACCATGGTCGTATAAACAGGTTTTAAGTACGCCTTGCGGTGTAATTCTTATTCTATTGCATGTGCCGCAAAAAGAACGAGTGTAAGCAGCAATAATACCAACAGTGCCGGCATGCCCGGGTATCTTGTAATTATACGATGTAGAATGGGGTGGGTCAGGTATTTTTTTAATATCCGGATATTTTTCTTTTATATGATTTAATATTCTTACATGGTCCCATTCTAATTTTATGTACTCGTGGTCGGTACCGTTAAAAGGCATTTCTTCAATAAACCTTACACTAACAGGGTCGTTTTTTGCTAAATCTACAAGTGGTAAAATATCTTCAATATTTTTACCATCCATTACTACTGCATTCAATCTAAGAGAAATTTTATGCTTCAGTAATTGATGATAAGTATCTAAAACAGCAGGCAATTCATCTCTGCGTGTTATTGAAAAAAAACGCTGCCTATCAAGCGAATCAAGACTAAGATTAATAGATTTTATACCCAATTTTATTAAATCGGGTATAAGTGGTGCTGTCTGTACACCATTTGTAGTTACTGCTATTTCATTCAGCCCTTTTAACTTAGAAAGTGCCGATAGAAAGTGCATGATGTCTTTTCTAACAAATGGTTCGCCACCGGTAATACGAATTTTATTGATGCCCATATTTACCAATAGAGTACATACACGTAGCATTTCTTCAAACGACATTAATTCTTTTCTTTCCAACCATTGCAAACCATGCTCCGGCATACAGTAAAAGCAACGCAAGTTGCACCTGTCTGTAACGGCAAGACGCAAGTAATTAATGTTTCTACCATGGTTATCTAACAACATTTTCTACCGATTCATCTACACGTTCCCCCATCTTAAATTTAGAAGCTGGTTGGCAGTAAATTTCTAAAATGTAAAATTAAGCTATAATTTTTACATAGAATTATTTTTACAAACACACTTGGTAATATAAATTGTGGTTTGAATATAAATAACGTCTTCCTACCTTACAAAACATTCAAAACCCTTACTTTAACTATCTTACATTTTGGTTTAGCATATAATGTTTTGAAAGTATTGCAGTATTTTATACTTTTACATTTTTATTTTATAATTTGCATTAGCAATTCTATTATGCTTTGGGTTGAAATTTAAGAAGTTATGCTAAGAAGTTATAGGAAAAGTAAAAAAGATATTCGTTTTGATATATGAAATTAATCCAAAAGTTAACATTTATATTAATTTTTGCTTCCTTTTGGAGTAACGCGAATGCCCAGTTTTTAAAGAAATTGGAATCATCGGATGAGTTATATAAGATGGCAAAAAGAGATATTGAATTAAAAAAATATCAAAAAGCCATTAACGAATGTAGGCAAGGTGTAAGTGTTTCTCCTCGAAATCTAGATATCCACTTATTATTGGGGCGTGCATATTCTCTTGCCGGTAAAATAGACAGTGCCCGTATTGAAATGAATTTGGTAATTGAAAAAAATCCTCGTTACCGCGATGCCTATATCTATTTAGTAAGTATGGAAGCAACAGCTTGTAACTATTTACAAGCTTTAGAATATGCTGATATGGGATTAAAATATTTCCCTAACGATAAAGACCTCTTACTTAGAAAATTAGATATATATAATAAAGAAGGTGATTGGTTAGAAAGCGACCGTTTAGCTGCTTATTTATTCGAAAGATATTCTAATGACCCTTATATACGAAGTATTTATTTAGAATATAAGCTTTCTTTAGCCCGGCATTATTATAGCCATGGGTATATAGATATTGCATTACGCTCTTACGAATCGGTATTGGAACAAGACCCTTTGAATAAAGAAGCGTTAGAGTCTATTTATAATTTGGATGTAAAATCGGGAAATTATGCCAAATCATTAGCCTCTGTAAATAGGGCATTATTATCTAATCCTAACTCCTTTGAATTATTATTGAAAAAGATAAACATATTAGAGGCTATGTCGCTATATGTTGATGCTCTTAGTGTTATTAATAAATTACTAAGGCTATACCCTAATAATGCTCAGATTATAAAAATGAACACTTATTTAAGAATGGATGCAGGTGTTTACTATATGAATGCCGACCCCTATATGTTGTTTGCAGGTGTATTAGAAAAAGACCCGGGTAACAGAGAAGCTCTTAATTATGTAATAAATATTGCTTTTATGCGTGGGCAATATACAGAGGCTTTAACATGGATAAATGTAGGTTTGAAACGTAGCCCGAATGATAGAGACTTATTGCAAAAAAAATTAGGAATACTTGAAGCACAAAAAGCTTATGGCGGAGCCTCGGTAATAGCGGAAACTTTATATAAGCAAAACCCGTCTCAAGACAGCAGGGAACACATGCTAGAATTAAAAAACCTTGCTGCCCGGCAATACCTTGCAGAACAAGAAAATGACTCGGCAATTGTAATCATAAAGACTGTACTTACCTATGACCCTGCCAACCTACAAGCCACTAATTATTTAATTAGTATTTATGTGCAGCAGAAAAAATATGATGAAGCTTTACATACAATAGATGAATCTTTAAAACAACATCCTAATAATGAGCAATTGTTATTTAGAAAAGCCGGCGTACTTGCCGATTATCAAAAACACACGGAATCGGCACAAATATCAAGACAATTACTAGAAAAAAACCCAAGTAATAAAAATTATTTAATAAGCTTTGTAGAAGAGTATTTGGCAGCAGGTAGGCAATACATGCAATATGATGATTATTATAGTACTATAAAAATTTTAAAAGAAGTATTAGACAAACAACCTAATAATTTAGATGCACTAAATTATATGATTAACGTAGAAACAGCGGTAAAAAATTATGACTCCGCCATTTTTTATGTTAATCAGGGTATAGGTTATTACCCGGATTCAAAAGAATTATTGTTCCGAAAATCTCTTGTATATGCTGATGCCAAAGAATATAGAAAAGCTTATGAAATTTCGGGCGGTTTATATAATGATTATCCTTATAATACAAGATTTAAAAATACATACATAGAACAAATTCTATCTTCGGGAAAACAATACCTTGGTCAGGCAGAGCAAGACAGTGCCTTAACGGAGTTTAATAAAGCCCTTGCTATTGCCCCTAACGATACTACTACAATGTATTATACCATTAATTTACTTAATGATAAACAAATGCACGATAGTGCTTTGGTATTAATAGAACGCGGACGAAGGATTTACCCAATTAATCCTTATTTTTTAATAAAGCGGGCAGTAGTATTAGAGAAAAAAACGAAGTTTGAAGAGGCATGGAAGGCAATGGATACCGTATCAAGAATGATGATTTTAGACCAACGCTACCTAGATTATAAAGATTTATTGTATAGTATGCAATTAAAAAATGAATTTGGAATTTTTTATCTACACTCTACTTATGATTCCGGAAAGGTGCAAAGTAATATTGCTTCATTACAATACACAAGAAAATTTGAAAAAGCCTCTCTTATTTTCAGGGTAGATTATGCCGGCAGAGACTCCGGTGCAGGTTTACAGTTTAATGCTGAAGCTTATTTAAATCATACTATTAAATGGTATTCTTATTTAATGGCATCCTACTCACCAAGTGCTTTTGTTTTCCCTACTTATCGCCTTGGGTATTCCTTATTTCATTCTTTTCCTAAAGCTTGGGACGGTGAATTGGGTGTGCGTATGCTTCGGTCTGATAGTTTAAAGATTTATTCCGGCTTATCTTCTGTATCCAGGCAATATAAGGACTTCTATTTTAACTTACGTGTTTTTGGCAGCTATATGTTATTAAATAATGGCTATGTGGAAGGTCCCTATTATTCGGGTGTGTTTAGTACCCGATATTATATTAAAGACTCTAAAGCAGATTTCTTCTCTGTACTAATGGGTTATGGTCGTGCACCGGACGATTTTAGTTCCCTATACCGTATTGGTCAAGTAATATCGTTAACTACAGTAAGCATGGGGGCAGGCTACCAGCGACAATTACATTTTAGAACAACATTAGCTACTTCATTTACATGGTCTAATATGGAATGGCGTTCTAATAATTATAAGAATCAATATGATTTAAATTTATCTCTTCTCCATAAATTTTAAATAAATCACTGTGTTTAAACGAAAATTAATAATTGTATTAATTGTATTGTTAAATACACTTACTGCTTGCAATAGTACTGCAAAGGATATAACTTTAATAGATAAAAAAGTTACCTCTTATAAAATTATCTTGTCTGCAAACCCTACAAAATTAGAATTAAGAACTGCCAAAGTATTGCAGACCTATTTAAAAAAAGCAAGCGGTACAGAATTAAAAATAGTGAATGAAGGTAAAGGTATTTTACCACCGGCTATATACATAGGAGATACCAAGATGGGTAACAAAATGCGCTCCGGAAAATTAGAACCCGAATCCTATTTTTTTGGTACAGACGATGAAAATATAGTTTTTAAAGGCGGAGGAGGCAAAGGACTGATATATGGTGTTTACAGCTTTTTGGAAACCTATCTTCATTGCAGAAAAATAGATACGAGAGAAGCAATTGTACCTAATTTACCCATTATAAAAATTCCTGCTAATATAGAAGATTATCATAAACCGCAGTTTGAGTATAGAGAAGTTTATTACCCCACTGTGCATAATGCAGAATATTTAGAATGGCACAAACTACATCAATTAGATGATTTATGGGGTTTATGGGGACATAGCTATGATAAATTAGTACCTGCAAAAATTTATTTTAAAACACATCCGGAATATTATGCTTTAGTGAAAGGTACAAGGCAGGCAAGTCAATTATGTTTGGCGAATCCTGACGTATATAAAATTGTTTTGTCTGAATTTAAAAAACGTATTGCAGACAACCCCGATGCCATGTATTGGTCCTTGAGTCCTAATGATGATATTGGTTACTGCGAATGTGAAAAATGTAAAGCAATAGATAATGAAGAAGGTGGACCTCAAGGGTCTTTAATTAAATTTGTAAATAGCATTGCCGAACAATTCCCGGATAAAAAATTTGCTACTTTAGCTTACGGGTATAGTCACAGAGCCCCAAAAAAATTAAAGCCTGCACCTAATGTATATATATTTTTAAGCAATATTGATGCGTATAGAGATAAGCCATTAAGCGAAGAAGGCAGTGCTGCCGGTTTTAGAAGAGATTTAAAAGATTGGAGTGCTTTAACACCCAATATCTTTATTTGGGATTATGTAACCGAGTTCACGAATTATTTAGCTCCTTTTCCTAATTTTAATACTCTACAAGCAAATATTAAATATCTAAAAGATAATGGTGTAAAAGGTATTTTTGAACAAGGCAGCGGAGATACTTACAGCGAATTTGCTGAATGGAGGTGTTACTTACTTGCAAAATTACTTTGGAACGATACCTTAAATATAAAAGAACAGAATCAAAGTTTTTTAAATGACTTTTATGGAAAAGAGGCAGCACCATACATAGAAAAATATGTAAATGAACTGGAGAAGGAGAGGCTTACAACTAAACGAAAATTAGATATATATGGCAATCCTATTAACGAATGGAATAGTTATTTAACCCCGGCATTAATTGAAAAATATGCAGATTTGTTTGATAAAGCAGAGGCTGCATCTGAAAACAATCCTGTATTTTTTAATAGAGTAAAAATAGCACGCCTACCATTAGAATATACGGTATTGCAACAAGCTCGTTTTTATGGCATAGAAAAACATGGTATATTTATAAAAGGAGAAAATGATAATTGGGAAATAAAACCAAAATTTGCTGATAAAGTAAAGAAATTTGTAAATGACTGCAAAAATGCAGGTATTACCGAACTTGCTGAAGGTGGCTTAACACCGCAAAAATACCAACAACAATGGGATTCTATTTTTAAATACGGTGTAATAAATACAAAAGCTATTGGTGCAACTGTAGCTTTAAAATATCCTAATGCAGCCGACTTTCCTGCAAAAGGTACAAGCACTTTAGTTGATGGCAACCCGGGATATGAAGATTTCAGTTATAACTGGCTTTGTTTCTATGGCACGCAGATGGTAGCAACCATAGATTTAGGGAAGCCTACAAAAGTATCGAAACTTTTTATGCATTTTTTAGATGACCCACGCCACTGGATTTTCTTGCCCGAAAAAATTGAAGCTGAATTTAGTACAAACGGGAAAGATTTTTATTCGGTACCGGCATTAACTAATAACACAAATGAGGAGCATTACAATTTAGACATTAAAGGTTTTAATATAAAAAATGATAAAAATAAACCTATAAGATATATTAGAGTTACTGCAAACCCTATAAAATCTTTACCCGACTGGCGATACAGAGAAAATAAAAAACCGATGATTGCCTGCGATGAAATTTATGTAGAGTAACTTACACCTTTTTCTATTAGTATCTTTTATAAAGTAAGTGTTTTCAATTACCTTTGGCATAAAACTATATGAAAAATCTTATACGTTTCGATTGGGCTGTGAAACGCCTATTACGCAATAAAGCGAACTTCGGTATTCTGGAAGGCTTTTTGAGCGAACTGCTAATGGAAGATATAAAGATAGAAAGTGTACTTGAAAGTGAAGGCAACAGACAAACAGCAGACGATAAAACCAACAGAGTAGATATTCTGGTACAAAATTCTATTGGCGAACTTATTATTATTGAAATACAGAATAATTATATGACCGATTATTTGCTGCGTATGTATTATGGTACATCC